>JAFGKV010000339.1 GCA_016928395.1 Candidatus Fermentibacterota bacterium | reverse complement strand
GAGGCGATCGCGGCTCGGTCTCGTCTGGCCAGGCTCCACCCCTCTTTTACCCCCGATCCCAACCCCTCATGAAATATCCGGGCTATGACATCCCCCCCGGTGTTGAAATCCTCAGGCTCGGATACCGTGAGACGAGCTTCGCCACGGAGTTCACGGGCTCTTTTGCCTGCGACGACTCGTTTTACACCGCGCTGTGGCACAAGGCAGCGAACACCCTCCGTGTCTCGATGCGCGACGGCATTCAGGATCCCGACAGGGAGCGGGCGCAGTGGTGGGGAGACGCAGTCACCATCGCGGGGCAGATCTTCTACTGCTGTGACACACGCGCACACTCCCTCGTCAGGAAGGCGATGCGCAATCTTGTCGATTGGCGCCGCGCGGACGGTGTGCTGTACTCGCCGGTCCCGTCCGGCTCGTGGAACAAGGAAGTCCCCTGTCAGATGCTTGCTGCGGTCGGGATCCAGGGATTCTGGACCTACTACATGGCCACCGGCGACAAGGAGACCATCCGCTACGTCTACCCTCACGTGCGCGGCTACCTGAACCTGTGGAGCATCGGGGGCGACGGCCTGCTCGTGCCTCGAGCGGGAGATTGGGATTGGGTTGACTGGGGCGACAACCAGGATCGCGACATGATCGAAGTTGCATGGTACTGCATGGCGCTGGAATCCGCCGAAAGGATGGCCACAGTCTGCGGCGACACCGCCGATGCGCGAGCCTTCCCCAAGAGACGGGCAGGCCTGATCAGGAGCGTCAACCGACGGTGGTGGCGCAGGCGGAGCGGGTATCGTTCACCCCGCCACATCTCCAGCGCCGACGACCGTGCGAATGGGCTGGCAGTCGTTGCGGGCATCGCGGATCGATCGAAGTGGGGTTCGTTGCGTCGGCTGCTGGCTCGCCAGTCACACGCGAGCCCCTACATGGAAAAGTATGTGCTGGAAGCCTTCTTCGTGATGGGCGACGCGTTCGGCGGTCTCGCCCGGATGAAGCGCCGCTACGCGGGCATGGTGGAGAGCGATCTCACGACCCTCTGGGAACACTGGTACCGGGTAGGGGAAAGCTACAATCACGGCTGGGCCGGGGGGCCGCTGACTCTGCTGTCTCAGTATGTGCTGGGGGTTGCTCCCCTTGAGCCCGGGTATGGGCGCTATCGCCTCATGCCCCAGATGGGGCCTCTTCGCTCCGTCGACGCGACCGTTCCCACGATCAAGGGCCCCATCGTGGTGCATCTCGAGCGGGCCGACTCTTCGTTCATACTGCGCATGCATTCGCCTCCGGGCACAGCCGCAATGGTGGGCATTCCGCGGTATCACGCCGTCTCGTGGGAACGCATTACCGCGAATGGGTATCCCGTGTGGGGGCGCGGCGGGCGCCACGGGCATCTCGAAGGAGTCGAATTCGACACGCCGAGCCCCACGCACCTTTTCTTCGGTGTAGCGCCGGGCGAGTGGGAATTCAAAGCCTCACCCTGACCACACGGCGCGCGACTGCTGAGAACTCCAGACGGCTGGGCGTCTTCCCCCGGGGAAGGCCCTCACCGGCGATCCCAACACGGGTCGTGCCGGCGTCGGCACTTCGCTACTTGGTGCTCACTCTCAACGCCCCGTCATTGCCCGGCTGGTTCGCGCAATCCAGGCTGGTATGGAGAGAGATCCGGACACGGGACGCGAATGCCACGGAGGCGGGACGGGAAGATTGTAGATTCAAGATTTGACCCAACAGGGTCCCCCCCGACACGAGCTCCGCCACAAGCTTCCTGCCACGAAGCCGGGCCACGGGTTCAGCTGGAGGCAGCCGCCTACCGGACCACCTGATCAATCCGGCATTCCTGAGAGCCTCCAACCGGTCTCCTGGGTCCACCTCCGGCGGCACAAGCCGTGCCACTATGCGGCCGCGCTCGGTGATCGCCACCTTGTGTCCGGCCTTGGCGACGTCCAGGTACGTGCTGAGCTTCTGGCGCAGATCCCGGACGCCCACCGTATTCATGGTCATGGATTCCTCCTTTTGTGTACATCAAAGAGCCCTTGTGTACTTGGACGATACTCGCCGGAGACCCTGACGTCACCCTGCCTGCGGCAGGCTGTGCAGTCGGTCACATGTCACGCCCCCGTGCAGCTCCCCGAGAATGCAGCAGGGCGATGCCCGACCCCGCAGCCAACCCTACGACACCCTGCTGCATCTGCTCTGCCGGGAGGGGGCTGATTGGTGACCCTGCGTAGTCGCTGTGACCATGCCTCCCATGCTTGACATGCCGCACGGCTGTGATTACTGTAGTACGGTAGTACGCTTCTCTGGAGGGACCCATGCCAATGTCGGTCAGACTGGATGCCACACTGGAGGCGCGCGTGGAGCAAGAGGCTCGTCGACGCGGGGTTACGAAATCTGCTTTGGTGATCGACGCACTCGAGCGTGCCTTGGGCCTCAAGGATCCTGCCCGTCTGCTGCGGGAGATCCGGAGCTTGACGCCAATGGGAGCCCCGAGCGCCTCGGAAGACGTCTCGGCGCAAGTAAGAGCGAAGCTGCGTGCGAAGCGTTCTGATTGATGCAGGGCCTCTCATCGCGCTTTTCGCCGTCGATGATCACCATCATAGGCGTTTCGATACCCTCGTGACAGAATTGTCACGGCATGGTCTTCAATTGATGACGACGTGGCCGTGCGTAGTCGAGGCATCCTACCTCCTCACCGTGCCGCAGCGCTATGAGCTGCTGCGCTGGCTGGAGGCTGGAGGCGCGGTGGTGTACCCGTTCGAGGAACGTCACTTAGGCGAGATGGTGAGCTGGATGGAGCGATACGCCGAGGTGGCGAGGCGAGAAATGGATCTTGCCGATGCATCGCTGTACTGGCTTGCGTGCGAGACAGGCATCGTGGTGATCATGACCACCGACGTTGCCGATTTCACGCGCTACCGTCTCCCGAATGGCCGTGCGTTCGTTCTGCTATAGGGATCCAGACGCTCGGTGCAATCCTCAATGGATCACGGTGATGAGCGCGTGGGCCGTGTCATCCCCGTTCCCGGATCGGATCAGATACGCGCCGATGGGCATGGTGGCCGTGGTCCATCGAACGCTGTGGTGGGCCGGAGGCACGGGCACCGTGGTGTGCAGGCGACCAGCCATGTCGTAGACGTGCAGGTCCCGCTGGCCAGGGAACACGGCGGCGAGACGGATCGTGCATGCACCGTCACAGGGATTGGGGGACGCTTCGATCGAAGCGATCTCGGGTATCGGGGGTCTCCCCAGCCCGCCCAGCGGATGCGCTCTCATCTTCTGGAATGCCACGTGCGAGGCTTTCGGTGTCCCCGCATAGTCCCGCAATCCCAGCGTGGCGAAGTTCTCCTTGAACCAGGGAGGAGCACCCAGGTACTGGAAGTCATACAGCGCAAACCAGATGACTGCTTCGGTGTGGGGTTCCAGGGATGCCACATCCTGCACGACCTTCGACAGGAGCCGGCATTGGAGCGATTCCGAGAACCCCTGTGCGGTATCTGACCGGCAGCCGAATTCCGGGATCAGCAGCGGTGTGCCCGGCGCAGCCAGTTGCGGACGGGCGAAGTAGCCGTCGATGTGCAGGACCGTGGTGTCGGCGAGTTGTGGGTAGAAGCTGTAGGCAACCGAGTCGCAGTAGGGAAGCACCTGCAGCCAGGGAGACTCCTGCGGACTGAGAACCCTGCCATCGAGGGTGAGCACGGCATCCAGGGTGCAGTAGGTGGTCACGTGGAGATCCGGGTACACGGAGAGGGCGGCGCGGGCCTCTTGCATCATCAGGAGGAAGTCCGGCCACTGGCCTGGGCAGAATGTCTGGAAGATGTTGGTTTCGATCCCGACGCTCACGATTTCCGGAGCAACGGCCTCAACCAACGCCACGAGTTCGTCCACGTAAGCACGTCGCACCTCGCCAGTCAGCGCGGTGACAGGCGTGCCGTCGGGCATGGGGTTGATGTACCCCACACCCTCCGGATCGTCATGGGTGAAATCGAAGGTGAGCATACGGCTTAGCCCCAATGCCTCTGCCCGAGATGCGATCTGGAGGGGCCTGTCATGACCCTCCAGCAGGGGTGCACCGCGCAACGAGTTCCACTGTATGTGCGTGAACACGTTGATCATGTCACCGGCTTCGCTGACCTCGAGGGGCAGGTCTTCGTACGCCGCTTCGGAGAGGTTGCGCGCCAGCTCCGAGACGGTCCCCAGGTGAAACGTCCTCTGCTGCCCGCCCAAGGGGTCTTCAACCTCTGACCAGTCAGGTCCGGGCCCGGGCACCGCCGGCTCGAATATCACCGCGACGTCATCGAACCATGCCTCGGTGCCGTTGCCCTCGACGGCCAATACTAAGGCCAACGCCGCAGCCGCATCCCAGGCCACGAAGGATCCCTCGAGACGGGTGAATCCCGAATCGGATGGCGAGGGCGCCAGGATGACATGCCCAACGGATGAACCGAAGTCGCCGGTGTCAGGCACGTCGGGATTGAAGGCCGCGACCAGGGCATAGACACCGGTGGAATCGTTGGTCTTCACCTGGAGCGAGAATGACACCTCTTTGCCCTCAAGATCGAACGTGGGTGCATCAAGCGCTTGGGCCAGGAAATACCACTCCTCAGTTGTGTGGGAGGTGAGATGCAGGCTCACGGTGCCCGAGGCTGCTGCCGTGCCGTCAAGATCCCATGTTCCCAGAGAATCAATAGGAGCTTCTCCGGGGAAACCCACCGTCCAGTACTGAGGCCGAAGCCCGTCCCAGGCGAGGCCGTTCTCGAATGATCCGTTGAGCACGACGTCGCGGGGCTGTGCACGCACCGAGGGCGATGAGACAATGAGGGAGACGACACACACTCCGATGAGTTGCACGCGCATGGTTCCTCCTGGAAAGCGATGCCACTAGTGGCGGGTTCCTACGAATGAATAACACCACGCTGGTTCGCTTCCGTCACATCGGATGATCAGGTGGCGTCGGCGGAAGTCGGAGAGATGGCACTGTCGACGTTGTGTGTGCGAGGCCGTAGTGTGATGAGGAGGTGCACCCGGAGCGTGCACCCGCCCGGTGGGAGGCTTCAGTCAACTCCGTGCGGCAGTACGATTTCCCAAACCGTTGCCTCCCGGTCAACGGAACAGGGAGGCACGCATGCGTGGCACGTCGGGGACTCCCACATAGAGACTCGCCGACTACCCTGCGGTGCTCCAGCGTTTCCCCGAAGCGTCCCCGCAACAGCCCGTGGGGCCACTATTCCAAGTTTAGAATACCTCGGATCAGGGCCACGCTGTGCCGTTCGGCGTGCTGCAGCCGGCCTGGTGGCCTTGTGTGGGAAGATCTATCGCACCGCACGTTGACATTCTTCCAATGTCCTGTACGCACGGTGGCCTGTGCGCCGCCGTCCCCACGAGAACGAGGCACAGGAGTGGTGTGGTACGCGAAGATTGCAGATTGAAGATCTGATAATCATACAGAGGGCCATCGCGATTTGACAGGTCGGTGGGTAGGGCCGAGATTGGTCTGTGCACAAGAGAGGGGTGCGAGTCTTTCGAGTCTGATTCGCCTATGCCGCGAGTCACACAAGGGTTGGGACACAACCACGAGATCTGCACTACCACTTGGGCCACGGCATGGAACCGATGATCATCTGGGATCCAGATGGACCAGGGGCAGTGAACCGGGCACGATCGCCCTCCACGAGCCTTGAACCCGATGGGTGACTGGCGCGGATCAGCAGAAGCTGATCGTTACCCCATCTCAGAGATGTAACGGGTGCGATGAACGACGAGGGACTCGAACCTACCTGCGGGAGAGGAGAAGGTCGCGCGAGGAGAGTGCGGTCTTCTCAGGGAGGAATGTCTTTCGTTGACCCGCCCTCTAATGGGTGACCCCAAGGCACCACTGCGCCTCTGTGCCTCCCGCATCTCCGCCCCGCTGTCTCTCCCGGTGCCCTCAGGTTCCGCCGGGCGTCCCGTAGTCTTCCGGACGGGTCAGAGGCCGGGCATCTGTTCCATCGGCGTTCACGATCCACAGGGTCACGGTGTCGGAATCCTTGTTGTGTCCAGGATACACGATCCGTTCGCCGTCAGGCGACCATGACGGCCTGCCTCCAAAGCTGCCATCGCGCACGACCTTCCGCTGGTTCGTCCCGTCCGCATTCATGATCCAGATCCCATTGGACGAGTCATTCCGGCTGCCAAAGGAGTTCCACGCGATTCTCGCCCCGTCGGGCGACCAACATGGGTAACGATTGGCGACTGCGCGCTCCGTGAGCTGTGTCTCCTCGGTCCCGTCTGTGCGGACCAGCCAGATCTGCGATTCCGTGCGGGCGGCCGAGCCGGGCCCTCCGACGTATGCGAGAGTGGCGCCATCAGGAGACCAGTCCGGCGCGCGCCCACGGACTACCCGGGTCTTCCCCGACCCATCCGAGTTCATGATCCAAAGACCCAGGGAGTCCGCAGGCACGGCAATCACATCGTAGCAAATCCTTGTCCCATCGGGCGACCACGACGGGAAGTAGCATTCCCCCCAGTCCGTCAGACGGGTTATCTCTTCAGTCTCCACTTCAATGACATGGACGTCATTCGCTTTGACATAGGCGATCCGCTTCCCCTCCGGAGACCATACTGGCCACATGCCCTTCGTGAGGAAGCGTCTCTCCGTGGTCTGAAGGTCCAAGAGCCAGACCTCATCCAGGGAGTGGGTGTACGCGATGGTGGCGCCATCGGGCGACCAGTCTGGATCAACTTCAACCTCGACAGGCGGCTCTGGATCGAGGAATAGTTCGTCGCTGGCGCACCCGCCCAGGGCCACCATCCAGAGCACGATCATCAGCGCTAGTGCGCTCTTCATCCTCTCCTCCAAGGCTCTCGCCCTGAGCGCGCGAAGCCGCGCCGGTGCCCCTGGCCTATCTCGACTGCTCTCACCGGGATACTATCATCCGCCTGGAGTCACAGAACACCGGTGTCCGCATCGTGTAGACATACACTCCATTCGGGAACTCACTGGCGTCGCACAGCACGACATGGTACCCCGCGTGGAGAACCTCTGATCCTTGCCGAGCGGGAACCCTCCACGAGTGCCCGAGGATTCCCGGCCTGGCCTCCGCGCCGCGATCCAGGGTGACCGCGAGTCCTCGACGAGCAAGGGGAGCGGGTGCGCTCACATGCCATCCCCTGACCCCGCGAGATGCTCCCGTTCCTCCATCGCGATCCTCTTGACCGTATGCTGGCTGCGCAGTGCCTTGTTGATGATCTCACGATTGTGAGCCGCGATGCGGCCTTCGATCCCTATGGAGTGAAGAGAACAAGGCAGTCGGGAGGAAATGTCTCGGGATCCCCACCCGCACACCCACCCAGGATGTGCGCCTGACCGAGCATCTCCGCACATCACAGCCCTCACGGAGAGGGCGATTCTCTAAACAGCACGAGGGAAGAGAAGGGAGAGGAACCGCCCGGTCAAGCGGCCGGAGAAGACGGGCTGCGTGCGTCGTTCTCCTTTCTCCTCACTGGCTGTCCTTCGCTGCTGTGCCTGAGCGCGGCCGCATGCAGCCGCCTCTGAAGGCCCACAGATCCCACAACGAAGTACTCGCCCGTGGTCACGTGCTGTCGGCCGCAGCCCTCCGTGCGCCTATTCCCGTTCGGCAGGCGGCGGGATCGGCGTGTCTATGCGAGAGGGATGTCGGTGAGCGGGAAGTCCTCCCCTTTGCACAGGAGCGGGAGTGCCGCCAATCGCGCCGTGGCGTATGCCATGCAGTCTCCGTAGTTCAGTCCGGCGGGATGATGCCCCTTACCGAAGGCGCCGTATGCCTCGACTGCCGCACGCCAGTGCTCCTCACCGAACAAAACGGTCTCGATACGGAACTCCTGGAGGAACCGCGTCAGCACTGAGACTCCCGAGGCGCCCAGACGAGCCCTCAGCACGATGCCAGCCTCGGCTACAGTGGGAGCGCCGATGCCGGCTCTTGGTGCGGCCACGATCTTGTCGAAGAGGGCCTCCCATCCCGGCTCTCTGACGATGATCGCTAGCACGGCCGATGTGTCGAGAATCATACCCCCTGCTCCCCATACCCCAGAATGGCATTCTCCTCCGCACGAGCCAGGGGTGTGCCGAGCACCTCGCGGGGGATGCACGGCCACACCTCTGTCTCCAGAAACCTCCGCAGGTCGTTTCTCCGGTCTCGCCGCACCACGCGGAAGTGCAGCCGTTCCCGACGTTCCTCGAGCGCGCGCCGAATGGCTTCGGTCTTGGTCTCGCCTGTCAGCTCGGCGACCTCGGCGGCCAGGATCTCGACGTGGCGGTTCTTCAGATTCAGTGCCATGGCATGGTCCTCCTTTCGACGGTTCTTGATGGCAATATTGGTGTATTACACCATGTGTCAACCATGGTGTAATCTGTGTCATCAGGCGAGGGTTGGTGTCGGCATGCTGGAGTGCCAGGTCCACCGTGCGCATGGGTCTACCACCCGATCCGGTCTGTCCTTGCGCAGAGCTGCACTGTCCACGTGGGGTCAAATCTTCAATCTATAATCTTGACGCGACAGATACTCCTCCTAACATGCCTGCCAGGTCCCTTACGTGTCCTCCCCCTGTGCCTTCCCTCTGGAGATCGCCATGGCCCGACCACTGCGTATCGACTTCCCTGGCGGCCACTACCACATCACCGCCCGCGGCGTTGCCGGCACCACAATCTTCGGCGACGACGATGATCGCCTCGACTTTCTCGCCAGACTTCAGCAGCTCTGTCAACGCTTTGGCGTGCTGGTCCACGCCTACTGCCTCATGGATACCCACTATCATCTCGAGCTCGAGACCCCCGAGGGTCATCTCAGCCGCAGTATGCAATGGCTCAACGAGACCTATGCCTCAGCATTTAACCGGCGTTACCGACGATCTGGGTATCTGTTCCAAGGTCGGTTCCACAGCGCCGTCATCGAGGCGGAATCCTATCTCTCGGCCCTCACTCGCTACATCCATCTCAATCCCGTCAGAGCGGGTATGGTGAGGCGTCCATGGAAGTATGACTGGTCGAGCTGCCGTGCCTATCTGGGCATGGTCGAGCCACCCCCGTGGCTCACCACCGGATGGGTCTTGGAGCGATTCGGGCGCACCGCACAGGAGCAGCGGGAAGGCTACCTGCAGTTCCTGACGGCGTCAGACGAACCATCTCCCCTTGATGCGGTCGTGCATGGGGCGCTACTGGGGGGCGAGGACTTCGTCCGACAGATGCGGATGCAACTCGAGGAGAAGCCCCTCGATACCGAGGTGTCTCGCATGGTGGAGGCCGCGTCGGTGAATCCGGAGGCCGTGGCCAGAGCCGTCGGCACAACCTATGGGTGCGCTGCAGAGCACCTGCGAAGACGAGGCAGAAAGGGTGACGAAGCACGGGATGTGGCGATCTATCTGACGTGGCGGCACTGCCGCCTGACCAACGCCACCATAGGCGAACGCTTCGGCGGCATCAAGGCCGCCGCGGTCAGCCATGCATGCCGGCGCGTGTCAGACGCCATCGATGGGGACCCCGCCGTGGCCCAACGAATCCGAGACCTGGAAGCTCAACTCCGACCGAAGATTATAGATTAAAGATTTGACCCCCAAAAGGGCACCGGCGCGGTTCCATCCGTGTGTGTGGGCGATGGTCCGCCCATCTGGTGACCAGGCGGGCTGATGATCGATGGT
>JAFGKV010000338.1 GCA_016928395.1 Candidatus Fermentibacterota bacterium | reverse complement strand
TCCCAGTCCATCGCCATCCGCGCAATGACGAAGTGTTACCTATGTTCTGAACCTGAAACGTTACCCATGTTCTGACTTGACCAGGAGATAGGAGTAAGCTGACAGCCGATAGCCAACCGCCGATAGCTGACAGCCGATACAGGTGAGTCTCCCCTACCGGCGCCTCCATTCGCCGTCGAACTCCGTGGACCGGAGGAATCGCTCTACCCTTCGCCTGGTTCCGAACGCTTCATACGCGAATCTGTACCACTGTCGCGCTCCCCACGCCAGGATCTCCAGGGGCCTGCCGTGAAGGCCGCCGCCACCGCCGCCTCTGAGTTGCCGCACTCGTGCTTCGACTCTGGCAATGAAGTTCTGGCGAGCCGGGGCGAAGCGCATAGCGAGTGCATCCGCCGCATCGCCCACGAGGTGAATGCGCGCCGGATCAGCGCTACCCAAGCCCCGTTGCGCGCACACTTGGATGTGCTCGATGGTCGCCGGATCAAACCCCATGAGTCGTGCCGCGGTCGCGTCCAAGGCAACCGGATCCGCCGACGCGAGCACAAGCCCGACCTCCTTGGGTCTTCCGCTCTTGGGTCCATTGCCCTCCATGGCGACGACGGCATCCATGATATGCAGCCTGCACGGGATGAGCGTGTGCAACTGCGCGATCCTAGTAGGTAACTCGGGGTGAAACCGTTCTCGTCCCCCTTCCAGGAAGCCCCAGAAGTTCTTCAAGGCGCCGGAGATTGTCGAACGGAAATGGGTCTTCATGACACAGAGGTTCACGACCTGGTGAGTCTGGGTTATGACCGGGAGTTTCAAGGTCTCACCATGGGCGGTGACATCAATCCACTCATGATGGGTCATATTGCACCACTGTAGGCCCAGATGCGTACAGAGCCGGTCGAATCCGGATGCCCGGTACGCCTTATCGGCGTCGGTGACGACTTGACTCGTCTCGCCAATCACGACTGGGCCGAGATACGACGCCATGTGGCGATGGGCGGCATGCACCACAGCCGGCGACACGATAGCGCCCGGCAGGAGAAGGTCATGGGTGAGGTTGACTTTGTAGAGCGTTGGTGCCCCGCGATCCACCAGAGCCGGCCATCCAATCTCATCCAAGGCGCTGGCCACAGCGCGCGTGATGCCCTTGCGGGCATCGCAGAGAGCCACAGTGCTCATGCTTCCTCCTTCGTGCCCGATGCGCGAGCCCCCGCCATGGCGCACGCGATCAGCCGGGGTAGCGCATGGTTCAACAAGAAGAACAAAAGGCTGGTCACAACACCCTCAGCTGCTCGACCCGACGATGACAGAGTCGCTGCTGCGGCAATCTGGGGAAGACCCAGCCGGAAGATACCGACGGGCACGTAGGACACCAAGAAGACCACGGGACCCGCCTTGGTTGCCAGATCCAGGCGACCGGCTCCGCATGAGACCAGAAGAAAGTGGAATTGGAGCAGGGCGCAACCGTAGATCAAGGCAGACAAGAGAAGCGCGATCAGCACATCGGCCACACTGGTCTTGGCCAGGGCCCTGGCGATCCGCTGGAGGATGCCCTGGGTTGTCCACTGCATGCGTCGTACGTGTTCGATGAGGGACAGGAAAAGAGCCAGCAGGAAACCCACGACAGCCAGCGCATTGAGGCCGAACACATTCAGCGCCACCGCGATCACCGCCACCAAGGCGTCAAGCATGACGTCCAGCAGGGCAAGGCCGCCAAGGCCCAGCCGGTTCTCACCATTGAGAGCTTCCGCGCTCTCTATCCGGGCTTGCCAAGCATTCCCCAGCGGAGCCGTTCTGCACCCCATCACCGTGCTTCGCACCGTCTCTGCCCAGGTGAGAAGGGGCACCCCCTGCGTGGCCAGGAAATGCCAACGAACGGCTCGCACCAGGAACCCCGCCACCGCCATCCCCACCGCAATCAGGAGCGAGCTCATCGAGATCGACCGGAGAATCTCCCAGTATCGCTGTGGGTGGAGTAGAAGCACCACCGCCCCGAGCAGCAAGAGGCTGACGCCCGCGTGAAGGGCTAGCCGCAGACGACTGGTGAGCGAGGATGTCGATGTCTGACTCACGGAACGCTCCGGCCTAAGGGTATCGAATGATGGGCACGATGCCATTTACATCCTCAGGGTCACGACAGCAAGCAGTTGACGCGGGGCCCCGGCGATACTTGCTATGGTGAGATCCCTGTTCACACGGAAAGAGGTAGCGGTTGCCGCGTTCAAGAACACCCTCCATCGGCATACCGACAGTCTTGGCAGTGAAGACTCACGCGTTGGGAGACCTGCTCCTGGTAACCCCTGCATTGCACTTGTTGCGAACGGGTTTCCCCGAGGCGACACTCCTGGTCCTCACCACCACACAGTGCGCGCCATTGCTGAAGTGCAATGGCGACATCGACTCAGTCATCACCATGCCAAATCTCTCATACCTGTCGGCCGCGCGGGCGCTGCCGACCCTTCGCCGCGCCGCACCATCGCAGGCGGTGGTTTTCCAGGCATCGCCCGCTGCACGGCTTGTGGCACGGCTGGGCGGGGCCCGGAAAGTGCACGCTCTGGACAGATCCGATATCGATTCGTGGCCGCCACCCTTCGATCGCTACACAGCCGACGCCTACCTTGAGCTCGCAGGCCGGGCAGTGTCGACGCCCCTCCCCCACTCCCACTATCCGAGGCTCTTCGTGGAGCCCAATGAGCGCGCCGCCGCGCGAGAACGTGCCGGCGCAGCGCCCTTCGCGGTCATAGCTGCCGGGGGCGGCCGGAATGCCCGGCAATCTGTGCCGGCAAAACGGTGGCGTGCCGCCAGATGGGGGCGGCTGTGTGACCTCATCACACGCGAGATCGGTCTCGAGACGGTCCTGGTGGGCGCCCATGAGGACATTCCCCAAGTAACACAAATACTACGGGCTTCGTCCGTGGCGCCTCGCAATCTGGCAGGCGCCACGGACCTCCGTACCCTGGCTGCGCTGATTGCGGAGGCCTCGCTCGTGGTGACCATCGATTCTGTGGCACTGCACATGGCGGTAGCTTTGAACCGGCCACTGGTCGGGCTGTTCGGGCCCACATCATGCGCTAACTTCCTTCCGACTGGCCGCGACCACCAGCGGGGTGTAAGTTCTACCGCTTCCTGTAGTCCATGTTACGGGAATGGCCTATTCCCGGGATGCCGTCGGGGCACCCCGGTGTGCATGCAGGCAATCACTGAGGATGCGGTGTGGGAGGAAGTGCGGAGCGTTGTGAGATGAACGCCGTATCGAGAACCGTCATGGACGCCTACTATCTCGGCACCGAGACTATGCTACGGGCAGTGGGGTTTCGCCGCCCCCGGGTGGTACAGACGGCAGCCGCACTGGGGATGCTTCGCTCGTGGATCGGGTACGTCGGCCCCCGGAAGTCACGCCGTGTATTTCTGGAGCACATGGCCAACGCCGTTCCCGAGATGCCCCGCAAGGAATTGAATGGGCTTCTGGGCCGCTTCTGGTTCTACCACCAGCTTCGGTTTCTGGACCTCTTTACGGTGGATCGCCTTCCGCCCCTCGAACTTGAGGCCCTGATCCACTATGACGGGCTTGGTTTTCTTGACGCCGCGCGAAGCACAGGAGCAGGGGCCATCGCGGTCACGCTTCACGTGGGCGATGCCAGGATTGCCCATGTGGCGCTGGGTCTCAAGGGCTACCCCGTGCACCTGCTCAGCGCCCGCTACGACGACTATGGGAAACGAGCACGCGAAGCCCGGCTTCGTTCCTCGAGGAGATATCATGCGGTGCACTTCCTGGACGAACCACTCCGGTGGGCACACCGCCAGCTTGCGGCCAGCAATGTCGTGTTCATGGCGATCAGTGGGTATGGCGGCTCCCGCGGGCATCCCCAGCGATTCCTCAATGAGGACATTGCGTTCTCATCGGCCCCGGCCCGGTTGGCCATGGCAACCAGAGCGCCGGTCGTGCCCGTGGTTGACCTGGTTGACCGTCACGGCCTACACCACGTCCGAGTTCATCAACCGCTGGAGGCCCCGCAGAGAGGTGAAGCCCTGCCGGCGTTCACTCATCACCTCGTCCGGATCTTCGAAGGCGAGGTTCTCCGTGATCTGGCCCAACTTGATTGGATTTGGTACGTTATCCGGTGTCAGGAACATCGAGGAGAAGTTCCCGCATACGAAGAGGGCGCCGTGATCCGTGCACGGAAGAGTGGGGGATAGCCTGTGGATATCCTGTTTCTCAATCCTCCGTATCTCCCGAAGTACTCCCGGTCACAGCGCAGCCCAGCGGTGACAAGGAGTGGTACCCTCTACTATCCCATGTGGTTGGCCTATGCCGCCGGCGTCGCCGAGGCGCGAGGGCACCGGGTGCAACTGGTCGATGCCCCGGCCGCCGGGCTCGGTATCGAGGATATCCTCGGGCTGACACCGCCCCACGTGGTGATCATGGAGACGTCGACGCCCAGCATTGCCGCCGACCTGAAGACCGCATCACGCATGGCGGAACGATGGGCCGGCTGCCACGTATGCCTCGTAGGCCCACACGTCACCGCGCTCCCTGAGGACACCCTGCGGTCATCCTCAGCCCACTCAGTAGCCCGCGGGGAGTACGATGAAACAGTGGCAGACGTTGC
This sequence comes from Candidatus Fermentibacterota bacterium, assembly GCA_016928395.1. Classification (GTDB taxonomy): domain Bacteria; phylum JAFGKV01; class JAFGKV01; order JAFGKV01; family JAFGKV01; genus JAFGKV01. The sequence goes on along the minus strand of JAFGKV010000338.1, from coordinate 9,546 downwards.
TGATGCCCTGGAAGGGCGCAAGGATCTGAATTCGGTTGCGGGCCTGAGTTGGAAGGACGACGATGCGGTGATCCATAATCCGCCCCGTCCTCCCTTGGAGGATCTCGATGGTCTTCCTCCGGTATCTCGGACATACGCCCGGTTTCTGCACTTCAGAGATTACTTTAATCCAAACGCTCTTTACCCAATGGTGACAATAGTTTCGAGCCGAGGTTGTCCCTATGGCTGCACATTCTGCGTGTATCCGTACACCATGACTGGTCTTCGTCAGAGATGCAGAGATGTCCGCCTCGTCGTCGATGAGATGGAGGAGATAGTCCGGCTGTTTCCCGGGGTTAAAGCGGTGTTCTTTGAGGATGATACCCTGACCGCGCGCCGTGACCATGTGCATGCGCTCTGCGAAGAGATCATTCGCCGCGACGTCCGGCTCAGTTGGACCGCCAATGCCAGGGCCGATGTGGATGGCGAGACCCTGAGGCTCATGAAGCGCGCCCATGCCCGATGCCTGTGTGTCGGTTTTGAAAGCGGTGCATCGGAGATGCTTCGCCGCATGGGGAAGCATCTCGAGGTTGACAGGGCGCGTCGGTTCATGAGCGATGCCCGGTCCGCGGGCATCAAAGTACATGGGTGCTTCGTCGTAGGTATGCCGGGCGAGACCGCTTTGACCATGGAACAGACCCTGGGGCTGGCCATCGAGCTTGACCCGGACACGGCGCAATTCTACCCCCTGATGGTCTACCCGGGAAGCCCTGCCTACGATGAGGTGCGGGATGCGGGACTCTTGGTCTCAGATGAATTCAGCCATTGGTTAAGCCCCCAGGGGCATCACACCGCAGTGGCGCGTACGGGCTCACTTGAGCCAGAGGATGTAGCCCGATTCTGTTCGTATGCGCGACGTCGGTTCTACCTTCGCCCGCGGTTCATCCTGCGGTCATCTGCAAGGGTAGTGACTGACGGCGGCGAGCGTGCCCGAATCCTCCGGGCGACCCGGTCGTTCTGGAGGCATCTGCTCCGCCCATGATCAGCGTCATCATACCTGCCTACAATGCCGAGGACACCATAGAGCGTGCCTTGCGCGCCGTTCATAACCAGACGGTTCCGCGGGATTCCTTCGAGATCATCGTAGTTGACGATGGTTCCACCGATGCCACCGCCACCATTGCCGCGAGTCTGGCCGATCGGGTTCTCTCGCAGACCCGCTCGGGGCCGGCTGCAGCGCGGAACCACGGAGCGGAGGCTGCTCGCGGCGATGTGCTTGTGTTCACCGATAGCGATTGCGAACCGCATTCCCAGTGGCTCGACCAGTTGACGGCGCCCATGGCGGACCCTGCGGTCATCGCGGTGAAGGGCGCCTACAAGACGCGCCAGCGGTCCATCGCGGCCCGGTTCGCCCAGGTGGAATTCGAGGAGCGATACCGCCGGCTCTTGGGATACCGGTTCATCGACTTCGTCGACACCTATTCCGCGGCAATCCGAGCCCAAGCCTTCCGCGAAGCAGGAGGCTTTGATCTCCGATTTCCCAAGGCCAACAACGAAGATGTCGATCTCTCGTACAAGCTGGCCGCCCGGGGAGCGCGCATGGTATTCGCCCCGGACGCGGTAGTCTACCACAGGCATCCGCAATCCCTGACGAAATACCTCCGCACCAAATTCCTCCGCGCCTATTGGCGGGCAATGGTGTACCGTCGGCATCCAGCCAAGCTTCTGGCAGATAGCTATACCCCGCAACTCCTGAAGGTGCAGGCCGCCTTGGCGCCCCTCTGCCTGCTCCTGGCATTGATCGCGGTCGTGGGGGTGCTGCCGTGGCAGATTCCCGTGGCGGCATTCGCAGTGCTCGTGGCAACAACGGTGCCGCTCATGACCTCCATGCTGCGCACCGACCCAGCCATCATGCCAATGTTTTTCCCCCTCGCGTTGGGCCGGTCATTGGCCCTTGGCGCAGGCGGAGCGGCGGGAGCTTTGGCCCATCGGGAAAAGGACCTTTTGGTGCCTGCGCTCTTGGTGCTCGCTGACACCTTTGCCGTGGTCGGGGCCTTTCTGGCAGCATTCCTCATTCGCACACGGGTGGTGGCCAATGCCCTGACTCCGTTTGCCCACGGAATCGACGTCTACCTCAGGCCGCTCCCGATCGTCGTGTGTCTGTGGTTGGGAGCGTTTTCCTATCTCAATCTCTATGCGGTGCGCGTACATACCACTCCCTTTGTTGAGTTCATCCGGGTTACCCGCGGTTCTGTCTTCTCGCTACTGGTGATCATGGCACTGTCTTTCCTAGCCAAATTCGACTATAGCAGAGTGCTTGTGCTCTTGCTCTTCGTCATGGTCGTGCCCCTCATAGTCTTCTTCAGATCGCTTGTGCGCGCGCTGCAGCGCCGCCTGCTGCAGGAAGGGTATCGCTCGTCCCGCTGCCTGGTGGTCGGCGGTGGGGAGACTGCGTTCTCGCTGGTGGACAGAATGCTTCGCTATCCGTCTCTGGGGTATACTCCCGTAGGGTTCGTGAGTCGCGATCCTCCTTCAAAGACAAGGCCTTCGACAATCCCCTGGGTTGGCAGGCCGGAGAGCATGCCTGCGCTTGCTCTCTCACTGGCAGTCGATGAAGTGCTGATCGCCGATCCAACGCTTTCTCCCGTGGAGACCATGGCTGCGGCATTGGCGTGTGACGCATCGGGAGTCTCGTGCAAAGCGGTATCGAACCCCGGACCCATGGACGCGGCCAGCAGACAGGTCACCTCATTGACCAGTCTATCGGTGTTGGACTTAAGCAGACCCCGTTTCGGATACATCCAGGGGGCGATCAAGACGATCTTCGACCGCGCGGTCGCGCTGTTCGGCCTTGCCGCCACCGCGCCGGTACTTCTCCTGTACACAGTCGCATCGGCACTCCGTGGGAGGCGGCCGCTTTTTGTCTGCGAGAGACGAATCGGGAGAGGAGGGCGCTCTTTCACCACCACCAGACTCGCCATGCCAGACCGAATGTGTTTCCTTGATCGGTGTATTCGTCGCAGTGGCCTCGACCGAGTGCCGAGGCTATTGGGGGTGGTTCGGGGAGACATGAGCCTGGTGGGCCCCAGAGGTGAGCCCCCGGAGAGGATGGCCCATGCGCCGTATTGGGAACGACTGCTGCTGGAAGTCCGTCCTGGCCTCACCGGAATGTGGCTCGTGGGCAGAGCCGGCGATGTTGGAGTAGGATCTGACGTAGAGCATGATTTCTTCTATCTCAGGAATCGGTCGCTGCTGCTGGATATGGTGATCATACTCCGAAGCATGCCGGCACTCTGGAGCCAGCGTTAATGGTGTGGGGCTGACCACCGAGGCGGTAGTGGCCGTACCAGGAGGTGTTCATTTCGCCTTCAGGGAACACCTCGGAAATGACGACGGGCGAGACAGGAAGTACGGCAGCGCAGCGAACCCCGCAGTGCGGTGAGAAACGTGCCACGGTAGAGGAAGACAAGGAGCCTCGATTGAACATACCTCAGTACACAAGCGGAACAATTCATCACGCCCTGGCCAGGCTTGCGCGCAGACGGCCGAGACATGCCGCCCTGCTGTGGGATGGCGAGGTGTTCACGTGGGAGGATCTCTTCCTCCAAACCCTGGCTATGACCGAGGCCCTCGTGGACGCCGGCGTGAGGCCGGGCTCTACCGTGGCTGTCTGGGGTACTTCAGCACCCTTCCATGTGATCAGCCTCTGCGCTGCGGGCATGGTCGAGGCGGTGCAGATGCCGCTCAACCCGCGATGGCAGCGCGCGTTCTTGCGCGAGGTATCCTCTCGAGCCTCGGTGCTTATCACCGATGGCCGTTTGGAGGTTCCCAGAGTTGTACGCGCGGGGAAGATCTTGTCGTGGAGTTCGCGTGAACGGGCTACACCGCGCTCAGGGGGTCCCTGGCCCTCGTCTGCGGCTGAGAACAGCCCGGTGACCGTGGACTTTACCCGGGGCGGCGCGACTGCTTTTCCTCGGGGCGCGGTGCTCACCCACGCGATGGTGCTGGGCAATGCCTCGGGCACCGCCCAGGTGCTGGGCCTGGGAGGAGACGATTCGGTCGCATGTCTGTTTCCCGCGTGGCAGCACCCGCACGAGCTTGTGGGCAAAGGCCTAGTTACGGGATGTACGACGGTGGCGGTAGACTTCCCGTATCCGCGGACCATTCTCGCCCTTCTGTACAGGCACTCCCCCACCTGGGTCATCGCCTCCCCCCGCGTACTGGAAGGAGTGCTCCCGTTCGGAGATCGCGTCACCGAAGCTCTGGGCGGTGTCAGTGGCGTTGTTCTGGTGGGTGATTATGCCAAGCCGCGTCTCATCTCCCGCTTGGCCGCGGCGGGATTGCGGCTGATGAACGCGTGGGGGTCGGCGGAAACGTCGGGCATCGCCCTCATGGGACCCATCACTCCCGATACCCTTGACGTATGCGGCCTTCCCTGCCCCGGCTACGAAGCGTCGCTACGATCAAATGGCGGCGGCAGAGAGGGTGAATTGCTGCTTCGAGGCGAGGCCGTGAGCCTCGCGTATTTCGACAAACAGCCTGCGCGCGGGCCCGAGGGGTGGTTTGCCACCGGCGACCTGGCGCGGTTAACCGCCGACGGCGGTCTTCGCCTGGCCGGTAGGCCTGGTGAAGCTGTCCTCCGCGAAGGTCGACCGATCTCTTTGGTGAGGCTGGAGAACGCGCTGGCTCGGGTACCGGGAGTTGCCGACTCGGCCGCGATCATCACCGAAACCGAGCCCTCTCTTCCGACAATCTATGTGGAGCACGGTGAGGGCCCCCTCTCCGTCACATCCATGGTGGAACGCCTTCGCCGGTTCTTCAGATCCGACCTTCCCCAGATTCACATCTTGACCGCATTGCCTCGGATGCCGGATGGCAGAATCGACAAGTCAGCGCTCGCATCCGGCAGGTTCCCTTCCATGGGCATCGATGCCATCGACAAGGCCCTACTCGGTTTGATCAACACACGGGCATCGTCGATCGCCTCGACGTCCCGGAGTGACGAGACTCCTCTGTCGGCGGACGAAGCCGTACTACAGAGGATGGTTGGGAGCAATACCGGCCCGCTCTTCGATGACTCAGTTCGCGAGATCTTCACGTGCATCATCGACCACTGCAGGCGAACATGAGACGGCCATCTCCCGCACTGTCGAAGTTGAAGGCATCCTTTCGCATAGCCGAACGTGAACCCCTCATAATCGCGGGCCCGTGCGCCGTGGAGAGCGAGTCGATGTTCGACGAGATCGTGGCGATGCTGGTCGAGCACGGAATCCGTCTGGTCCGAGCTGGAGTGTTTAAGCCACGGACGTCTCCATTCACCTTCCAGGGTCTCGGACTGGACGGTGTCGACATGGTGCGTGCCGTAGGAGAAAGACACGGCGTGTTCTTGGTGAGCGAGGTCATGGAGGCCGAGCAGATCCCGCTCCTCTCGTCCGTGGCGGCGATTCTTCAGATCGGCACCCGCAATATGGACAATTATGCCCTTCTCAAGCGTCTTGGAACGCAGCCAAATCCGGTGCTGCTGAAACGAGGATTCATGGCCGACAGCCACGAGTTTTTCCTTGCGGCCGAGTATCTGAGGCGCGAGGGCAATGATGCCGTGATCCTCTGCGAACGTGGTATTCGCACCTTCGAAAGCGCGACGCGGAATACACTGGATCTGAACGTTGTTCCCATCGCGCGGATAGCGACAGACCTGCCCATCATCGTAGATCCATCGCATGGCACCGGCCGATCGGACATTGTGATACCAATGGCTCGTGCCGCCATCGCCGCCGGCGCCGACGGGTTGATGGTCGAGGTTCACCCGAACCCTGCCAAGGCCCTGTCCGATGGGCTGCAATCTCTGGATTTCAACCGCTTCGCTGCCCTGTTGAGCGATGTAAGGGAAATTTTCGCGGTGATGCAGGACCGTGGTGAGAAGACGTAGGCGTACGCGGAGGCAGAGGCCGACCGCCGGGTTTCGTCGACCGTCGATCAGACCGCCCATGGGTGACGAATTGTCCTGCCAGTGCGCGGCCCCAGGGTGTATGCTGAGAATATCGCACGAGGAGGGGTACTGTGAGTGAGAGGATTCTGGTCGTTGACGATGATCCCGTGATGCTTGAGTTGGTCAAAGCCGTGCTTGCTCAGGGAGGCATGAGCGTCATGGAGGCCGGAGACGGAGTAGAGGCCCTTGAGGTGATCCGGGGAGAGCACCCTGACCTGGTGCTGAGTGACGTCATGATGCCGAGGATGGACGGGTTCGAGCTCGTTCAGAGGGTGCGTTCCGATCCTCTCATCGCCGGAACACCGCTGATCATCCTCAGCGCCAAGGGCGAGGAAGAGGACAGGATCAAGGGCCTTGACCTGGGCGCCAACGACTACATGACCAAGCCTTTCAGCGGCAAGGAACTGGTCGCCCGGGTGCGCAGCACGGTCCGTTTTCGCGACACGATCCGGTCTCAGCGGGCCCCATTGCCCCAGGGTCCTTTCGCCGCAAGGGGCCTTGAGCATCTCGCCCAATTGACGTTCGATACATTTGTTCCCGGCACCGGCAACCGCTCCGCCTACGAAGCCTGCCGGGCTGCGTCGGAAGACCCGGGAAAGCGTTTCAACCCGTTGTTCTTATACGGCGGACCTGGGCTGGGGAAGACGCATCTCATGTGCGCCCTGGCCAACGAAGTCTACCGGCGGAGCAACGGGGTCAAGATTCTGTACCTGACGTCGGAAGTCTTCAGCGCCCAGATAGTGGATGCATATCGCGATCGACAGGTTTCCCTGCTGCGGGAACAGTATCTCCAGGCCGACGTCATGCTGGTTGACGATATCCAATTCCTCGCCATCTCACCCAGCATGCAGACCGTGGCCGCCGACATCCTCGCCGTCATGTACGACAAGGGCAATCAAATCGTCATTTCCAGCGATCGCCGTCCCGAAGAGCTCAATACCATCACTACCGAGATCAGTACTTCTTTTGCGTTGGGCCTGGTCGTACGTATCGATCAGCCGGATGCCACTCTCCGCACGAGCATTCTGCGCGCGACGGCGCAACGAAACAACTGGCCGATCGATGATGAGATCCTCGCGCATCTGGCCTCGGTACTGGAAAGCGACCTCCGAACCCTTCAGGGCGTGGCAAAGCGACTGGTCGCCATGAAGACTCTCTCAGGCGCGACAATCTCCAAGGATGTAGTCGACAGCATCGTAACGGAGGTCCTGACCAGCCCCGATGAGGAGCCCTTCGATGGAACATATGGGGCAAAGGAAGGGCCGGTCGCGCCCCCTCCCTCCGACAAGACTCACCCATCGCTCACCGGCGAACCGACATCCCACGATCGCGATACACGCATGACGATTGACCTCCTGGGAGATGAATTCACGCCAGCGGCGCCTTTGACGCGACTCGTCGCTACTCCCCGCGATGCCGCTCTGGCCGTGGCCGGCATCAAGGCGCAATCGGTGATCGTGTTGGGCACCTCCCCCGCCGTGGCCATCGATACCGTCGACATGCTGACGGGATCCCGTCAAACCGCGGCGGACCTTCCGCAAGGCGATGCGTGGACCTACGTGGTTCGCGCGTCAAGGGACGCGCCGTCATGGCTGCTCATCGCCAGCGCCGACTGGCGGCAGGACCACGAGGTGGCCCGAGTGCTTGATGGCGATGTGCCCCCCATCTTCCTCGTCGTGCTTGACAGCATGAGCCCGCGGGTCCTCGAGGCGCGCAAGCTCATCGATGCCCTGCCCGATTCCTGTGCGATGGCGGTGGTCGTGCTGGTGCCGACCCTGGCAGATGACCCATCCGAGCGGACTATCGAGACCCTTTCGCGAAGCATGCGCAGGTTGTTTAAAGTCCCACCATGCGTTCCGGTGGTGATGGCGGCGCGACTCACCACAGCGAATACGCGAAGCTGGGTAGCCATGGCCGCCAGGACATCTGGATAGTTGAGACAAAGCCCTGATACCCCATTTCACGCTGGTGAGGTGGCGAATGCAGCTTGAGGAAAACCCCTTCTTTTCCCCATTCACCGAGCCGGCTCGCCAGCGGCTCATGGATTCGGTGGTCGTGACACACCATGAGCCCGGAGAAACCCTCTTCGAGGAGCACGACCCCCCGGACGCCGTATTCTTGGTGCTCTCCGGCACCATCGCCCTTACCAAACGTGCGAGAGAGCATACCGAGACACTGGCCGAGGTGCATTCCGGCGAGTACTTCGGTGAGATGGGAGTGATTGATAATCTGGGGCGCAGCGCAGCCGCCTGTGCCAAGACCGAGGCTTGCGTGGCCCGCATTCCTGGCCCCCTGCTCATGGAGGTTCTCAGGGCCGAGCCGAGCGCCGCGAGTCTGCATTTCGTCCACCGGGTGTCAGACTATCTGAGGACCACCAATGCCCGGTTCATGGCGCAGGTTCTCCACAAGGAGCGCATGCAGGTCGTCGGTGAGATGGCCAGCTCCATCATCCATGACTTCAAGAACCCCATAACCAGCATCCAGCTTGGCATCGAGATGATCGACCAGGCGTCTGAGAACCCGGCAACCGAACACTACTGCACACTCATTCTTGGCCAGCTGAATCGCATGGTGGCCATGGCCGAGGAGCTCCTGGCCTATTCCCGCGGATCCACCGACCTTCAGAGGGAACGAGTGACGGTGGAGCAGTTCCTGCATGAGTTCCAGGTATACAACGAGGATTTCCTCACTCGCAGCCGTGTCACACTCACGCTTCATTCCGCGGACACCGAGATCGACATTGATCGAACCCGATTCATGCGGGTGTTCCAGAACATTCTGAGCAATGCCGTGGAAGCATTCGGCAACGGGGAAGGGTCCGTAACAATCCACGCTTCCTTGGAAGACGACACGATGGTGAGATTCGACATTGCCGACTCAGGCCCGGGCATCCCGGAGCCCATCCGTTCCCGCGTATTCGAACCCTTCGTCACCTACGGCAAACGCAAGGGCACGGGTCTGGGTATGGCCATCGCACGTACCATTGTCGAGGCGCACGGCGGATCCATCCTCTTCTCCACCGAAACCGGCAAAGGAACTACCTTCACCATCACCATTCCCCGCCCCCAGTCCCCAGGCCTCTGAGGGCGCGGGGCGCACTCAGGTTTTTCGGGGTTGAGAGTGCGGCGCATCGCACGTGCGCGGTGCAGCGGCATCTCTGTAGGAGCGCCTTCAGCTGCGAATGCATAGCCTCGCCCCTTCGCGCCCTGAGCCTTTTCCCCGGCTTCGTAAAGGCTTCCTGGGGACTATTCTAATATTAGAATAGTCCCCATTCCGGGGGGCTCTCCGACTCGCCAGTGCGCGATTCCGTCCGCCGAAACCTTGTTCTGCAATCTCCGAACGAGCGCCTCCCATCCTGTTGAGATTGCAGGCCCAACGAAAACCATGAGGGTTAGGGAACTCTCTCCGCTGTTCGCGCCTGACAGCGCTCCTACATTGTCTGTGTACCGCATTCCCCCAACGTAGGAGCGGCATACGCCGCGAACCCCCCGAGTACAACCCGCAACTGCCCTCCGTTCGCGCTTGACAGCGCTCCTACATTGTCTGTGCACCGCATCGCGAGGGTAGGAGCGGCGTAC
>JAFGKV010000337.1 GCA_016928395.1 Candidatus Fermentibacterota bacterium | reverse complement strand
GGGCATCATCTGCTGAATGAGTTCCACCCAGCGAACTTCCAGTTCGTGGTTCTCACCGTAGTGGACCCCTTTCGCGACCTGTTCCTGGCAAGCCTTCACAATCTTGGGGTGCCCGTGGCCCAGTATGAGCGCCCCGTGTCCCATCACGAAGTCGATGTACTCATGACCGTCAACATCCCACTTCTTGCTCCCGAGAGCGTGGGTGACGTAAGGGCGGAAGGGATCCATGACTCTCGCAACATGAGTGGCACCGTCTGCGCCAAACAACCGTGCGGCTTTTCGGTGCAGTTCGAGAGATCGTGGATGCGTTCGCTCATACTCCTTGACAAGTTCTTCCCTGGTCAGCACTGACTGAGTCACCCTTATCCTCCTTTTCGCAGCAACGCCCACGTCACTTGTTCGCTTCACAGGTACTGCGGCCGATCCGGACAATCCCTATCGAGAGAGGCACAACACAAGCACGCCTGGCTCAACCTGCTGATGATTGAACGAATCGTGCCGCGTTCCCAGCCTCGAATGATACTGCCACGATGTCGTTGATTGCAAGCAACCCGGAGCGCATTGGTGACCGCAGGAACAGGATTCACCACCTCATAGGCCACATATTCAAGGGTATTGCCAGAGGACGTCGCCCGGACGGACATTCTGCCATCCTTGCAACCGCATGTGGAACGAAGGACTCACCTTGATACCTGATGATTCCGATCAGCACAGACCTACCCTCCACCACGTGCCGCCATGCGGAGGCTCTCGTAGCACGAGCGGACTACCCACCACTCAACACTGAGTCAGCCCTGACCCAACGAAAAGAGAGCCACCCGTGAACTCCCCTTTCCGGTTGATGAACACAAGATGCCCGGCTACAATTGTGCTGCACGCTGCCCCCACTTGTCTGACCCGATGCAGCGAGCATCGAAGTGTTGCAGCGACTGTGAGGTGGAGCATTCATGACCGCACGAATCGATTTCAACTGTGACATGGGCGAGAGCTTTGGTGCCTACAAGCTGGGCCAGGACGAGGAGATCATCAAGTACATCACCTCCGCCAATATCGCGTGCGGGTTCCACGCGGGCGACCCCAGTTGGATGCGCCTTACCGTGAAGCTGGCAGAAGAACATAGCGTAGCCATAGGCGCTCACCCCAGCTTCCCGGACCTGCCGGGCTTCGGCAGGCGGAACATGGCGGTGGCCCCCGGCGATGCGAAGAACGACATCGTCTACCAGATAGGGGCTTTGGCCGCCTTCACGAGCGCGAAGAAGCTCCAGCACGTCAAGCCGCACGGCGCCATGTACAACATGGCCGTCCGGGACGAAGTGCTGGCCCGGGCAATATGCGAGGCCATCCTTGAAGTAGACCCCGAAATTATCCTCGTAGCTCTGACAGGCACTCAATGGGTCAACATGGCCCAAGATATGGGACTCAGGGTTGCGAGGGAGGCTTTCGCCGACAGGGCTGTGAATGCGGACGGCACACTGGTGCCGCGCTCCAAACCCGGCTCGGTGATCGAGGACGTGGATGAGGTGGCGCAGAGGAGCATCAAAATGGTCACGGAAGGGAAGGTGACTGCCGTCACGGGCGAAGAGATAGCCCTGTCTGCGGACACGCTTTGCCTTCATGGCGACACGCCCAACTCCATATACCTTGCCTCATCAGTACGCTCGGCGCTGGAAGCCGCAGGCGTCCAGATAGTACCCCTGGGCCAAATCGTGTCGGGATAGACAACTATGAGCCAGTATCCCAGGTTCCTGCCAGTAGGCGATAGGGCACTCTCCATAGAGTTGGGCGACTCCATCTCAGTAGTCACCAACCGACGGGTACATGGCCTCTCGCGCGAGATTGGCCGGCTCGGAGTCCGGGGTGTTCTGGATGTGGTACCCACGTACAGGTCGCTGATGGTCTACTACGACCCCCGAAGCATCTCCTATGCCGACCTGACGTCTCGCCTCGGGGAGATGGAGGGATCACTCGGAGACGGGGAGACCGTCGCCCCCAAGCTGGTGGAGATACCCGCTCTCTACGGGGGCGAATACGGGCCGGACATCGGCGACGTGGCCGAGCACAACGGCGTCTCCGAAGCGGAAGTGATTGAAATACACTCGGGCGCGGACTACTTGGTCTACATGATGGGGTTCCTTCCGGGCTTTCCGTACCTGGGAGGCATGTCGGAGAGGATAGCCACTCCCAGACTCGTGACTCCGCGAGCTTCCATACCCACTGGCTCGGTCGCCATTGCAGAGCGACAGACCGGGATATACCCGGTGGAGAGCCCCGGCGGCTGGAGGATCATAGGCCGCACTCCCATCGGTCTGTTCGACCCGGGCCGGGAGCCTCCGGTCGAGATCGAGCCGGGGGACTACCTGCGGTTCGTTCAAGTGGACGAGTCGGAGTACGCCGACGTTCAGTCCAGGATACGGGCCGGTACCTATTCGCTGGTCACACGTCAGATGGGTGGGGCCCGATGAGGACAATCGAGGTCATCAAGGGCGGCGCCTTCAGCACCGTACAGGACATGGGCAGGTACGGGTACCAGCGCTACGGCGTGCCTGTTTCGGGGGCGCTGGACCAGTTCGCCCTCAGGGTTGGCAACCTGCTGGTCGGCAACGAGGAGGGCGACGCGGGAGTGGAGACCACCTTCATGGGGCCCACGCTGAAGTTCCACTTCAGCGCCACCATAGCCATCACGGGCGGCGACCTCAGCCCCGTTCTGGATGGACAGCGCATCCCCGGGTGGACGACGGTGTCCGTGCCGGAGGGTAGCACGCTGTCTTTCAAAGGGCCGAAAGACGGAATCAGATCATACGTATGCGTCCGTGGCGGCATAGATGTCCCGATAGTGATGGGCAGTCGCTCCACATTCACCCGGTCCCAGATAGGCGGCTTCCACGGCCGTGCTCTGACTACGGGAGACATGGTCCCTGTGGCCGACCCGGACAGCGATACCCTCCAGCCCGCAGAAAGAAGCCTGGCATCCCAGGACATCCCGCGCTACAACCGCCACCATACCCTGCACGTGACGATGGGACCGCAGGACGACGCGTTCACAGCCGCAGGCATAGACACATTCCTTGCGTCCACGTTCACCGTCACCCCCATGTTCGACCGCATGGGCTATAGGCTCGACGGGCCGGTCATCCAGCACAAGAAGGGCGCGGACATAGTCTCCGACGGCACATCCCGTGGCGCGGTACAGGTGCCCGGGTCCGGGAAGCCCATAGTCCTGCTGGCGGACTGCGGCACCACCGGCGGCTACACCAAGATAGCCACCGTCATTTCCACCGACCTGCCGAAGATAGCCCAGGCGCAGCCGGAAGACACGGTGGCGTTCCGGGCGGTGAGTCTGGAGGAGGCGCACCGGGCACTGGGCGAGCAGGAAGCCGTTATCGCGTCGCTCAGGGGCTAGTTGACTGGGAATCCGTCAATCATCGCGAGGCCCGACGGAGGAGGGCCGTGGCAATCCTGGGTGGGGTTCACCCGCGCGTATCGGCTCGTCG
>JAFGKV010000053.1 GCA_016928395.1 Candidatus Fermentibacterota bacterium | reverse complement strand
TCGCCGATGACATCCTCGGTGATGAGCACCGAATCGGAAAAACGTTCTCCTCCGTGCACCACCCTGTGCCCGATGCCCACGACTTCGGCCGTGTTCTTCATCACGCCATACTCAGCGTCGGTGAGCATGTCCAGCGCCACGCTGATGGCGCCCGCGTGGTCTTGGATCTGGAGATCTCGCTTTATCGGAGCATCATCGCCCAACCGATACACCAGCCGGGGCCTCGAAAGCCCGATCCGCTCCACCAATCCTCTGGCCATGCATCTCTGAGACTGCTCGCCAACAAGCTGGAACTTGACGGAGGAACTCCCGCAGTTGAGCACGAGGATGTACATAATCTTCCCTTTCGCAACGTATTCCATTACCCCCGCCTCGAAGGTTCACACCCGGCAGGCTTGATTCTTCGAGATGCCCAGGCATGGGCCAAGCCCTTGCCTGGATACGCTACCCGCGTTTCTCGTAGTTCATGACGTGATCGATGAGTCCGTACTCCATCGCCTCTTCAGGACTCATGTAGAAATCCCTGTCGGTGTCGTGGCGGATCTTCTCGAGGGGCTGGCTGCAGTGCAAAGCCAGAACTTCATTGAGACGCTCACGCATTCGCAGCATCTCCTTGGCCTGGATCTCAAGGTCTGATGCGGCGCCGATGACCTGACCCGGGATGAGAGGCTGGTGAATCAAGATGCGGGCATGGGGCCACGCGGAGCGATGGCCTTTCTCTCCCGCGGCCAGAAGCACCGCCCCGAAGCTCGCAGCCAGTCCGAGGCAGACCGTGTGCACCGGCGGGCTGATGCCGCGGATGGTATCATAGATGGCGAAACCCGATGTGATGGCCCCTCCCGGGCTGTTCAGATAGAGAGTGATGGGGGAATCCTTGTCGAGACTCTCAAGGTAGAGGAGACGCCGGATGATGTCTTCGGACATCTCGTCTTCTACTACGCCCCAGAGAAACACCCTCCTCGCTCGCAGGAACTCCTCTTCGATGCGATCCCATACGCGTGGACGACCCTCGCTGCAATCGCTATTCATGTGCGCCATTGGGCAGTACCTCTCATTCAATCAAGAGCGAACGCTCACAGGTTAGACGCGAAAGGGATCCGGGCCGGCACCGGAGGCGGAATACGGTCTTCGGCGAAATGGTATCCGGATAGGCCATAACCACAAGAGGCCCGGCATACTCACTGAGCATGCCGGGCCCATCGTCTGGTGCCGAGGGCGGGACTTGAACCCGCACGGGTTTCCCCACCACCCCCTCAAGATGGCGTGTCTACCATGTTTCACCACCTCGGCACGCGCGATTACTGACTGGCGCTGTCCGCCACGTCCTCCGCGATACCGGAGTCAGATGACAATACCTCGAAAGCCGAAGATACAGGCACACCGGGCGTTGTCAATTCGCCAGCGACTCCCGCCAGCTCCCGTTCGATGGCACTGCGGGCGCCCTGATGGCGAGCGGACACAATCCCGAGCAGCAGCGCCAGCACGAAGTAAGCCGTCGCAAGGTAGCTCGTGGCCTTGATCAGAAAAGGCGCCGCGCCCCTGCCGCCGAAGACGGCCTGGCTGCCCCCTCCCCCTCCAAATGCCCCGCCGAGACCGCCGCCCTTGCTGGACTGAATGAGGACGACGAGCATGAGTAGCAGGGAGATCAACACGAAAAGAATGAGGAGAATGGTATACATCAACTACCTCTTTCCGGCATCTGCCTGCCGGACGATTTCAAGGAATCCCTGTGCGCCGAGACTGGCTCCTCCCACCAGCGCTCCATCGATATCATGCATCGCGGCCAGGGTACGCATGTTGTCAGGCTTGACGCTTCCGCCATACAGGATGATCAGCTTCTGGGCCGCGCCAAAACCCCACCTCTTCTCCATCCAGCTTCGGATGAAGGAATGGACTTCCTGTGCCATCGCGGGTGTCGCGGTCTTGCCGGTACCAATTGCCCAGACCGGCTCGTAGGCGATGATCAAGTTGTCACATTCAGCGCCCGAAAGGCCTTCCAATGCACCCGAAAGCTGTCGCATCACGACATCGTACGTGATGCCGCCATCTCGTTCGGGGCCCGTCTCGCCAACACAGAGGATCACCGCAAGACCCTGCCCGAGGCCGGCCTTCACCTTCTTGCCGATATCGGTGTCGGTTTCCTGCGCGAACTGTCGACGTTCGGAGTGACCAATTATGACATAGCGGCATCCCACGTCAACCAGCATTTGCATAGAGACCCAGCCGGTATAGGCACCCTGTGGTGCCCAGTGGCCATCTTGGGCCCCCAACGCCACCGGACCGCCGGCGAGGACGGCGTGAACCGCCGAGAGATAGGGGAACGGCGGACACACCGCGACCCCCACTTGATCGGGGGAGATGTCGAGCTTGTTTCGGATCTCGCCCGCCAAGGCGCCTGCCTCGTCTCTGCTCAGATGCATCTTCCAGTTGCCGACAACCAGTGGAGTTCTCATGCTTGGACCGCCTGCAGGGCCATTACGCCCGGAAGTTCACGCCCTTCGACCAGTTCGAGACTAGCGCCGCCGCCGGTGGAAAGATGGGTCACCGCGGCAGCTAATCCCGCCTTCTGCAATGCCGCGCCCGAGTCGCCGCCACCGACCACCGTGACCACTCCGGCGGATGTCGCAGACGCCAATGCCCGGGCGGTCTCCATGGTCCCCGCATCAAAGGGAGGCGTTTCGAAGACGCCCATGGGACCATTCCAGAAAATCGTGGCGGCATGGGCGCAGGAATCTCGTACTGCCTGTATGGACAGTGGCCCGATGTCCAGGGCCTTCCACCCATCGGGAATGCCGTCGCCGGGGACCACGCGGGTCACGGCACCCCGCGATAGCTCGGTGGCTACCACCACATCGACGGGCAGGAGTACCTCTTTGCCCATCCGGGATGCGTCTTCCATCACGGCACGCGCGGTGTCGACGGCAGCGGTTTCCACCAGTGAATCGCCCACCCGGAATCCCTTGGCCAGCAGGAACGTGTTCGCCATGGCGCCTCCCACGAACACCGAATCGGCCACACGGAGGAGGTTCTGCAGCACGCCGATCTTATCGCTGACCTTGGCGCCGCCGAGAATGGCCAGGAAGGGCCGTTGGGGCGCTGACAGCAAGGCGTGGAATGCCGCAAGCTCCCTTTCCATCAAGAAGCCGGCCACCGAGGTGGAGAGATGATGGGTGATACCCTCGGTGGAGGCGTGGGCGCGGTGCGCAGTTCCAAAGGCATCATTGACGTAGACATCCCCGAACGTGGCCAGTTGGCGGGCAAAATCCGGATCGTTGGACTCCTCCTCCTTGTGGAACCGGAGGTTCTCCAGCAGCAGGATCCCGCCCGGCTTCAGACCGGCGGCCAGTACCGCGGTCTCAGGCCCCACGCAATCTGGTGCCATGGCCACAGGGATCTTGAGCAATTCACTGAGCCGGTTGGCCACCGGCCTCAAACTCAGGCCGGGGACGATCTTTCCCTTGGGCCGGCCCAGGTGCGCCATCAAGACCAGCGAAGCCCCGTGGCCTAGCACATATCGCACCGTGGGCAGCGTTTCCCGTATGCGCAGGTCGTCGGTTACGCGGCCTTCGCTATCCAACGGCACATTGTAATCAACTCGTGCGATCACCCGTGTGCCCGCGAGATCCACGTCGCGAACAGTCATGCGTTGCAGTTCCACCTTCACCCTCCTCATGTACGGAATCACTGAACCGATGGTAGGCGAGCGATGGCGCGGTGTCAAGGAGGCCAGTCAGCGGTCTGTGCTTGACTGAGAACCGACAAGTGAGAACTGAGAACTTCGCAGCACGGCGAAGCCCGCAGTCCGGCCTGAGCTCACAACCCTCCCAACTGCGAGCGAAACCGTGAATCCTATCTGGCGCCATCCGTTCCCAAGGAAGGCCCCACGGTCGCCGATTCCCTTGAGTAGTGATGGGCCGGGAGCGACCAGGTAACAACGCTATTGACTCATGGCCTGTGGCATTGCGTCTTGGCGCCAGTACCAAAGGAGCCGGCCATGCATCAGTACGCCATCACGATGACGCAGTACCCCGTCTCGAGTCCATCCCACGACCGCGTGGTCTGGCCGATGGCCAGCAGGAGCTCCTCGTGATGTCGGGCAGCGAGGGTGGCGCAGACGAAGCCCACGCCCTGCAGCACGCCCTCGTCCACATGGAGACCCAGCGCGCGGTGTTGGGTGATGCGGTGGTGGATACCGCTATTGGGACCCTGCGGGAGAAGCTGGCGGCACTTCGAGCGCAGGCTGCCACGGAAGAACGCCGTCAGGTCACAATTCTGTTCGCCGACCTGGCAGGGTTCACTTCCATTGCTGAAGCGATGGACCCCGAGGATGTCGGCGAGATGCAGGCGTCGTTCTTCAAGGCGTGCCGCGAGGTGGTTGAGCGGCACGGCGGGGTTGTGGAGAAGTTCATCGGTGACGCGGTGGTGGCAGTCTTCGGCATCCCCGCGGCCCGGGAGACTGACCCGTCGAACGCGGTGCTGACCGGGCTGGAGCTCCAGCGCACGATGTCGGCACTCAATCAAGACTGGGGGTGGAACGAGGACGGCACTCGGTCGGAACGTCGTGCGCCCAAAGAGCACGCTTCGTGCTGCGTTCCCGCCCCTCTTCGCCTTCGCATCGGGATCAACACGGGGTTGGTGGCAGTCAGCTTCAACTCGAATCGGGCAGACGGGTTTGCGGTGGCAGGTGATGCCGTCAACACCGCGTCCCGCATCCAGACTTCCGCACCACCCGGCGGCGTGCTCATCGCTCATGTAACGTACCGTCACGTGCGGGGGATGTTTGAGGCGCGGGCCATGGAACCGCTTTCGGTGAAGGGCAAGAGCGAACCTCTTCGCACCTATCTTGTTGTTGGTCTTCGCTCCTCTACTACGGCGAGGCCCGCGCGGTGTGTGGAGGATGTGGAGACTCCCATGGTGGGGCGTGAGAATGAGCTTGATGTGCTTCAACGCGCGTACGGGCACGCGATGGGGGGGCCGGAGGCCCGAAGCGCTCTAATCCTTGGAGAGGCGGGGATCGGAAAATCCAGACTGCTTTTTGAATTCGAGCGATGGCGACAGAGTCAGGCCCCCGTGGCGCTTTGTGTGCGCGGCCGGGCCTCTCCCGAGTTGACCACGACTCCCTACGGGTTGCTTCGCGATCTGCTCCGTGCGCATTTCTCGATCACGGAGAGTGATGCTGTGGCCGAGGTGCAGCGCAAGTTCGAAAGACATACCGCGGCGTATCTGAGCACCGAACAGGCTCACGTGACGGGGCATTTGCTCGGTTTCGATTTCTCCACGGCGCCGGGCGTGAGACACCTGCTTGACAGCGCAACGTTCGCCCAGACCGCCCTCTCTCACCTATGGGTCTATTTCCGGGATCTGAGTCGGGACACGCCACTTGTCATCCTCCTGGAAGACCTGCATTGGGCCGACCTCCCCTCCCTGGAGTTCATCGCTCGCATCACGAGTGATCTCCCTCATAGCCGGCTCCTGCTCATCGGCACGGCACGCCCGGCACTGTTCGAGCGCGTCCCAAGTTGGCGACAGGATGGGCTGCCGGGGTTCATGCATGTGGCCCTCTCGCCCCTCACGCCTTCCCAGAGCCAGACCTTGGTCGCCGATATCCTGCTTCACGTTGACGATCTGCCCACCAGTCTGTGCGAGCAGATCGTCGGGCATGCCGAAGGAAATCCCTTCTACCTCGAAGAGATTATCAAGATGCTGATCGACGACGGCGTGATCATTCGGGGCAGAGAGAGATGGTCGGTGCAGTCGGACCGCCTTCAGGGCCTTCGGGTGCCCACTACACTCACCGGGGTCCTTCAGGCGCGTTTCGACGGTCTCTCGCCGGACGAACGAGTACTACTCCAGAGGGCTGCGGTGGTGGGGCGTTACTTCTGGGATGGATCGATCCGCGCCATGCAGGACGCCGGCGAGGAGCAGATCGACATCGAAGCATGCCTTTGTGAAGTTCAGAGTAAGAACCTGGTGTTCCCTCACTGCCCGTCCCGATTCTGTGATGCAGGTGAGTATCTTTTCAAGCATGCTGTGCTCCGTGAGGTAGTCTACGAGACCGTGCTTCTGCGTTCTCGCCGCATCTACCACCAGCACGCGGCATTGTGGCTGGAGCGTCAGACCGGTGAGCGAACCCGGGAGTTCGCCGCGCTCATCGCCGATCACTATGAAAAAGCCGGCAGCGCGACTTGTGCCGCGGAGTGGCTCAAGAGGGCCGCCGATGCGGCAGTCCAGAGCGCGGATCTCCGTCAGGCCATTTCCGACGCCGAACGGGCACTGGAGCTGCTTGCGCGCGGCGCGGCCGCGGCGGACACGCCCCAGAAGAAGGCCGCTCTTCAGATTCTGCTCGGAGAGGCGCGTATGAAGCTCAGCGAGTTCACGGATGCTCGCGGGCACCTTGAGGAGGGGCTGAACTTGGTAGGCTCTCATGGGGAGCTGGCTGCTCGCGCACTCAGCCTTTTGTGTAGAATTGCCTGCCTTTGCGGGGATATCGCGGAGGCAAGATGCCTTGGCGAGCGCGGCGTCGTATTGGCGCGGGGCACGGAGGATCCCTCCACCATCAGAAACGCGCTGTACGCCATGGGCTACGTGCTCTTCTTCATGGGTGACTATGCCGGTGTTGCGCGGTGTGGGCAGGAGTGCCTCGAACTATCCCACGGATCGCACGATGAGTACCACATGGCGCGGGCGTACACGCTCTTGGGGAATGCCGCGTTGAACACTGCCGACTATCCCGCGGCAGAACGATACTACCTGGAGGGCATCCGCCTGGCGGAGGCAGCCGGTGCCCCGTTCGAGACTGCGACATGCCGGGCTAACCTTGGGAATGTCTACATGGCCCAGGGCGACTATCACGCAGCCCTCCGCTGCTACGAGGCCGACTATGAGTTCGCCTGCAGGGTTGGTGATCGATGGAGTGCCGCCATAGACATGGCAAATGTGGGCCAGGCCCACTGCCGGTTGGGCGACCGGGCCACGGCCCTTTCGTGCTATGCCCGCGCCTGCGAGGAGGCCTTGGCGGTGGACGCGGTGTGGGTTGCCCTTTCGACGTTGGCGGGCAAGGCCGAAATCGTCATGGGAGAAGGTGATTCCATTGGGGCGGCCGAGCTCTTAGGTCTTGCGCTGCGGCATCCTCGCAGCAATGCCGAAGTCGCCCACGACGCCGAGGGCGTGATGGCGGCCCTGCGGGAGCGGCTGACCCCAGAAGCTTTGGAGGAGGCCATGGCGCGGGGCGCGCAGATGAACATCCAAGATGTGATGCCGGCTACCCTGAATCGGACAGCGCGGTCGGAGGCCGAGGCGCAGCCCAGGCCGGAGTCAGCAACGCAACGGTGAGACAGGCCCACGATATGCATGGATCAATTCCCTGTGATTGCACCCGCAGTGTGACCTTGGCTTCACAGAGAGGGTAGTCATGATGGTTCTTCGATCCTCCCCCGTAAGGGCGGCGCTGCGTGCCCTTTTCGCCGCCGCTCTTCTCCTGACCGGCGCCCATGCCCAGTCATCCGTGACAATCCGTTACGCAGATAAAGACGCGCAGTTGGAGGGGTACCTGGCGCTTCCTGAACAGGGCGCCGAGCCGGTGCCGGGCATCCTCATCGTGCATCAGTGGCTGGGGGTGACAGACCATGAGAGGGAGGTCGCCGACCGGCTGGCACAGGAAGGATACGCGGCATTCGCCTGTGATATATACGGTGCGGACGACATGCCCGACGGCCGTGCCGAGGCGGCGCAATCCTCCGGGAAGTACAAGGGCGATGTGGCGCTCTACCGCCGACGCCTGCAGCGCGGGCTCGAGGTACTGCGGGATCGGGCGGAGGTCGATGCGACGCGGTTGGCGGTCATCGGCTACTGCTTCGGAGGCACCGGCGCCCTGGAACTGGCCCGCAGCGGGGCGGATGTCAAGGCGGCCGTCAGCTTTCACGGAGGGCTGGCAACTCCTGATCCGGAGGATGCCCGCCAGATCAAGGGTACGGTGCTGGTCTGCCACGGCGGCAATGACTCCGCGGTGCCGGACGAAGAGCTCATGGGGTTCATCCAGGAGATGCGCAACGCCGAGGTGGATTGGTATCTCATGATCCTCGGCAATGCGGTGCACGGGTTCACCCACCGTCACGATCCCCAACGATACGATGCCAAGGCAGAGGCCCGATCCTGGGAGGCCATGCGCGACCTGTTCACCGAGGTGCTCCAGAACTAGCCGGCCCTCGCTGACGGGGGCGTTCGGCCCGTGGGAAATCCGAAATGGGGATCTCGCGCCCATGGACTAGGCTCAGGGCCAACGACACGGCCGGAACGCACGCCTAGGGCACAGAGGAAGGCATTTCACCACAAAGGCTCAAAGGGCTCTGTCGAGTGAGGAGATAGGAGTGAGGAGATAGGAGTGAGGAG
>JAFGKV010000336.1 GCA_016928395.1 Candidatus Fermentibacterota bacterium | reverse complement strand
TCGGCGCAGACGTGATCGCCGGGAGCGGGGCTGTCGGCGCAGCCGCCGCAGTTGTCGGGGTCCAGGTCGGTGTCGACGCACCGGCCGTTGCAGATGGTGTGGCCGGATGGGCAGACCAGTACACACAGGCCCGAGCCGTTGCAGAGCTGGCCCGAAGCGCAGGCTGTGCCGCAGCTGCCGTCCGCGCTGCAGAAACGGTTGTCGGTCAGCAGGTTGACGCATTCACCACCACAGAGGGTGAGGCCGTCCGGGCAGGAGCTCTCGGAGCTGTCTCCGCAGGCGGCCAGCAGCATGGGGAAAAGGGCCGCCGCCCACGAGAGCCTGGTGCTGGTCGGGCGGGACAGGGGATGCAGCGAAGGCGGAGACTCGTGCAAACGGCGCTTGAGCATGGGAGACCTCACGGTAAGTTGTGTTCCGGCGATAGGCGGAGTATAGACCTGGAGCCGGAATTCGCGCAAGGGATGGCCACTTTTATCGAATTCGATGCCGGGTCACTCGAACGGCGTGCGCGGCGCAGGGTAGACCCAGCCAGTGGATATGCTTCTGATATCTCTGCTCAATTTTCAGCGTCGGGCTCGAGTGGTAGTATTGGTACAGAGGTCATCGCGGGCCATTCCACCGAGCATTGAAGATACGCCCGCGAGGTGATAGACAGGATCAGGGGTGACAGGATCGTGGAGAGGAAAGAACTCCGGCAGATCAAGACCCGAAGCGACATGGTGCGCTTCTTCGACGGCGAGTCAGCAAGCCGGATGGAGGAGCTCGATCTCCGGAAGCTCAGTCGCCCCCTGGTCAAGACACACCTCCTGGAAGTTCTGGGCGGCGGCAACGACCTCAGCACGCAGACCATCGGTGACGTGTTCACTCACCGGGGCGTGAAGACCGAGCAGATCGACGACTCCCTCTACCTTGCTGTTGACCGCAATCTCGGGGAGATTGGATTCATCGAACAGCTCAGCCCTAGGCTGGTTGCCCTATACAGCATGGAGGAGTCCAAGAGCCTCGGTCCGTGGGTGCGCAACCTGGTGAACCGCAGCCCAGAGATCGACCACGTCTGGCTGAGCGGGACGACCTTCGAGGTCTTGTGGGGCCAGGTCGTGCGCCTCACAAGGCCAGAGCGGTTCTCGCAGCTTGCGTTCACCCATGACAGCTACTTCACCATCGACAAGCCCTACTCACGTGACGAGGAGGACGGCGCTGAGACCGGGGACGAGGAGGACGACGAGGACGAGCCGGAGGCGCCCGTCGAGGAGGAGCAGCAGCCGATCCGCGATCGCCGGTCAACGAGCTTCAAGCTCGTCGATCGCGTCTGCGAGATCGACAGCAGGCTGGAGCGCCTCCAGCAGACATACGCGCCGTTCTACGCAATCAGCCAGCTTCGATTCCCATCGCCCGTTGGCCGCGGTGGTCACGATTTCTACGACAACGGTAAAGTGACCAACCGCAGCCAGAACTTCCGAGATCACAGGTTGCATGTGCTGTACGTGGTCCGCGTGTACCAGCAGCTTCTGGTGGCCACAGAGCAGAAGGCCTGGTACTCGATCACCGAGTCGGTTGTCGTACCTGGGACGTTCCAGCGCATCGTTGGCGCGCCAGTCGTCATCAGATTCCAGGAGGATCTTCCCGTCGACGTGTTCGACCACTGGGTGGCGATGACCTTCAACCGGAAGATCAACAAGTTCAGGCTATGGGGGCATCCGATCCGGCTGGGCCCGTCAAAGGTGCATGTGTACGGCGTGGACCGCCATCTGTGGCAACCGCTCTTCCTCGAACTCACTCGGAGAGGCTGCACGGCAATCATACCGAACGGAACCTGTGGGAACACGGTGCACCGCCTGGTGACGAACATCCAGAGGTTCCTGGATCCCGCGGCCAAGGCTTTCGTCGGCGACATGGAATACAAGGCGCTCGTCGTGGAGTCGGTGAGTGGAGTACCATACGGTGCTGACGCCGCATGAGATGATCCGGGATCCGGTGTTTCAGCTCAACGCCATGATATGGCTGGCGCAGCCATGTCGCGAAATGAAGAGCATCACCCCGATCTTTCACGACGCCGGATTCGCGATATACGCTGTTGAGCCACTTCTCCCGATTCCCCCTGAAGTACGGCTGCAGGCCGACGAGGCGGGAGTATCCATCCAGCAAGGCGTGTGCCCAGAGCTCGTCCTGCACTCCAAGGCCGAGCGCAAGTTCCTCTACATCGAATGCAAGGCGAGCTCATTCGGAGCCGAGTCGAGCACCAGCAACCAGGCTCGTGGTCTGCTGATATGCGCTGGTCCGAGGGCCGCAGACATCCTCGCCCTCGACCCGTCTCAGATCTCCGGCTCGATGGTCTGCTACTGTCTGCCAGAGGAGCATCGTGAGGCCTTGTGCGACACTCTCACCTCTTTGACCGAAGAGCTTGAGGGCGCAGGGATAGGCACCGGGCCGAGCAGTGCATTCGGCATCGAAGTCGGCTCGGCGTCGCTAGATCTCCGGGTCAGCACGCAGGCGCAGGCGTTCCTTGGACTGGCCGAACGGAGCTCCTTCATTGTCGTGGACGGGGAGAACGATCCCCGTCCTCTGTACTTTCTCCCGTATCTCCCTGGTGAGGAACAATCCAACCAGGAGATGCTGTACTGCCGCAGGGTGTTGTTCGAGCGAATGCACGGCATCGTCCTTGTCGCGGTGGGTCGCAGCAGGATACGCACGAGGACGGTCTTCAAGTCGGATGAAGTCCTGAACGATGCGATGTTCGGGGTGTACCGCTTGTGGGAGAACAGATCGTCGAAGAAGCACGTCAAGCGGCAGTACAACAAGTTCTTCGCATCGCTCCGTGACGCAGTTGGAGAATTCGTTCCTGGTGCGGTTTCATTCAAGGATGGTGAGGGCTGGGCCGTCGCAGTCGGAGACGCAGAAAACCAGGAAAGTGTCGTCGACGCGATCTCGAGGTTCCGCTGTGAGACAATCGATCTCGGTGACGATTCACAGGGCGACTTATTCGACGGTGCCTGATCCTGCACTGAGATCCCGATCGCTCATCCTTGTATAAGAGCCCCGCTCTCCCTCCGCGAGTGTACTCCAATCCTGGGGCCGGCGATGGAGGACCCGCTGACTCCATGGATGTCGAACTGGCACGGCATGATGTGCGACTCCACAGAGTGATGAGTCATTGGAAGTGTGCGCATTGAGTCCGTCTGGCAACCTGATGTATGATGCAGCCCGCTTTCAACCCTCGCCCACGAGGAGAGCCCATCATGCTCGACGGAGCCCGGATCGCAGTCACCATGCCCGGCAAGGACGTCGCCTCGACCCTCGAGCGCACCGTGGCCGCCCTGCC
>JAFGKV010000335.1 GCA_016928395.1 Candidatus Fermentibacterota bacterium | reverse complement strand
TCCCTACCCACGGGAATCACATGCTCCACATCGCGCGTCCTGTCGGCGATGAGCAGTGACTCCCGGCCCTGGGGTCTGGCCTCCCAGTAGCCCCAGACTGCAGCGCCCGACAGGTTCAATTCCTCCATCTCGGGCACCAGAGTGGCCAAGTACTGCATTCCCTGGTCCTCATCGCGAATTCGCCAGAATCGCCTGATCAAACCGTGTTGGTTTAGAAAGGGCCACAGTTCGCCAAGGGGGATTCTGTTGTAAACCCTAGAACCGATGAATGGGGGCCGCGGTGGAGTCACCGGGGATCGTGGGGACCTTCGTGCCGTGGGCGCCACAGGCCCCTGGTCTTGGGGACCAGGCGGGATGAGCCCGTCTGCCAGACTCTGCACGATCTCCAAACCCTGTAGTGCATCCTTCCCATACAGAAGAAGACCGGGATACCTCGGCGCCAATTCCCTCGCGGCGTACGATTCGGTCAGCGCCGCGCCGCCAACCATGACAGGCGGAAACGGCGCACCCAAAGCCGCTACATGCTCCAAGCCCTGCACCATGATCTGAACAGACTGGATGAGCAGCCCCGACAGGCCCAGGGCCAGGGCGCCGCGTTCTACCGTCTCGCGAAAGGCGATCGCAACCGGCACTCGAATCCCCAAGTCCACGACCTCGAACCCGCTGTTGGCGAGGATGATGCCCACCAGGTTCTTGCCGATGTCATGCACATCGCCCTCGACGGTTGCCAATACCACCGTGCCCCGATTCACCACATCGGAAGAAGGGAGATGGGAGCTGAGAAGGCGCGAACCCTCGCGCACTACCTCAGCCGATCCCAGGACAAAGGGCAATTGCAGCTCGCCAGACTTGAACAACTCGCCGACTCTCTTCATGCCCCTAAGAAGCCCGTCCTCCAACAGTGTCCGGGCGGAATGAGCCAGAAGTCCCTCGTCGATGAGATGCTGCAGTTCGGAGCGATCACCCCGGACAACGGCCCTGGTGAGCGCATCCAGCGTATCGACCGGCTCTGCCTGGGCTCTATCCTGCTCCAGCTCCGTATCGGTGAATTCCTCCAGAAATGCGACCATTCGCTCGCGGATTGCGCCACCGAGAAGCAGCTCCGCTGCGAGGCGACGGGTCGCGGTGGGGATCAGGTGCAATGGCTGGATCTGCCCCGCATGAACGATCGCGGCGCCAAGGCCGCGGGCTTCCGCTAGCCGGAGCATGACCGTGTTCAGCACGCGCCGCGCTCCATCACTCAGCCCGTGCGACACATTGGATATTCCCGCGATGGTGGGTAGCCACGGCATCTCATCCCGAAGTTGCGCCAAGGCTTCCAAGGTCTCGGCGGCCGCCCGCTCAAGGTCCGGCTGGCCGCTGCCAATGGGCAGTACCAGCGGATCAAAGAAGAGCGCGCCCTCAGGCAATCCCATGGCGCACCGCATTCGGTTGGCTCGCCGAGCAATACGCACCTTGTGGTCTCTCCGGACTGCCTGGCCCTCTTCATCGATGGCCAGCACGACCATGACGCAGCCCGTCTCGCGGCAGGCTTGGGCAACCAGGCGAACATCAGCATCACCCGCGGCGAATGATACGGAGTTCAGGATCCCGCGTCCCGGCAGCTCCTGGGCTGCCACGACTAGAGCCTGAGGCGTCGCCGAATCGAGCACCAAGGGCATTTCGCTCCGCGTTCGAAGGGCCACCGTCAGATCGCACAGCCGCTGCGTCGGGTCTTCACCGATGAGGTCTACGCAGATGTCCACGGCGTGGGCCCCCTGCTCTGCCTGGGCGAGCGTGGCGGCCACCGCTGCCTCGGTATCGCCGTCTTGGATGAGCCTTCTGAAACTTCGCGACCCATTGACATTGCTGCGCTCTCCTACGATGAGCACGGAATCCTCTTGGCGATGGGTGACTCGATGGTAAAGGCTGCTCAACGAGGGTTCCCATCGACCGCCGGGCCGTACGGGCTGGTGGTTCTCAAGGCGGGAGGCCATGGCGCTCACATGGGCAGGGGTAGTCCCGCAGCAACCGCCGGCGACGGCGATGGGGTAGCGCACGACCAGCGCGGCGACATGGGCGGCAAACTCCTGCGGCTCCAAGGGAAATACAGCACGGGTGCCCTTCCTCACCGGCAACCCGGCATTGGGCTTCAGCCACAAAGGCACCGGCGACAGCGCTGCCATGGCCGCCACGGACGGTGCAAGTTCCTGAGGACCAAGACCACAATTGAGGCCAAGCATGTCGGGCTTGAAAGGCAGCAGGGTCGCCATAGCTGCCTCCACCGTGGTGCCCAGCAGCATGGTGCCCCCGTCAGTCAGAGTGATCGACACCACCACCAAAGGGCCATTTTGGGGATTGGGAGCAAATTCGCGGACGGCGGACACGGCAGCCTTGGCCTGGAGAGGATCCTGGCAGGTCTCCACCACGAAACCATCCACGCCGCCGGCCAGCAGCCCCCGCGCCTGGATGAGGTAGGCCTGACGCAGCTCCTTGAACGAAGACTGCCCCAGGCTGGGCACGAGTGACCCTGGCCCCAGCGAACCCAGCACCCAGCCCTTGCCATGCCCCTCCACCGCCCTGCGGGCCAAGATCGCGGCGTCAACGTTGAGCTCCTCGGCCCGATCGGCCAGGTTGAACTGCGCCAAAGTCAGGGGGCATGCGCCAAACGTATTGGTCAGGATGATATCGGCGCCTGCAGCCAAATACCGTTCGTGGAGGGTCTTCACCAGCCGGGGCCGGGAGAGCACCATCCCATCCGGACAGCCGTCAGGGAACCCCTCCTCGCCGCGTTCATCCAGGAGATTCTCCAGGGCGACGCCCGTGGAGCCATCGGAAAGAAGCACTCGCTGGCGAAATGCCTCGCGCAGGGCGTCGGCACGCATGGGTCACCTCTATCGGAAGGGTCGTGCATGGATGCCAGCGAATGAAAGGCCCGCAAGGCACCAGGGAAAGGGTTCTTCGTAGATCGCCCGGGGCGGGAGGCGCCTCCCGCCCCGGCCAATATCATGGAAAGGCTATCCCCAGGTTCTTGTTTCGCCCGTGAGATGATTGGTGTATGAGCCGGAACCGTTGGCATTCCAATGGGCCTCGAACACCAATGTCCACGCAGCGCCCATGTCGTCCCACTCGTAGACAAACAGCTCGCCGGAACCATCCGTATTCTCGGTGACCACGATCTTGATCTGCTGCGGCGCCGTGAGCGTAGTAGTCGTGGATGAACCGGTCGTGCTCCAGGTGCTCTGCAGAACCAGAGTTCCCCCGGCCTGGAAGTCTCCCTCGTACCAATCGACGCTTCCAGAAGTCTCATCTCCCAACCAGGAGGCGCTGGCAGTCACGGCGCCGGTGTCGCAGTCGTGGAACTTCCACCAGCCTGAGTTGTCGCTGCCGCTGGTGAAGCCAGTGGCAATGGTGCAGTTCTCGAATATGCCGCCGTCGACAGTGCAGATCCAGTGCCAGCCGTCCGAACGGAGCTCACATGTCACCGTGTAGGTATGCTGGCCCTCGACGTAGGTCCACGTCCACACGCCATTGCTGTAACTCGCGTTCGAACCCGTGGCCGCGATAATGCTTGTGAGCATGGCTGCATTGGCCTGAGACATGGAGTTGGCCACGGAGACATACGACTGAACCGGGGCGGCGACGGGATCCGTGGTCGCTGGCCCGCTGAAAGTCATGGGGGGTTCCACCACCTCCGGCGGCTGTTCCGCCGGAGGCGTGGTGCTGTCATCGTCGCCACAGGCGAAGAACAGCCCAAGGACGAGGAGCAGTGAGAGTTTCTTGAGCATGGAGTTCACTCCTTCCGAGAGTCGGCCGTCTGAGGCCGGGCTTAGGAAACAGGGCGATTCCTCGTGGGGGATCACCCTTGTGGTGGCATCCGAACTGTACCGCAGGGATGCCCTCGTCGTCAAGCATCACTTTAGACGGCCTTGACGTCTGTTAGTGTACAGGCGAGATCCTCCGTGGCCAAAGTCACCAGCAGGGCTCGGCTCCGGGTCGTTGA
>JAFGKV010000334.1 GCA_016928395.1 Candidatus Fermentibacterota bacterium | reverse complement strand
TCCAAGGCCTTCAGGAGACGCTCGGCCTCCTCCACGGTGATCACCTTGTCGGCGACCATCTTCAGAATCTCCCGCTGTTCGTCACTCATGGATCTTCTCCTTTCAGTAACTTCCCAGGTCGCGCGCGAGCCCTGCTCCCGCGTGACGGTGTGGAGTTCACGGTCCGGCTCCTCACAGGGAGCGAAGACACCAGGTCATCATACACTAGCTCTGGAGACGCTCTCTCGACGAGTTGTGCAACCAGAATGGCATACAAAGGTAACTACAGTTTAGTTTTTGTCAATTCATATGATCATAATGTCCAACTATCTCTCCCCGGCATGGTCGCTGGCAGGGCTCCGATTGGCTCGGCGGGGAAGGCCGCTGCGGGCTCCTGGCACGGGGATTACGGGGGTGGCGACGAGGTGCTGTCCGGGTACCTGACGCAGGTAAACGCGCGGTACTCATCCCATGAGGTGAGAAGAACCAGGCATTCAGGAGCCCTGGGTGGGGTGTGACAGAACTGAAGGACTAAGGGTTCAGCAGTGTCTCTGAAGGTGCACTCAGACCCTCTGGGAGAGAGAGTACGTTCGGCCGGCACACCGTACCCCACGTCGACAGCCATCGGGTCCGGGGGATGAGGGGGCCGGTTGTCCGGGAGTCTGGCTGTCTGATCTCAGTTCGAATGGGGCGGCTCCCATGTTCCTCAAACAAGCCGGGCCCCGGAACAATCGTGCACCGCGGATGCCAGACACTACGGACTATTCGGGGGTGGCCGGCCTCCGTTAGTCCACGCTCACATGCACAATTCGTCGCACCATGTCGCGACCGTGGGAAGTCAGGGTGCACAAATAGGTGCCGCTGGCGCTGGGGCGGCCCAGAGAATCCCTACCATTCCAACGGACGGCATGGTCACCGGCCGGCAGCATGCCGTCGAACAGCGAGGCTACCATCCGGCCACTCAGGTCATACACCCGTAGCGACGTTAACCCGGGGACAGTCGTGGAGAACCGAAGAGAAACGCTACCCACGAAAGGATTCGGGAACACCGGATCCAGCCGCAATGCCGCCGCCGGGAGAGGAGGCCAGTCAGGAGACGAGGTGGAGATGTCCGCAGTATTGCCGGTTCGTCGAGGATTTCCCTTGAAACATGGCCAGATGACCTGGGCCTGGCGCTTGGTGTCAATTACGTAGCACCGCGTGCCCGCCACCACGGCGAGCTCGACGTCGGCATCATCATCGAGAAGACCCATGGAGATCCCCTCCAGCACACCGGGGCCCAAGGCCATGGGGAACGGCGGTAGCGCATCACCTGTGATGTCGATGGCGTGAAGATACCCGGCCCCGTCGCCGAACACGATGTCGATGGAGCCGTTACCGTTCATGTCGGCCAGCACAGGCGTGGACTGGCATGGTGCGACGATGCTTATGGGGAACCCGGGAAGGTCTCCTCCCTGTCGGTCAATGGCATGCACCGCCCCGTCATTGCTCACGAAGACCACATCGACACGGTCATCGCCGTCCAAGTCGGCAACGACGATGGAGGTCTTGACCGGGGCGCTCACGGTCTTGGAGAAGCGGACGCTTCCGTCATGATTGACGCAGTAGATCACCCCTCCGTCGGTGGCCACCAGCGCCTCAGGCGGACCGCCGCCGTCCAGATCCGTCACCGTCGGGCCATTGGCCGATTCGGCACCGATCAGACACGGCCAGCCCGGCAATTCTGCCCCGTCGGCCGTGGAGATGGCATGCAGTGATCCTCCGGACGCATTGGACACGACAACCACGTCCAGATAGCCGTCGTTGTTCAGATCGGCCACCGCCCCGGATGCGCGGACAGTGGCGCCCAGGGACGCGGGAAACCCGGGAAAGGCTTCGCCATCGGGTCGTAGGATCAGGACAGAACCGGTGCTCATCGTCACCGCGACGATTTCCGCGGTCCCGTCATCGTCTACGTCGGCGATGATAGGATTGGCCATGAGGAACTCATCTGTCTGGTGAGTGAAGAGCACGGCTCCCGTATGGTCGATGGCCGCGATGGCATTCGGGGTTCTCTTGGTGACCACAAGTTCCAGCGCTTCATCGTCATCGAGATTCCCTGCCGCCACCGCCGTCCTGACGGTGCCCCCCAGCGCGACCGGGAACCCCGGCAGCTCAGACGATGCGTCCGCACGGAAGGCATGCACGAATCCCTGCTGGTCGGCCAGCACGACTTCGTTGGCGCCGTCACGATCCAGATCAATGATGAGTGGCGATGACGAGGAGGTGAATGACTGGGGCCACCCGGCCTGATTGAGCGTGACGGGAAGAGGAATGTCCACGACCTGTGAATAGGGGTGATCGGACCCCGGGTTGGCGACGATCTCCAGCCGGAGGGTCGTGGAGAATACCTCGTTGGAAGTGATAGTGAACCGGAACGGCCACGATAGATTGTCAGTGGAGGCGCCATTGGGCAGGAACCCGAAATCGATGGCCCCCTCGGTGATCTGCACTCGGCTATCGACGCAGGTCAGCGTGCCGATGATGGAGTCGGCATCCTGCCATCCGGCCCAGTTGGTGATCCGTAGGGTAAGGATGCCGGACTCGGTGGGATTGATCACGCCATCGCCATCGGAATCCGCCGGATCCTCGGCTACCGTCAGTTCCTCCAGATCCAGATGAGGGTAGATGATGCCCAGGATTCGCAGCGTGTCGATGACCACCGGGACGATCGGCCTGTCATTGTTGTCCGTAGGCACATCGCCGATAGCCTGCACCACATCCAGGCCCATCACTACGCGCCCGAACACCGCATGTTGATTGTTGAGATGAGGCTGGGGTGTCAGCGTGATGAAGTACTGGGAACCGCCCGTATTGGGGCCGGCATTGGCCATGGAGAGTATGCCAGGCGCATTGTGGTTCAGATCTGGGTGGAACTCGTCTGGAATCGTGTAGCCTGGGCCCCCCTCGCCGGTTCCCGTGGGATCCCCGTCTTGGATCACGAAATCATCGATCACCCGGTGGAAAATGCAGCCGTCATAGAAGCCTGCGTTCGTCAGGTCGATGAAGTTGCCGGCGGTGATCGGTACAAGATCCTCCCGCAGTTCGCACCGAAACATGCCCATGGTTGTCTGCCATTCGGCCACGGTCTGGGTGTAGGCCGGCGACCCGGCACACAGGATGGCCAAGGCAACGTTCAGAGAGGAGAACGCGAGGGTTCTTCCGGAATCGGCCTTCATGGAACTGCTCCTTGCTGCCCCACCGGGGCGGACGGCGGTTTTCTGTCATAGGGCGCAGCCGCGAGGGTACTGAAGAGCCCCGCGGGCCACCCGTTACGGGATATCCGTGACGAACTGGTCGAAGCCCACGACGTTGCCTGGGACGGACTCCGCATCAGCCGATGATGCGGTCACGCGGTAGTACCGGCGTTCGCCGACCATCGGAGCCTGCCAGGTTGTGCCGCTGAGCGTGCCGGTAAGATCGGCGACAAACCCGCTCCATGCATCCGCCGAAGAGTAGACCTGATACGTCGTCGCATCAGGCACGGGGTCCCAGGTGAGTGAGACCCATAACCCGTCTTGGGCGATGGTCACGTCTGGCGGCGCCAGGCCTCCTTCACACCCGTATCCGACTACCAGGAGGTCATCCACCAAGGCCTCGATCAGGGAGCCTGGATCGGTATCCCACGCGGTGAAGCGAATCCTCACCTGCGCGGAGGGTGCGACAAAGTCTTCGACAAACCACCGCGCCTCGGTCCATGTCTGCCGGGTGTGGATCTGCTCCGCCACCACCCAGGTCGTGCCGTTGTCATTGGATACTTCCACCGTCAGCGGATCATCCCACTGGGTACAGATGTGGTACCAACGCCAGTAGCTCACCACCGGATGCACTGCGGCTGTGAGGTTCAAGACCGGCGAGGTCAGGCGGGTGGGCCCGCCGTCTACGTCGTAGCTGCCGGCGCTGGAGCCGGCCTGGGCGCCGGTGACATAACAGAGGGCACTGCCTGGAGTGTGATCGTCTTCCGGTTGGGTGATCTCGTCGGTGCCCGAGTAGTAGACTTGCTGGGGATCGGCCCGCTCCCAATTGCCAGTGGTTGCACCGGCCGACACTGTCCATCCTGTGTTTGATTCGAAGTCATCGGCATACAGGGGCACTGTTGAGGTTGCCACTATGGATGGATAGGTTTGAGCAGGCGCAAACTGCGGGTCGGTGACGGCTCCGGCGATCTGTTCGTGCGCGCTCACGAACCACTGCACCCGGTCTAGGGAACCCGCTGCGGGAATGGTCGCCTGATAGGTGTCGTCCCGCGTCTGAGTCATGGAAACAGTGGTGAAGGGGCCGCCATTGACGCTGTAGTGCATCTGGCCGGTGCCTGGCACGGGCACGCCCGTGGACGGCGAGACGATGACGGGGAACGTTGTTGCCTGCCCGGGCGTCAGCATGTCGGGACGTCCTTCGGGATACTCGAACCCAACCCGCAATCCGGGGTAATTGACGTAGCAGGCAGCATAGCCGACGCTGTTGCAGCCATACTGGATCCTCATGTAGCCGTCCTCGCCCCACCCTGCGCCCCACGAGTTACGCAGAAACCAGACGCCGCCGGCACCCTGGGTGTCGTCCCACCCCACTAACACGACGGCGTGGTTGACGCTGCCGGGCGAGTTGGAGTTGAAGATCCCGCCGGTGTAATCGTGGAATGCAGTGTTTACGTACACCGCCACCGACACGGGACCATAGTCAAGGATGGCCTGCTTGATTGAGTTGACTGCTGGGGTACCGGAGCCGCTACCGATGTATGCCCAGCCGTCGGCAGGGGTCTGATGAGCGTAGGGGCAGGCGCAGGGAAGATCCTGGGCGGCGTAGGGGAAGTCTGCCTCCAAGACATACCCGGTGCCATTGCAGGGATCCTTCTTCCAGATGTGATAGTCGTGGACAAACCAGCCGCCGCCGCAGCCGTACCCATCGGTATTGCAGGAGACAAGCCACTGCTCGGAAAGATCCCTGGTGACGCCGTCTCGTATTTTGATGTTGCACTCGAGGGCGCCGGCAGTGCCGAATGCCCAGCAACTCCCGCAGGATCCCTGGTTCCTCACCGGCGTGCATCCATCGTACTCCCGCCAGTCAAAGCTGGCAGGGAGGTCCCTGGTCACCACGCACGGATCGAACTGCGCGCTGCTCCGCCAGCCCGGTGGTTCGACCAGGCCACACAGTTCCTGGATGGTACGGTCGGTAGCACCATTCTCACCCACGGAAAAGGTCCAACCCTCGGCGCGGCCCTGTGCCTGCAGTGCGGCGATGATGGCCTCAGGGGAATCGGTCTCTGCCGCCTGAGTAAGGGCGACAGCCAACATAAGCGAGATCCAGGGGGCTATGCGCATGATGAGTCCTTCCGTGGTAATGACCGAGCACCTCGCGGGAGGAATGGCTGGTCTCGACTCCGTGAGGGCTCAGCACACGAAACGCATTCCATGAATCAAGATCGTCCAGACGTCGTCCTATCGCAAGGCGTCTGTCCCGCGCCAAAGATGAAGAGCGGGAGGAAGTCGGGAATCGGCGAATAGCCGGGCAGGTGCCGAGCGTCGCTCAGCTTACCACAATCCCAGGCCGGCGCGGTACTTCTTTGCGTGGCGGCGATGGGACAACACCGCTGCCACGAAGAACAGGCCTCCGGGAATCAGGAACAGGTGACGAGAGAGCCCGAGAATCACGCAGACCACGGCCGCGGCCGCGCATCCCCAGCCGACCCAATAGTCCCGGCTCCTGAGCCATAGCCGCTTCTTGGGCGGTCGGTTTCGCTTGACCTTCAGACGATGTCTCTTGGGCAGCGCGGTACGGGTGCGACGCGCGGTCATGGTGTCTTTACCTCGAGGGAGAGCCGCGCGTGGGGTAGCACCGGCAGCGCGTCACGGGTCTCGACCACTACTGCCGGGTCTATCGTCACCTTGAGATAGCCTTCCTCGCGGCCCAATCGACCCAGGCACCGCCCGAGCGGATCATAGACTGCACTGGAACCAAAGAACGTGAACGAGCCCGATTCGCCCGTGCGATTGCAGGCTACCAGGTACGCCTGGTTCTCGGCGGCGCGGGAGGCCAGGAAGATGTGCCAGAGATCCTCCTTGGGGTCTGGAAACTGGGAGGGCATCACAAAAACCGTGGCGCCGCGCAGGGCCAGCAGGCGGAACAGCTCAGGGAAGCGCACGTCATAGCAGATGACGGGCCCCATCACGGGGCCGCCCGGCAAAGGGATGGGGTCGGCCCTGGTTCCGGGTACGAACAGTTGCTGCTCTCGCATAGGAGGGAAGAGATGGATCTTGTCATAATATCCCAGCGTTCCCTCCGGGCCCGATACCAGGAGTCGGTTGGTCAGTGCATTGTCCGTTCGTGCGGGGACCGTTCCGGCAATGATCACGCCGTGGGACGAGGCAAGATCTGCGCAGAATGAAGACCACCGACCTCCATGCTCTGTGGCGGCACCCGCGAGTCTGTCGCCGCTTGAGTACCCCGTCGGCCAGAGTTCGGGCAATACGATCAGGTCACCAGGCTGCGGTGAGGAAGCGCGCAGTAGGTCGGCCGCCATGCCCATATTGGCCTCGGGGTCCATTCGCCGGATGGACCATTGGAGTGCGATGGCGTGCATCAAGCCTCCGGCAGCGCGGGGAGCGATGCCCCGAAGCGGGCAAACTCAGCCTTCATGATGGCGATGAGCCTCGTCTTGAGCTCGGGGGGTGGTATCGCTCGAATCGGGGCCGCCAGAGTCTTCTGCACTGCATCCAAGGCTCGTCGATGGGCTCCGCCGGCCTCCCGTTCGGGAGGGGGCTCGGCGCGACGTTCCACCGAGGGCCCCGGGAAATAGTGCTCTTTGCGAAGCCAGGCGCGGGTATGGTCATGGTCAAGAAGGTGGCCTTTGGTGATGAGGGCCTCCATGAGGTGGCCCGCCATCGGCTGTTCTCTCAGCTCCAGGCCCCGGGAAAGGCGGTGAATGGCGCCGATGAACTCATTGTCCAGCACCAGTTTCTCCAGGCTCTGGCGGTTTTCGAACTTGAGCATCCCAGCCCCCGACACGATGCTCACGCCGGCCAGCATGGCAAGGACACCGCCCAAGACCGATTCGGCCCCCGCCTGGTAGTCGGGCCACGCGGAATCCGACAGCCCCATATACGCATGGGTGGGGAGGCCCAGGTGCCGACCAACCTGGGCATTGGCCATATCGATCATGTGAGTTTCTATCGCGCCCATGGGAGTCGTGCCGTGGCGCATGTCCATGATGCCCGGGCTGCCGCCGTAGGAGATGGGCGCGCCGGGCTGGGCGAGCTGATGCATCACGACGCCGGAGAGGTTCTCCGCGCAGTGCTGCACCACGCAGCCGGCCAGGGTCACGGGGCCGGTGGCGCCGGCCATGGGCATGGAGACCAACTCGGCGGGGATACGGGCTCTGGCCGCGCGGAGGAGTGCGTCCGTGGTGAGGGCGCTCCACAAAAGGGGTGCCGAAGGGCAGCAGTCGAACATGGCCAGTGGTTTGG
This sequence comes from Candidatus Fermentibacterota bacterium, assembly GCA_016928395.1. Classification (GTDB taxonomy): domain Bacteria; phylum JAFGKV01; class JAFGKV01; order JAFGKV01; family JAFGKV01; genus JAFGKV01. The sequence goes on along the minus strand of JAFGKV010000334.1, from coordinate 2,136 downwards.
CTGCCAGCTCCTCCGGGCCGCCCCTGACGGCCTCCAGCAGTGCCTGCATGGAGCAAAACGCATCCTGGGCGAAGGTGCCGGTGATCACCGGTTTCCTGCAGTAGAGAAGAGCGATCAACAGGCGGTATCGATCCGCCAGGGATTCGGGGACATCGGATGCCACGATGGAGGTGCTCTGGAACGAAACATGCCCCAGCGAATCCACAAGCCTTGCCAGGTTGACTAGGTCGGAGGTGACGGGGGAGCGGGGGCTCATCGTCTCCAGATCCCAGATCTGAAGAGCAGCCGATCCAGGAACGAAGTGCGATATGCCGCTGCCCACAGTGAAACTGTCTTCGGCAGCAAAATCCCAGAACGTGATGGTAGACGGCGCGCTTCGGAGAGCTCCCTGCACCAGCGCCCGGGGGATCTGCACACGACCCGCGTGGGCGGTGGCGCCGGCTTCCATCAGCAGTGATTCCGCCTCCTCATGCTCGATCCAGATACCGTGGTTCTCCAGGATTCCCATGGCTTCCTCGACGACGAGCCGCACCATCTCCGTAGACATCAGTTCAAGACGAGGCGTCACTTCATTCTCCTCTCAAGGGCGCCTGCCAGCGCTCTGATATGATCAGGTGTCGTGCCACAGCAGCCCCCTACGGCCCCAGGCTCCAAAGCCGCGATGCGGGCCATCTCCCGGGCGAAGTGCGCCGGCGTCTCTCGATACACCAGCCTGGACCCGTCGACTTGAGGTTCGCCTGCATTGGGCTGAAAGAACGCATGGGCACCTAAATCTGGCACCAGTTCCGTCGCCAGGTCGGCCATGTCAGCCGATGCCAGCGTGCAGTTGGCGCCGGCCTTATCAGCTCCTCCCTCCAGCAGCATGGTCAGAGCAGGAAGCGGTCTGTCACCATACACGGTGAAGAAGCCGCGGGCGGTGCGCCGGAAGGTCAGGCTGACCCACACGGGGAGGCTGCACACCTCCCTGACCGCCTCCAGTGCGCAGCGCGCTTCCTGCAGATTGAAAAAGGTCTCCACGATGAACAGGTCAACTCCCGCGGCGGCCAGCTCGCGGGCCTGGGCGCGGAACGCGGCACGGGTCTCATCAAGAGAGAGCTTTCCCAAAGGTGCCAGTATCTCGCCGGTAGGGCCGATGTCGCCCGCCACCATGCAGTCTCCCGAGGCCTCCCGGGCGAGTCGTGCCGCGGCGCGATTGAGCCGGTCGATAAGACCATGAGCGCCGGATGCCTTCAGGCGGATCGCGTTTGAGCCGAACGAATTGGTGGTGAGCACCTGGGCGCCCGCCTCAGCATAGGACGCGTGCACGTCTCTGACCTCTTTGGGGCGCTTTAGGTTCCACATGTCGGGGCTGCCGCCCGGGGAAAGGCCCCGGGCGATGAGTTCGGTGCCCATGGCACCATCAAGAACGAGAAGATCGCTCATGCGGGGAGAGACAGGAGCCTGGCAGCTTCATCCACTGCGGAAAAGGCATCGGGAGCCCAGCCTTCGGCGCCGATGCGATGGGCCCATGCCCGGGTGACCGGGGCGCCTCCCACCATGACCCGGGCAATCGAGGCCAGTCCCGCCCGGTCGCGCTCCTCCACTACCTTGCGTTGGTTCACCATGGTCGTCGTGAGCAGCGCGGAGATGCAGATGAGCGCTGCACCGCTGCGCCGGGCCTCGTCTACGAAACGGGTCGCCGCTACGTCGGCGCCCAGATCGATGACCTGGTGCCCGGCGGCTTCGAGCATTCCGGCCACCAGCGTCTTGCCAATATCGTGAATATCGCCTTCGATGGTGCCGATGACTACCGTGGCTCCGGCGGCACCGCCCGCAGCGTTAAGGTGGGGACGGATGATGCCCATGGCGCCCTTCATGGCACTGGACGCCTGCATGAGCTCCGGAATGAAGAACTCTCCCTGCTCCCACAGCTCACCTGCGTGCCGGATGGCGGGGATGAGGACTTCGTCCAGAATCACGCGGGCAGCCAAGCCCTGCCCGAGGAGCCGTTGTGTGAGATCTTTCGTAAGGGGCTCATCGCCGCCGAGAACTGCCTCCATCAACCGCTGTTGCATACGCTATCCCTCCATGGTGAGCATGGCGCTGATCTTCTATGCCGGGCGAGACTCGGCTCCGGTGCCGACTGTCAGAAACGAG
>JAFGKV010000333.1 GCA_016928395.1 Candidatus Fermentibacterota bacterium | reverse complement strand
GAATCCCATCCCGACCACGCGCTTGAGGCGCATCAAGTAGCCCATTGCTCGGCGAATTCCACCGTCGCAAAGGAGCCGCTCCCAAATCAATTTTAACGAGGGAGCACATCTCGGCGATGAGGACCACATCCAGAGACTCCATTTCGCTTCGGGTGTTTCCCCCAACGAGAGCATGGTCCGGAACTACAACCACGAGACCCCGGCGCTCCGTGGAATGGAGGGCCACAGCCTGGCGCTCGCTGAAAACGCTGCCATGGTGGGAGAGCGCCGGATCTACGCCTACCCGGGAAGATACGCGACTCCCGAGCAGGGGCTCCGCCTCGCGACCCGGAGACTCGAGGCACACCGGACCCGCTCCATCGTGGCAGAGGGGGGGACCAACTCGATTCGCCTCGACTTAGGGGCGTTGATGCAGGTCAGCAATCATCCCCAGGAAGATTCCAATCGAGAGTATCTGATCTGGCCGGCCAGCTTGCAGGTACTCCCTCCGAAGACTGGGGACGGAACGTTCAGTTGCCGGTTCGAGGCGGTGCCCTCCACCATCCCCGTTCGGCCGCTCCTCGTCACCCCGAAGCCACGGGTAATGGGGTCGCAGACGGCGTTCGTCGTGGGGCCGTCGGGTGAAGAGATCCACACCGATGAGCTGGGACGCCTCAAGGTTCAGTTCCACTGGGACCGCGAGGGAGCGGATGACGACCACAGCACCTGCTGGGTCCGCATGGCGCAAACCTGGGCTGGAGCACGCTTCGGCTCGATTCGTCGAGGCGAAGGGCTTCTGGGCGAAGCTCTCGTCTGTATTTCAGATCGTGGCGCCGAACTTCTACACCTTCTGCAAGGAAGTGCTCTTGAAGGGGAGCTCCAAAGTGATGGTGCAGAGGTCGAAGATCGAGCTCCAGGGTGCAACATCACCATCACAGGCAACGCCATCAAGATCAAAGGCTCCACCGTGGAGATCAACGGGACCCCAGTGAAGATCAACTGCTGAGCGGGGCCGCATCCATCGTCCAGCTTGTAGAACCATCCTCCATGAAACCAGCAAGTCGAATGACCGACATGACCCTGCACGGCGGCACGGTGACCGGGCTGGCCACGCAGACATTGATCGGTGGTCAACCCGCCGCACGCAAGGGCGATCCGCACCTATGTCCCGTCCATGGTCCCGGCCTGATCACCGGCAGTTGCAGCAATGTGTACATCGAGGGGAAGCTGGCCGCTCGCATGCTGGACGACTGCGGGTGCGCCCTCACGGGTGTCGCCGGAAAGGGAGCGCCCCCCACGAAGAGGCCTGCGGACATCTATCCGGGAGGGCCGTTCACAGCGCCATCAGAGGTTGGCTCGACGGACTCGAAGAACCGCACGTCGAAACAGAGACTCGAGGTGGATGGCTATCACGGCCTCCATGCGGAGTGGGAACGCGTCGACAGTGATGGAGACGGGACTCGGGATACGGCGCGTGCCGAGGCCGGAGTGGGGCGCGTCAAAGGGGAATTCGAGACCCCGGAGTGGGGTGGATTCAAGATTCGAGGCAAGGGGGAGGGGGACTTCGTACACGGTCGGGCAGAAGCGCGCGCGAGCAGTGGAGACATGGAGACGGGCACGGATGGATTCGGGGGCGGCGCCGGCGCTGTCGCCGAGGCAGATGGTGTCAAGGGCAAGGGAGAGGTCGAGGTCTGTACCCCGCTCGGTAACGCAAAGTGGGACGGGGAGGGTATATTTGGCAATGCAGGCGTCGAAATCAGCGGGCAGCTGGGCGATGACGGCACCGACATTGGCATTAATGCCAGGGCCAAGGCGGGCGGTGGCGTCGCAGGCGTCAAGGGCAGTCCACCGGGACTGCCCGACATCGAGATCAAGTTACCCTTCACGGGCATCTCCGCCACCTCAGACACCGACGTCGGGTACACTTACGGAGGGTTCGGTGCTTCGGGCGAAGCGGGCATTTACTATAGTCGAAAGGACGGGCGATTTCACATCAAGGGGGCGGGCGCAATCCAAGGCTTGAGCGTGGACATTGACTTCAGTATTGGTCCTTTTACCGAGCCAACCGACAGCCCTGGAGGTGCGGGGGCGGGAAGACCACCGGAAGGGATCCCGAACAAGATTGCCACTGGGTTCCCACTCGTTCTGATCGGAGACTAGTCGTGGGTACAGGTAGTCCACTGCCGTTTCCAGAGACACCACCAGAGTTTGTCGCCAGTTCGGTGGATCAGTACTGGTGGTTCGTGGATCGACGGAGCAACTGGGATAGTCTGCACTATCGAGTGGTTGTCCCGAGAACCTGGTTGCCGGTGGACATTCCACCTCACGACTCGGGTCCCGGTTGTCCGCACGCGGTGCTGGGCCTCTTCAGGAACACCCAGGCGCCGGCCGCCGAGCTCGAGGTGTCGGTCTTTCCACTATTCCCTGAAGTGGCGCCCTCCCACTGGCTCGAGATCCTCCTCGAACTCCTTGACGAGAACATCGTCGAGCGTCGCGACCAACTCACCCCGAAGGGGCTTTCGTCCGAGTTCTTGACCGCTGCGGAGGGACCCAAAGGCGCGGTCATCTCTCGCTGGAGTGCAGTCAAGGACGGGCACAGGGAAGGGGGGAGGCTCTGGGTGGCACTGACCAGAACCCGGCTTCAGGACTACCCTTCGTGTATCAAATCCTTGTCGTATGCACACGCTAGTCTTGAGCTCGCCAATCCGGGAGACTTGCCCTACACGGAGACGCTCAGAGCTCACAGTCGTGGGGCACCGGGGGACTTCCTTTTCTACTGTCCGCAGTCCTGGAGACTCAGCGAACAGGGTTACACTGACGCCTATACCGTCTGCTTGCAGAACAAGATGGGGGAGAGCCAGCCGGGCCAGGTCACGTTCTCCACGATTTCACGATCGACTGGTCATGATTCGGCCTCCCTGCAAGCACTGGTCACCAGCAATCTCACTGAGCAGGGCTACGCGGGCGGGACGCTCGAGCTGGAAACCGCGGACGGCTTCGGTGGATTGGAGCGCGTTCTTCGTGCCCGCGGAGAATTTGTGCGCCAAACGCCTCACGGGAGGATCCCTTGCGATGTGGTGTTGATCATTGCCGAGCGGCAGGACTGCTTTTTCGTGGCTTCGCTTGCGGGAGTGGCGGGGGAGATATCGTGTTTGGCTTGGGCGATCAATGATCTGGCGCTGTCGGTTCTCTGTGAGACCCTCGAGACGGCAGACCCGATCGTCCCCTATGAACCTTGACAAGGCTCAGCGTTCCCCGCGGAAGGAACCAAAGCGGAACTGGCGACAATGCTTTCGATCCTACTTTACTGGGCCCTGGTGGCCGCCGCTGCGCTGGGGTGGGCGCTCGCGCTCACAGCCTTCATTGCGATTGCCTGGCGCATGCACGTTCGCCCCGAAGCGAGTGTTCAACTGAGTCCAAGCATGGAACTTCCACGACTCGCAACGGGAGCAAAGGAAATCTATGTTTTTTGCCGTGCGTTCAGCCCGATCCTCGGTGGGAAGGGCCCAATGCGCAGGCTGCTCTCCCATTCGCTTCATCTCTCTCTTTGGGTCCAGGATGCTGGTGGGCGGGGCGTCCCGGTGACAAAGCAGCGGTGGCCGGTGCAGTACCACTCTTTCGGCTGGATCTACACTCAGTACGGCCGGTTCTCGGCGAATGGCGGAGAGGCGTACCGCATCCTTCCGAGCGAGCTGCCTCCATGCGGTCCGGAGGAGCTCCTAGGCATCACGCTGCTGATCTACCCAGCGAGGCGCATCACCCCGTACGGCTTGATGGGCATACTGGCACTGGGCGTTGCCATCGCACAACCCGCAACCATTATCGCGGCAACGGCGTTCTGATCGAATCCCAACGACGGCGGGCTCAGGGCTTACGCCCAGGGGAAGGCCCCGATGGAAACGACGACCCCCAGGTCTCCACCGCGTTGTGTCGAGCTTCCGGAGTGGAAGCTCCTGCGGCCCAGTTCTTGGCCAGGCTTGCATCGACCAGAGCCGAAGAGTCTGGAGCCTGGCGGGACGACGATACCGAGTGCCGAGGGGCGACTCGTCGCAACACCACGCGCGGTCTCGCGACCTCCAGCACGGCCGCAGAGCCTGTCGATACGATGAGTTGATTGGAGGGCTCGAGCGTGGCGAGGGCTTGCACCCAGCGAGCGTGTTCCGTCTCGCCTTCAGCGTCGGCCTCGGACTGATCCACCGATCGGCGACCAGGTGATCCAGCCCGCCGTGTGACGGTTGGGATCGGCGCGGCGGGAT
>JAFGKV010000332.1 GCA_016928395.1 Candidatus Fermentibacterota bacterium | reverse complement strand
GGCTACTTCGGCCAGCCCCATATCCTCGCCCGGTTCATGGCGGTGAAGTCTTCGGCGCAGATAAAGCAGGCCCGGCGCATCGCCATGGTGTGGGTCATCATCTGCCTCTGGTTCGCGGTCGTGGTGGGAATGGTGGGTCGCGTCTACTTGGGTGACAGGCTGGGCGCAGGAGGCTCGGAGACGGTGTTCATGGTGATGGTGCACGACATCGTGCATCCGTTGATCGCCGGGATCGTGCTCTCGGCCATCCTGGCGGCGGTCATGAGCACGGCAGACTCGCAGCTTCTGGTCACTTCGTCGGCCATCACCGAGGATTTCTACCGGGTGCTGCTGCGACCGAGCGCGACCGATCGGGAGCTGGTGTGGGTTGGCCGTTTCGCGGTCCTGGGCGTCGCCGTCGCTGCATTCCTGATAGGCCTGAATCCCGACAGCAGCGTGCTGCGCCTCGTGGCCTATGCATGGGGAGGCTTTGGCGCCACCTTCGGACCCGTCATCATCCTCTCCCTGTTCTGGAAACGTATGACCCGAAACGGGGCCATGGCTGGGCTGATAGTCGGAGGCGTCACGGTTCTTATCTGGAAGCAGCTCCATGGCGGGATCTTCGAGATGTACGAGATTGTCCCGGGCTTCGCCTTCTCGGTCATCGCCATCATTGGCATCAGTCTGATGTGCCGTCCGCCCTCGCCGGCCATTCAAGACGAATTCGACAGCGTGGGGGCAAGCCAGATATAGCGTCACACGCGCGGGCTGTGCTAGCAACGCACCATAACCAGAGTTAATCTCCGCAGAGGAACACCCCAACGGACAAGCTGATCAAGGCCCGATTCAACAAGGATATCCTGCGCGAAGCGATGCAACGCTTCGGCATCGTTGAGGATGGCATCCGAGAGCTGGGCGGATTTGAGAGCTTCATCTACGAGTTCAGCCGTGGCCCCGCGTCCTATATCCTGCGGATCGGTCATGCATCCCGACGGAACGAGAACCTGATTCACGGCGAGGTGGATTGGATCAACTACCTGGCGCGGGGCGGCGTGTCCGTGGCCCGGGCAGTGGAATCGGCTCACGGGAACCTGGTGGAGCCTCTCGACGATGGGCACGGCGGGCAGTTCCTGGCTGCCGCCTTCGTGAAGGCCCAAGGGAAGCCGCCATGGGAGATGGGATGGTCACCTGAGCTATATCAGACCTATGGTCGCCTGATCGGGCGTATGCATCGCCTGACCAAGGATTACCTGCCGCCCAACCCCGCGTGGAAACGGCCGGAGTGGGATAATCCCGAGATTCAGGACATCGTGGCAAACCTCCCGCCCGGCCAGGAGCGGGTCGTCGCTCGCTATACAGAGGTACTCAGTCACCTTGGGACCCTGTCCAAAGGGCGAGATGACTACGGCCTGATCCACTTCGATGCCCACGGATCCAACCTGCTGGTAGACCAGGAGGGCCGCATCACGCTGTTTGACTTCGATGACTGCTCCTACGGATGGTTCATGTACGATATCGCCATCGTGCTCTTCTACATGATCACGAATCATCCAGAGCCGGCCTCTGTCTGCGGCCGGTTCATGCCGCGTTTCCTGGAAGGGTATCGAACCGAGAATCGCCTTGATCCACGGTGGTTGGGGGAGGTCCCGTGGTTTTTGAAGCTCCGCGAGATCGATCTTTACGCCGTGATCCACCGCAGCTTCGATGTCGAGCATCTCACCGATTCCTGGGTCGCACGATTCATGGATGGCCGCAAGGAACGTATCGAACGCGATATCTCATACGTGGAGTTCGAGTTCGCCACGCTGGCGGCTTGCCTGTAGCCCTCCCGTGAGTGCCCGTGCGACACTGGCGTGGCTCAATTGGCCACTCATCACGGAGCCGCAGCCACCTGCCCGCAGGCTTGGACTCTGCGAAAACCGCCGGGAAGATTTGGGAATGAGGCTGCCACTGGACAGATGCCCTTCACTTCACATTTTTCTCTCCAGGCTTTGATGTCGAGCACAGCAGTCGTGTTCCACGATGCTCGATCGGATCACCATCGTCGACATCACCAGATGCGGCGATTCATGTGGCTCTGGCCGATGGGCTCAGCGATGTCGCGGTGGGTCATGCAGTGTGGTCAAGACGCGGATCGAGATCCAGATGGTCTGGGCACTCCCGCTTGCCCTGATTCTTGCGGTCTCGGTCTGGCTGGCGGTACGAGGGCTCAAGATGCGGGAATTGTAGGCGGGCTTTGCCGTAGCGTAGCGGTGAGGCACAGATAGCGCCGCATCGGTCCCCCTAGGGGCGATACGGGGAGGGTTGTACAAGTCGTGACGGCATACCTGATCTCGCGAGACGCCATCATCGAGACGCTGAAGAAGGATCTAAAGCCGCGGGAGTACGTGCGGGCCGCGTGGCTGGGAGGAAGCGATGCCACGGGCCGCACCGATCAGTGGTCAGACGTGGATCTGCTCCTCATAGTGGAGGACCATGCCGTGGAGCAGACCGCGGATACGGTCATCTCGGCCCTGGCCCGGTTGGGCCCCATCGCCCATCGCTATCGGCTTCCCGAGCCTACCCCCCACGGTCATCTCCAGGAGTTCATCAGCCTCCGTGACGCGGATCCGTGCCACTTGCTTGACTACGTGGTGATGAAGCGCAGCAGTGGCGGGTGGTTTCTGGAGCCAGAGCGTCATGGAGACCAACTGGTCCTCTTTGACAAGGATGGCCTGGTAAAACCAGCCCCGTTCGACTGGACCGCGCACAAGGCCAAGATGATGCGCCGGATCGAGGCGCTTCGAGAGATCTTCCCCCTCTTCCAGTCGTTCGTGCTGAAGGCTGTCTTCCGGGGCGACCTCGCGGATGCGTGGTATTCCTACTTTGCATGCACGCTTCGACCCTTGGTAGAACTGGCACGAATGCGCCACTGCCCCGACCGCTTCGACTACGGATTCCGCTACTTCGACCGCGACCTCCCTGACGCAGTGCGGCGCGAGATCGAGTCGCTCCTGCTGCCCAGATCACTGGAAGGAATCGGCGCACTTCGTCACCGGGCCGAGGAGCTGTTCAACCGGCTGTTGGAGGAGATAGACACGAACACAGGAGAGGAAGGCGCCCCGTAGCCTTTGTTCGGTTACGCTGCCGGCTGACCCACCCTACGGTCCTTCGCGGCGGCTCTCGACTCTCGGCTCTTGGCTTTCGGCTCGGTTTTGGAGTTCGGAGTTGCCCGGAGTCATCAGGGGGTTTGGCGCCCGCTGGGCGGGCGGATGTACCAGCCGCCACGGCATAAGCGGGACGCTCCAACCTGCCGTCAGTGGCTGGCCGCCTTGCGTCTCATGCTATTGCCATAGTACCGCAATCTATGCTCCTTGCCCGCCATACGATCCACTTCCCCACGTTCACGCCCCACGAAGGCGGCCAGCCATGCCTGAACTCCCCGAGCTCGAAATCTACGTCGAGGCGCTGACTGCCCGTATCCAGGGTGAGACGCTGGAGAAGGTGGAACTGCGCCACCCGTTCCTGCTGCGGAGCGTTGAGCCTGCGCCCTGGGAGGTCGAAGGACGGGTCGTCCGGGGTATCCGGCGGGTCGGCAAGCGCCTCGCCATCGGGCTCGATGGTGATGTGTGGCTTGTTCTGCACCTGATGCTCGGCGGCAGACTGCACTGGCACCAGCCGGGCCTTGCGCCCAAGGGGCGCGGACACCTTGTCGTCTTTACCTTCTCCAGCGGGACACTCTCGCTCACCGAGTTCGGTACCAAGAAGCGGGCGTCTCTGTACATCGTCCGCGGTCACGATGCCGTCCGGGCATTCGACCGTGGCGGACTCGAGATCCTCGATACCGATTTCGATTCCTTTCGGCGCGTGCTTGCCTCCCAGAACCATACGCTGAAGCGGGCACTCACCGATCCGGCCCTGTTCAGCGGCATCGGCAATGCCTACTCCGACGAGATCCTGCACCGGGCCAGGCTGTCTCCCGTGGCGCTGACCCAGCGCCTGACTGAACAGGATTGCCAGCGCTTCTTCGAGGCGGCGCAGAATACGCTGGCGGAGTGGACGAATCGACTTCGCAAAGAGGCAGGTGGGGAGTTTCCCGACAAGATCACGGCGTCCCGTTCGGGAATGGCCGTGCACGGTCGCTACGGGAAGCCATGTCCTGACTGTGGGTCGCCGGTCCAGCGCATCCGGTACGCCCAGACCGAGACACACTACTGTGCCCATTGCCAGACCGGGGGAAGACTCCTGGCCGACCGCTCACTCTCCAGACTCCTGAAGAAGGATTGGCCCCGCACTTTGGAGGAACTGGAGGAGCGGGCCGTACCGCTCACCATACGTTCCACCGTCAGGTAGCGCGCGCTTCAGTCTTCGCATTGAGGCCAGCGAGCACGCGCAACGCCACTATTCTGCTTCGTAAATACGTGAACAGGCGGTGTTCCCGACGCTGCTCGATGGCTTGCAGTGCAAGCTGCAGCGCCATTTTCATCCTCTCAGGGTGTCGCCCCCGCCCGACATGACGACTCATATTGGAATAGTGATGTGCTTCCCGTTGTCCACGAGTTCGAATTGCCAATCCGAGGGCTGGGCGCCGGCGGAGGGGTATGACGACAGGAATAAGAGAACGAGCCCTGAGGCGAGAGTCGTCGCGGGATTCAGGTCAGGCCAGGAAGAACGGGTCATGGGATCACCACTCCGCATTCCAGAGACACACCCCATCCATCATTCTCGTGGGCCAAGTTCGGGCGCGCGAGGCAGGGGGCAAGGATCTGGCGGAAAGGAAGGCCGGCCAGCCTCGGAACAGTCTTAGGAGGCTTCGTACGCCTTGAGGAACGCATCCCTCTCGATGTCTGCCTGACGGCAGATCATCCGCAGCGTCGAGCCCTTGATATGGGAGTGGTTCGGGATGGTCATCGGGTGATGGACCCGCCCGGGTCCAATCGCCTGAGTGCGCTGTGTTCGCGTTCGCGGACGACCTCAAACCCGAGCACACCAAATGCGCGCGGCACCCTGGCTTTGGGTGCATCTACGGGAAAGGAGGGCACGGCCTCCACGACCACTTCGGCGACGAATGCCTCCAGCACCGGACCCTCATCGGTGGAGAGTGATTCCACACCGAAGGTCTCCACGTGAAACCTCAGGGCCGACTGCACATCCCTCAGTGCTTCCTCGTAGGTGTCGCCCTCGCCGACAACTACCCCCTTCACCCCGACCGGATAGGCCACACAGCCGTCGGCGTGCTTCTCGATGACGATCTTGATCGGTCGCATATGCCCATCCTCCGCACGATCGGCGGGTCTCTGCACCCTGCCCTACGGACGCCTGGCCCGAGCTTCACACTTACTGATATCGATTCTCTTTGACCGTTGTGCTGCAAGGGATTCGAGGGTCCTTTGTGTAGTTACCTAGAAGTAGCGATCCAGCCCGTACAGATCGCTCAGCTGTTCCGCCAGCGGGCTGTTCTTCTCCAGCACCCGGCCACCGCTCTCGTCCTGGTACACCAGATACGCCTCCCGTATGCCTCCCATCGCTAACAGCCATACCCGCGCACTCATGCTCAATCCCGCCTCCTCCGCTTCCAGCAGCAGCAGCTTCAGCAGCAACAGCCCCAGCACGCAGCAGAACGCATGCATCCGGATCTTCGTGTCCGTCCAGTTCCGGATCGGCCACATGCTCACCTCGCTTCGATCCTTCAGTTCCTTGAAAGCGTCCTCCACCTTCCGCCTTTCCCCATCCAGCTCGATCATCTCCTCCACGCGCATCCCCATCCGGTTCGTGAACAACACCCGCTTCCCGAACTGCTTCTTCTTCTCCCGGCATTCGAATCCCTTCCGCCTCACCCGCAGCGTATTCCCCTCGATCTCGTACTCCACATACCGCCGCGCCTGTGCTCCCACCACCTGCTGCTCCCGTAACACCTGATCCAGCCGCCCTCGCGTCCGCTCTCCTTTCTCCTTCCCCCAGTACAACCCCCACACCTTCCGCAGCTCCTTCTTCGCTCCCTCGATCCGATGGTTGAATCCCCGTAACTCATGCCCCTCCCGCGCTGCCGAATACGTCACTACCACACGGCACTCCCGCCCATACACCCGCTTCGTCGTCTCATAGTACTGCCGCCCCTTGCAGGTCCCACTATACCTCCCCAGCCCCACATCCATCAGGTCCCCGTGCTCGCTTCGCTTCAGTACCCCCAGGTACTCCACTGGCTGCCCCTCGTCCTCGTATCGGCCCGGAAGGCCTCCGTCTTCTGCTCCTGCCGCCGGGCTTGTATCAAATCATAATGCTCCCCGACGACCAGCGTCCGGTGTG
>JAFGKV010000010.1 GCA_016928395.1 Candidatus Fermentibacterota bacterium | reverse complement strand
GGTCCTCCTTTCGACCGGCTCAGTCTACCTCCTTCCGTTACCCATGTATTGACCTATTCCCGTTACCTATGTATTGAACCTGTACCAACCCTGAGAATTCTGAGGGCGCCCCGCGCTCAGAGGCCCGACTGAACCCTGGACCCTGAACCCTGCAAACTCCCGCCGAGGTCGAGCCCGCCCTACTTCTTCACGAAGATCTCGGCGAAGTAGTAGGTGCCGCTGGGGCCTCGGTCGACGCCTATACCGGTGGCGACATAGGACCCTTCGATGCCCTGGCGGTGGGGAGGACTTTCCAGCCATCCCTCCAACGCCGCGGCGACCGGATCACCGAACCCGTAGTTGCTCCCCACATTCTCGCTGGCCCGCGTGAGGCGCATGACGCGGCGAAGAGCCTTCACTCGATCGGGGAAGCCCTCGTGGCCGAGGTTGCGATCGGCGCCGGCCATCCGGGCACAGTGAGCCCGGCACTGGGATGCGATGGCCTCGTCCCAGACCAGCGGCCGCAGACCCGTTGCTGCACGGTGGGCATTGACGCGGAGCATGGTTTCCTGTTCAAGGGCAGGGTATGCTGCAGATATCACCACCGGATGCTGGGCGGGAATCGCGCACCCTGCCGCCGCAATCACGAAAGCCAGGGTGGCACACGTCCGGCGACGCCTCAGCAACTGAACAGCTGCAGCCGCCCCGGCGATTGAACCGGGGAGACAGCCCATCCTGATCACTCCGGATCCGTCACCCATGCTGGATCCGCATCGCGATCCTCTGCGCCGGCTACACGGGGAGAAACCACGTGACCTTGGCATAGACGCCTAAGTTCGGCTTGTGGAACTGGCCCGACTCGTCACTCTGGAACTGCGTTTCAGCCAGCAGATAGAGCATACTGCCGGGAAGATACTGCCACGAGAAGAGCAAATTGGTCCGCACCTCGCTGCCGGTGGAGCTTCCCGTCATGTCGAAGGTTCGGTCGAACGCGGAAAGCTGAGAGAAGAGCCGTAGGTTCAGGGCCGGGCTGAAGAGGTAGTTCGCCCGCACGATGAGGCTCTTCCACTCCGTGGATCGGGTGTCGTAATCGCCCAATGTCCAGTTGTAGTTTTCCGAACCCGAGGTAGTGAAGTACTGGCCCTGCACGCCCAGATCCAGAGCAGCCGAAGGCCGCAACCGCGCGCGGGCCATGACGTTGGCGAAGGAGCCTCCCGCCTCATACTGTCCTCCTCCTACGCCCGCCCACGCCGTGAAGGGATTGAAGGGATTGGAACCCGCCTGCACGAAGACATCCGCGGCGTCCCCGTAGGAGTGACCCGATGGCCCCTCATAGGGATCGAATCGGTTGCCGCGGTATGAGACATCTACTCCGATGTTTGCGCCGCTCTTGAGCGACGCCTGGGAGTTGAGGCTGGCAGTGCGCGCCGTGACTGCGCCGTCAGTCCCTTCCATGTAGCGCGACGAGACACCAAAGCCTACTTCGCTGAAAATCCTGTCTGGTCGCAAAGTAAGACCGGCGTTCCCCTCACCCGAGCGGTATCCGGTGGCGGTGGTGAATCCTGTCCCATTCACATCGAAGTCCTCGCCAATGTGCCGCCCACTGAGACTGTAGGTGAACGTGCCGCGTAGCCGCTCGAGTCCGATGGAGTATGCCCCGTCATCCGTCCTGCCACTGTTCCAGCTTCTGGCCGCCGCACCGCTCAGTACTGTTCGCCCGTTCAGCTCAACGGCACCGTCCACGGCCGCAGCACGATTGAATGAACGATCTCTTCCCTCCTGTTCCCACATCTCCCGGCTGGTGCACGACACACCAAGGCGCCCGTACGATCCGAACTGGCGATAGGTCCGGAAGATGCCGTAGTTGGCTGCCGGCTGCGCCAGGTCTGCACCGCTGCGGACCGCGCCGGTCACCGCATCAAGGAATCCAAACTTCCAGTCTGACCCAAACGATCCGGAGAGTTTCGCGCCCCCCCTGATCGGGATCACCTCGCCATTGCCTGCAACCGACCCCACGCGGCGTGAGTAGAACATGTTGAAGGGCATGTCGAACACGTTCCGTGCCTCGAGGAAGAACGGCCGCTTTTCGCCAAGGAACAGCTCGAAATGGGAGAGATTCATCTCCACGGCATCGGCCTCGACTTGTCCGAAATCCGGATTGATGGTCAGGTCTGCCACCACCCCGGTCGAAATCCCCAGTTTCACGTCGACGCCGATCTCTGAGCCGTCGTCCCACGAATCCAGCGCGGTGTGACGAAACGCCCTGTGCGCAGCATAGGGCCTAAGTTCAGCCCCTAGTGCCCGCTGAATGCCGTGGAGGCCGTTGAGGGGTGCGAAATTGGCGAGGTCGGCCATCTGGCGCGTCGCGGTGAGCACATACCAGCCGTTCTCGACGTTCTTGCTCAGGATCCGCTGGAAGTTGACGCCCCAGGTCACTGTGGAATCCGTATCGTCAAACCGAAGACAACTAAACGGGATGGCCATCTCCGCGCTCCACCCGTTGGAAACCCGGGCTGTCCCGCTCTTCCACACGGCGTCCCAGCTGTAATCCCATACGCCGCTGGGGTACAGCTTGGAATCCATTTGCGAGTTTGCCAGGCTGACCTCAAAGCTGGTGGCCTGGCGTCCGTCTCCGTAGGTATCCAGCAGCACGGCGATCCACTCCCCGGTGACATAGGAATCGCGAGGGGTCAGCGCGTCCATCATGGTGGAAGGGTCGGGGTCGGGCATGTGAAAGCCGAAATAGAGATACTGTTCGTCATGCAGCGCGAAGATGTCGGTCGGTTCGGACATAGGCTGGCCGAAATGGGGGCCATACTGCGTAAACACGCAGGACTCCCTCCGGGCGCCATCCCACACGGCGTCGCTGAGCAGGCCGTCGATGGCAGGCCCTTGGTTGACTCTGACCGCGCTGATCTGACACGGCGTTGACGCGGCAACCATGATCACGAGGAAAGCGGAAATCATGCTCGTTCTCCTTGAGGTCGGGGCAATCAGTGGTCCGCCTCCCCATGTTCCCGTTTGCAGGGACCGTGCCGGAAGATGCACCCATCGCACCGTCCTGCAGGACAGTGGCATTGCTCCCGTAGATGGTCAGAAGTCTCCGCGCCCGAGTGTCCAATACCGGGCAGGCCCCGTCCGCGCCCGGCCGGAGCGTATCACCGTTGCACGGCATGGACGACCATGCGATCTTCAAGGTTTGGTATTGACTCTCACTCCTGAAAGACGGCATGTATGCTGGCTCTGGTCGAACCGCACATGGGCAGAACTCTGGTTGATGCGCCGAACCTGGGCTGCGCCATGCTCATAGGTGCCTGCACTCACGCGGGCATTCAGGTCCGCCTCGTGCGGGGACAGACCCGGTGGCTTGAGGATATGTTCCGTCGCGACGCAGTGGAGTTGTGGGATCTCATTGCCGGGCTGGACGAGACCGCGGTTCGCAGGCTTCGGATCGAACCCTATCGCCGATACGTGCTGGAGGAGGGCTCTGAAGCCTTCGCCGCAGATCTCGCGCATCTCTACGAGAGCGTCGTCTCCTCCCGCGATCCCCGGAGGCTGTTCCATGCACAGCGGGCCGAGAGGCTGGGCAACCTGGCCACCGCCTTTCTCGCCGTATACGAAGGCTATGCGACCAATCGTGACGAACATGATCTGGCTTTCGTCAACCGGTATGTCGACGAGATTCTGCGGGGATCGCCCCATTCAATCGGTTTCTCGCTCCAGTGTTCCTTCGACCCCCTGACCCGCGCCATCAGGCACAAAGTACGAACCCTGACCGACGCCCCCATCATCGTGGGGGGCGCCCTCACACCGTTCATCCCCCACCCGGTTTCAGAGGAGTTGTTCCAAAGCGAATGCTTTGACTACCTCATCGTCGGCGAGGGCGAGGATACGCTGATCCGCCTCATCGAGGCACTACAGGTCCAGAAGAACCTGGACGATATTCCCAACCTGGTGTACCGAACTCCTGAAGGCGCAGTCCGCCATACCACGCGGCAGGCCATCGAGGATCTCGGCCGGCTGCCCCCCCCCGATTTCTCCCAATTTGACCTCCCGCGGCTCGCCTCTGCAGATCTCGTGCTGCCCATGCAGACTGCCCGGGGCTGCCCGTGGGGCAGGTGCGCGTTTTGCTCGCACCACTCCATCTATGGGGGATCCTACCGCACCTTCGAGATCGAGCGCATCGTGGAGTGGCTTCGCCAGTGCCGGGATGACTACGGATGCACTCATTTCGCGTTGACCGACGAGGATCTCCCGGCGCAACGCGCCCTTGCCATCGCTGAGGGGCTGGAGGCTGCGGACCTGGAGGGATTGTCGTTCTACGCCTATGCGCGGATGACCAGGGGCTATACTGACGATCAGACCCTCGAACGCCTTTCCGGCGCTGGATTCGCCTCATTCTCATGGGGCCTTGAGTCCGGAAGTCAGCGGGTCTTGGATCGTATGCACAAGGGAACCCAGGTACGCTGCATCGAGCAGGTACTTCAGCGCACTGCAGCGGCAGGCATCGCGAACCAGACCTTTGTCATGTTCGGGTTCCCCGGCGAGACCAAAGAGGATGCACGACACACTGTAGAACTGCTGGAGCGCCACGCCGGTCACATTGCAAGCGTATCGGCGTGCGTGTTCGACCTTGAACCCACCTCCCCGGTCGGCCTCGATCCCGGGCACTGGGGCATTACGACACAACCGCCCGGCTCGTATGCCGTTTCACGCGGTCTGTCGCATCACGAAGCCATGGTCGTGCTCCGGAGATTCCAGTTCGAGACGGACATGCGACTCCGCACCGTGACCTGGGACCGGTTGCGATACCTCTTGCCCGGGCACAACCGGCGGATTCTCCTGTTCCTCGCAGCCTCCCACGGGCTCATGGATACCGAAATGGCCCTCGCCTGCCTTGACCAAGTCCGTCATGACGAGGCCTTCCCCATGGTACTGGGTGAGATCCACGAGAGCTCAAGGGTGAACCTCTCCCCGGTGGCTGTGCACGAGTCACTGGCCTTTCACAGAACGAACCCGCCCACACCGCGGGAGATCACGCCGACGGAGGGACGCCTCATACGGCTCGCCGACGGCACGTTGTCCGTGCGCCGACTCATCGAGACCCTGGAGTGCGCCGACGATGTGGCGAGTGCCGCTTTGGTTTTCCTCCGCGACCTGATCGCCCACCGCCACGCCCTGCTGTTCAGCATACCCTGGCATCACAAAACCCCAGCAGACTACTACTCGCATCGTGTTACTGTTTTGCCTCCGGCGGAACGAGACAGCCTGGGATCCGTGTGAGAGACACGGGAAGGAGGTTATCATGAGCGACCGAGTGCGACGACATCACAGTGCGGAACGGAAGGCAGCGTTGCTCCGGCGGCATGTGGTGGAGAAGGTACCTGTCTCGCAGGTCTGCGAGGAGGGACGGGTGAAGCCAAGCGTATTCTGCCGGTGGCAACGAGATCTGCTGGAAAGAGCAGCGACCGTGTTCTCGCCGCGGCGAGCATCGAGCCGGGAACGGGAGCTGGAAGAGAAGGTAGCGAGGCTGGAAGCGAGGCTGGCGAAGAAGGAT
>JAFGKV010000331.1 GCA_016928395.1 Candidatus Fermentibacterota bacterium | reverse complement strand
GCCCGAAGTGTTGTGTTCGTCATCTCCTTACCGGAGACATACCACAGGCAGGCGTGCTGATAACAGGCCCGTGAGATTGAGGGTCAGGTATTGCTTATTGGGATTCGCGCACGACAGAAAGCCGAACTCGTTGGTAGAGAGGCCCGCGGCCGAGCAAGAATCGCACGCACGAAGCACTATTCTAATGCGAGAATAGTGGGCAGTGCCGGTTCCGGCGTGGCCGGGCCCCTGGGCGAATGCCGGGGATCGGCGCGGCGAGCGGGAGTGGAGGGCGTGCGATCCGATCGTATCCATCACGGCCCCTGGGTGAAGGTGTCCCTCGGAGCTGAATGGGTCGGAAGAAGCCCCGCCCCGCCCGTGACGTCAAGCATTGCCCTCTGGCGCGGAAAGCCTCTCGAACGCGGAGTGCGGAGTGCGGAAGGCGGAACCCCATCTATCCACTTCGCTCGATCACGACTCAAGTCGTTCCCACCGGACGCGCTGCGCGGGAAGACCGAAGTACGAAATCCCCCACGATCCCCCTTTGCGAAAGGGGGAGGTGTCCGACGTGCCCTCACCCCACCCTCTCCCGCGGGGCGAGGGGGAAGCAACTAGCCCCCACGCGCGGAGAATCCGAAAGGGGAAATCGAGGAGTGAGGTGCGGGGAGGGAGCAGGGTTCTTGCTGACGTGGGGCTGAGGCCAGGCGTCAATGATCACCCTAGTCGACCTCCATCTCCCCGGAATACCAGTAGTCGTACGTGCGCTTCTGGCGAGGATAGAGCTCGTGGTTGATTCTGTTTTTGAGACGAGCGTGGGCGCGGACAGCCTCGGCTCTAACGAGGCGGTTTCTGTCGCTGAGCAGTCGCTCGACCATGGGAAGATCTCCGGCGGTGCCGTTCTTGCCCAGGACGTACGCTGCGGTCCGCCGTGTCTCGGCGCACTTGTCGCCGACATTGGCACGCACCTCTCGCAGTGCAGGCTCACCCAACTTGATCAGCGCGGATCGCGCGATCTGCGCGAGCATTGGCAGGTTCTCCCTCGTAAGGGCCACGAAGTAAGGCGCAGTTGTCGTGTCGCCGGCGTCTGCGATCTCCTCCCACACGGCGTACTGCAGCCACGGATCTGCGTCACTCAGCAGCGTGGACAGCGCATCGATAGCGGGCGCACCGTGGGTTTGGACAAGGTAGGTCACATACGACAAGGGCGTGCTGATGATCCACACCGGTGCTCCCACGTGGCTCTCGACCTCCGACACGATAACCTCGGCGAGCCTCTGGGTCGATGCACTATCACCGAGCTGGCAGAGCGCGCCGAATGCCTCCTTGCGCACATCTGGGTTCTCATCGTGGAGCAGAAGCCTCAATCTGCCCGAATAGTCGGATGCGTCCATCATGCGCAGGATGTGGGCAGCCCATCGGCGGATCGATGGCTCAGGGTTGCGGAGTTCCCTGAGTATGGGGTCCGCATACCGCGAGCGCTTGTTCGCGAGGAGAATCCCACACGCACCCAATCGTACGTACACGTCCCTGGAGGTGGCGGCGGACTCCAACTGGGCAACCGCGTGGTCGTACACTTCAGACAGCGCGTTGATCGCCTCCTCCATCACATGCTCTTGCGCACATCCCATCAGACCCACTAGCACCGGAACCGCGCGGAAGTCGCCCGATTCGAGCATGAGTTGACTCGCCCGCATCCGTGCACTTGGGCTGCTGTGGTCCAGGCCATCGCCCAGGACCTGAGAGGAAGCCGACCGTGGCGAACGCCAAGTCCCCTCAGCGCGTTCATCGCGATTTCCACCGCCGGAAGGGCCGCCAGCGCTGGCCATCACATCCGCAAGGCTCTTCAGTGCCGCTGGCGTTCCAATCGCTCTCAGGGCCTCAAGACAGGCTCCTCCCAGATCATTCCTGACCGAATGCGCACGTGCCAGGAGGTCGACCGCATCATCACCACCTCTGATTCCGAGCGCCCTGGCAGCGGCTTGCGCCACCGCGGGTCTTCGGTCCTGCAACATGCGCTCCAGGGCGGACAGGGCGCCATTCCCTTTTGAATTGTTGAGGACCAATGTTGCCTTGGATCGAATGCTTCTGTCTGCACTGCCGAGGAACGGTGACAACGCCTCGGGTGGCACTGGAGTCTTCGCAGCCATAAGTGCCTCCAGAACGTGCGTAAGGGTCCCGGAGTCCTGATCGCGCAGCGCCGCCACAAGCGCGGAATCTGCTGCCGGTCCCCCCAAATGCCCCAGCGCATCGATGGCAGCAACTCGCGCCTTCACCGCGTCGCTCTCCAGCAGCTTCAGCAGAAGCGGGACGGCCGGTCGCATTCGGAGCCTGCCTACGGCACCGGCCGCCGCAACTCGAACCGCCTCGCAGGAATCCCTCAGGGCAGCCAGCAGGTCCGCCGTCTCCGTTCCCCCCAGCGATTCGATGGCTTTCACGGCCTGCGCTCGTAGTGGGCAGAGGGGGTCTCGTAGCAGGGGAACAAGTGCTCTCAGGGCAGGCGGATCCGTCGAGAGGGCCAGCAACTCAGCGGCTCGCTGGCGCAGCGTATCGTTCGACGATTCGAGGTAGGGGAGGAGTTCGGTTGTTCTGGGCTTGCCCCAGAGGGAGACCAGCTCCTTACGAAACGGCTCGGCAAGCAGCGTCGATTCGTGTAGGTAGGCATGTAGAAGCGCCGGTGCCGTGGTCAAATCTCCAATTCTCGCCAGTGCCCTCGCAGCAGCCAGCTTTGTGGACCAGTACTGATCCTCCAATCGCTCCAGCAGGACCTCTACGGAACGCGGGTCCGCGATCGCTCCGAGGTAGCCGATGGCATCCTCCCGAACCGTCCAGTCGTCCGAGTGGGCAGCCCGGATGAGCGCCGGGACGGCCAGGCTGTCCAAGGCGAGAATAGCCGATTCGGTGGCACGCCAGGCGATGTCGTTCCAACGGATAAGGGTGTCTGCGACTTCCGCGTGTCCCGATAGTGCAAGGGGTGCAGCCGCAACAGCTCTGTTGAAGGGAAGCTCGTCACCCATGGCTCTGAAGAGCGCCTCATCGACACCGGGTGCCTGGATTCTGCCTAGAGCCTCAATCGCCTGAAGGCGAACCAGCGGGTCGGCATGATCCAGGAGTGTCGACAGCCCATCAACGGCGGGCTCGCCGATTCGGGCGAGTGCCTGGGCCGCCCACATCCGCAAGTCTTTGTCGTCCCGCACGAGGCGGATCAGTGGCCGTACGGCGCGGGGGTCTTCAAGATGACCGAGAATGCCGATGGCGCCGAGACGCATGCGGGCGCTCTTCTCATCGAGGCAGCCCAGAAGAAGGGGAACCCCCGCGATGTCATCGGCGCTCAGAAGCCCCTCGATGACATCACCTTTGGTGCGTTCATTCCCCACGCGGAGCGCGATCTTGGCGGTGAGGATCGGATGACGGTACACGAGATCGTATCCGATTCCCATGATGCGTTCTTGGAGAACCTTGCCGGGGGGGACGAGATGATCGAGTACGGCATACGAGGCAAGGGCCACGACAAACACGATTCCCAATGCCGCGCGAGAACGGGCGGTCATCGCCACGACAGCTCCGTCTGCAGCCAGTGGCGCCATGTGCGGAGCATTGAGCCACTCCGAAAAGCCCTCAGACTCCTGAGATGCAATGACTCCACGAGCATCGAGTGAGGGCATAGGGTATAGGTGACGGGGAATAGGGGGCAGGTTACAGGGGGCAGGAGTTGGTCGGGCGTCGGGCGTGAGGAGCCAGGCGCGAGAGCGTGCAACATCGAACACTCGACATCGAACGTCTTGGTGTGACCAGAAGGAACATGGAGGGCGGCAGTATGAAAGCGCCGGATCACCGTTGGGATTCCCCCCTGCTCAGGTGTTCCAGTAGCGCACGTCCCTTGGGGGTCAGCCGATACCTCTGCAGGCGGCTGCGCGGCTTATCGGGTACAGTTCGTTCGACCAGTTCTTCCCGGAGCAGGTAGTCGAGGTAGTTCCGTTGGAATGTCTCTCGATGCCTGAGGCCTGCCGCGGCTTGGATCTCGATGCTCTTGAGTGGACCTTCCGCACAGGCCGTCAGCACCCTGAAGACCCATGGATCAATGTCGACTTGTCCGGCGACTTGTCCGGTCACTTGTCCGGCGACTTGTCCGGTGGCTTAAGCCCCTTGGGCCTCGACTTCCCCCGTGACTTCCCCTGCGGCGAGACGGACAACGCGCGCCGGACGACGGAGGGTGATCAGGAAGCCGTCGCGGATTGCGAATTCCGGCTCGGGCAAGCCAGCCTTGCGACACAGACGGATCATGTCGCCCGTGCCGGTACCCATGCGCTCGATGTACTTGGCGAGATAGAGAGGCTCCGCCAGCAGCGGGTTGGCCGGAATGGAGCCATGGGGCTCGCGGAGTTGCGCCAGTGTCAGCGCAGGCGGCAACGTGCCGGGATTCCAGACCTCCAGCCGATCAGCGAACAGCATGACCTGCACGCTGCCGCGGCTTGTGTAGTCGCGATGCGCCACTGCATTCACGATGGCTTCCCGTACCGCCGCGGGCGGGAGCTCATAGGCGACAGATGCCTGGGCGCTCTCGGCACGCGTGCCCACGGAGAGGTTCAGCTTCGAGAGCACGAAGTCCACGGCCTGGTCCACGAGGGGAGGGGGCTAGGGACGCTGGTAGAATGGAAACTTGTCCTGGCTGAAGACGGCGCAGTAGCCACTATTCTAAGGTTGGAATAGTGGGTGATTCTGGCTCGGCGGGCCATGCAGGGGCATGGGATGTGGGATGAGAGTGAGGGCATGCTTCCCCCTGGGAATGCGGAGCTGATCCAGTCGGCAGTCAGTAATCGGCAATCGGCAATCGGCAATCGGCAATCGGCAATCGGCAATCGGCAATTAGAGCAAACGGTATGGCGGGAGGAGGGGGAAGTCAAGAACGGAACGGGGCTGTCGAGTGAGGAGTGAGGAGTGAGGAGTGAGGAGATGGGGCGGCGAGCTGAACCCTGAACCCTGAGCCCTGGGGCCTGGGAGCGCAGCGAAGCCCAAGGGGCAAAGAAGTGAAGAGGTGAAGAAGCAAAGAGGTGAGCGAGCCGGCAGCCCGAACTGAGAACTGAAGACTGAAGACTGAGAACTGCGAGCGCAGCGAAGCCTCATTCTCTCGCCACGGAGCGTCCCGCAGCGGCTCCGCCGGGGAGCGGGAAGGGCGATCCCCAGGGGAGCGGTTGAGAACCGCTGGAGCAAGGGAGCAGGAGCGGGAAGTCCTGATCTCGTTGACGTGCCGAGACTGCTATCTGGCGCAGACTGCCGAGGCTTCGCGTAGGCGATTCATGGAGTCGTCCGGACTTGCGGGGAGGAAACTGCGGCTTCCTTCACCCGATAGTAGCCGTTCTTCCGCGCACCCACGAACTCGACAACCCCGGCACGTTCCAAGGCCGCGATGTCGCGCTCGGCCGTCCTCACAGTCCTGCCGAACTGCCGCGCGATATCATCGGCGCGAACGTGGACACCATCCACAAGCCGTTCTACGAACCATCGTTGGCGGTCGTTGAGCGGGATGCCTGGCACCACGGTTCTACCGACACTTTCACCGACATTTCTACCGACATCGCCTGTCGCCGCAACCTGTGGATGCGGATGGAACACCACCCGAGTCACCCGCCCGAGTTCCACCCAGTCCGGCAGCGGGTAACCGCCAGCCTCGCAGTCCGCGCGCATCCGCTTGTAGCCGGTGCCCCAGGTTTCCATGTAGTCGAGTTCGTGCAGGACGCGGGCGATAACGCGATTACGGATGCTGCTCACCCCGGCCTTGATGTCGTCAATGGTCATGCCGAAGGGCAGCTGTCCCGGGTTTTGAATCTCGATGCGGTTCGAGAACACGGCAACCATGATCTGACTCCCCCGTGCGCTCCAATCTGCGTGCGCCACGGCATTCACGAGCGCCTCGCGAAGCGCCACACGGGGATACTCAGGAAGGTCCTGGCGCCGCAGCCCTTCGATCCTAGACGCCAGCCGTGTGTTCCGTGCGATGAACTTCTGTGCGTCCTCGATCCCCGGCAGTACTCTCCCCTCAATGTCTTGCCGGTCAATGAAATGAACCTTCTCAGTACCGTGGAATCGCGCGCACCTGATGACCGCATCCGGGAAGTATAGGCGGCGCGCCTCGGCGGTGCCGAACAGGATGATGCCGCCGTTTGAGGGGACTTGAGCTTTTCCGTAGCGGACTACGACTCCAAGGCTCTGGAGACTGCTCAGGCCAATGTCCCTTCCAACCTTCTCGAACGCGCTGCCGATGCTCCCGTTATCGAGATCTGTAAGGTCGGAGCCGAGGCACGGCAACTGGTCAAACGCAAGGCTTGCATCAACCCGCCGCATCTCGGCAACGGCGTCGGCGCCTGCCCGGCGAGTCGTGGACCCGAGCCGAACATAGACGCCCTTCTCCGGTCCTTCAGCCTTCAAGTAGAACGGCCCCGGCCACCGTGCAACGTGTGCGACCAACAGCGTCTTGTCACCCACGGCCACGGTCTCGATGTCGGGGAGAAGGTCCGGAGCGATCCCGTCAGCCACAGCATTTGAAAGCCGTTCGGCATCGCCTTGGGGATCGCGAATGCCGACCACCGTGCCGCGGTCTTCCCGGCCAACCACGAGCGTCCCACCCGCCGTATTGGCGAATGCAACTAGCGTCTTGAGTACCGGCCGAAGCGATGACAGGTCGCGTTTGTACTCCCGCGTCCGACCCTCGGGTTGAGTCAAGAAGTCATCAGTGGTTGTGGCCATTGAGACCCTCACCAAATCCTAAGAATCCATCCTTCGCGCCGATTGTCTTTTGGGCAGTTCTAGGGTCGCTGGCAAAATGGGAACTTGTTCTGGCTGAAGAGGGCGCACGGGCCACTATTCCAACATGAGAATAGTGGCCGATCGGAACCGGCGAGCCGGCGTGGGGGATCGGATGAAAGCGCGGGTCCTCGGGCATCGGGTTCCCCCCGGGGTGACGGGAAGGTGAACGCGTGAGGCTATGCGAAACACGAACCAGGAGCGTGCTGCGCGCTTCTGCCCCGTGTGAACTCCACATGCCACTATAGTCTCGTCAAGGGTCGGACTCAAGGAAAAGTTTGGGGGAGCGCGAGCGGAGGAAGAGGCAGAAACTCACCACAGAGGGCACAGAGGTCACAGAGGAGGCGGCAGTCTCACGCCCCGCCACTGCGCTCAGGGTCAACGACAAAGACGCAAAGAGCGCAAAGGGCTCTGGAGGTGAAGAAGTAAAGGGGTAAAGAAGTGAAGGAGGCCGGCCTGAACCCCGAAACCTGAACCCTGTCGCCCGCGAGCGAAGCGAGGCCCAAGGGGCAAAGAAGTGAAGAGGTGAAGAGGTGAAGAGGGCCGGCCTGAACCCCGAACCCTGAACCCTGTCGCCTGCGAGCGAAGCGAAGCTCACCACAGAGGACACAGAGGTCACAGAGAAGGCAATTCACCACAAAGGCACAAAGGACTCAAAGGGGAACAAGTGACGAAGGAATGGAGCGTATGCTCTGCATTCCTTCGTCACGGTTGCCTTGCCCTGCGGGGCTATGTTCACCATGAAGAGCATGAAGAGCATGAAGGAAGCGAGGGTCTCACGCAGAGAGGTGAAGAGGTGAAGAAGTGAAGGAGGCCGGGCTGAACCCCGAACCCTGAACCCTGTCGCCTGCGAGCGGTGTGCCTTGCCCTGCGGGGCTGGAACCAGTAGGCAGTAGGCAGTCGGCAGTAAGCAGTCCGGAACTGAGAACTGATAACTAAGCTGTAACTTCACTCCACGCGGCACCCATCACCCTCATCCCCCGCATCCGCGGGTGCGGGGTGAGGGCGCATGATGCCGGAT
>JAFGKV010000009.1 GCA_016928395.1 Candidatus Fermentibacterota bacterium | reverse complement strand
TAGTCGGGCACCAGAGTGCCCGCTGCCAGCAGAATGGGAAGAAAGACGAACACTCGTACCTCCGGAGAAAGTCGGATGAAGCGCGGGATCAAGGGAATGTAGTGTCGTGAAGAATCCTTTGTCCTCTATGTCAGGGCGAACCCTCACCGCCCGCATCCTGTTCCTGCACGGATGGAGGTCACGGGCAACTGATGTCGAGCAGGACTTACCTGCCACGACTGTGTTGTCTTGACAGGTCGACAACCAAGACAATACTGTTGAGGATTGTCACTCGTGCGGAAGGATAGTTTTTCCTCATTCGGGGAGGAAGCTGCAATGATCTGGACTACGATGCAAGAGATTCGAAACGGCATCGACGGCGCGATCCGCATCGGCGAGACCGAGGTGACCATTGTTGACGCACATGCCGTGCGGTCGCGCGCTGTTGATGATCTGATCTGGACCGCGGTGTTCGCCACGGATGAGGCGGTGAAGGCCTCGGCGATCTGGCTCATACGCGCCACTGCGTGCGCGGTGGGGGCGATTCCCAGCTCCATCCAGGGCCTGTACGAGGCCATGGCGCGGGGGGATGCCGGCGGGTTTACCGTGCCTGCCATGAATATCCGAGGCATCACGTATGATGTGTGCAGGGCTGCGTTCCGCGCCGCCAAGGCCAAGGATGTCGGCGCGCTCATCTTCGAGATTGCCAAGAGCGAAATCGGGTACACCGAACAGCGCCCGGCGGAGTA
Source organism: Candidatus Fermentibacterota bacterium (assembly GCA_016928395.1). GTDB lineage: Bacteria > JAFGKV01 > JAFGKV01 > JAFGKV01 > JAFGKV01 > JAFGKV01. Next base: position 1,829 of record JAFGKV010000009.1, on the reverse strand, counting down.
CGCCGCCGCGGTACTGGCGGCCGCGGTCAAGGAAGGATTCGTCGGCCCGGTCTTCATCCAGGGCGATCACTTTCAGGCCAAGGCATCATCATACTTCAAAGACCCCGTCAAGGAACTGGACGGGCTGAAAACGCTCATCCGCGACGCCCTGGATGCCGGATTCTACAACATCGACATCGACAGCTCGACGCTGGTCGTGCTGGAGCGTCCCACCGAGGAGGAACAGCAGCGGGACAACTTCGAAGTCGCAGCGGCCATGACGGAGTTCATCCGCGGGCATGAGCCCCAAGGCATTACCGTGAGCGTTGGTGGCGAGATCGGCGAGGTCGGCGGCAGGAATAGCACGGTGGAGGAGTTCGAGGTCTACATGCAGGGCCTCACCAAGGCCCTGCCGCAGGGTATGAAGGGCATCAGTAAGATCAGCGTGCAGACCGGCACGAGCCATGGGGGTATCCCCCTTCCCGACGGCACCGTCGCCAAGGTGAAGCTGGATTTCCAGGTGCTGGAGGACATCGGCGCGGTGGCCCGGGCGAAATACGGGATAGCCGGCACGGTGCAGCACGGCGCCTCCACGCTTCCCGATGATATGTTCCATCGGTTCCCTGAGGCTCGTGTCGCGGAAGTGCACCTGGCCACGGGATTCCAGAACATGATATTCGATCACGCCTCGTTTCCTGCCGACCTTCGCGCACGGGTGTACGAGCACCTTAAGGTTGCCAGCGCCAAGGAGCGGAAAGACGGCGAAACAGACGAGCAGTTCCTCTATAAGAACCGGAAGAAGGGATTCGGCCCCTTCAAGCACGAGATGTGGAGTCTGCCGGACGAGGTGAACAGGGTGATAATGGCAGAACTGGAAGCGAAATTTGGATTTTTGTATGCGCAGCTACGGGTGAACGGATCATCCGAGGCGGTGGCGAAGCACGTGGTATGCCCACTCGTGATGCCACCTCGACCGGCGGGCCTCTGAGAGCAGCACAGTCACGCAACCCGCGATACCGGCGGGCGCAAAGAGAGGGTGGATGATGCGCAAGATCACCGTTGGTGGCATCATCGAGAGCAAGGGTCTCACGAGCATCAGGATCATGGGTGTGCCCGACCGCCCGGGCATCGCCGGGCGCCTGTTCCGACAACTGGCCAAGCTCAGTGTCAATGTGGAGTTCATCTCCTCCGCCACGGATGCGTACGGCACCGCCAATCTCATGCTCTGCGTAAGCAATGCCGACGGAGAGCGCATTGTCGCGACCTTCGAGACCCTGAGGAATTCAGTGGAGGCCGCAAAGATCGATGCGGTCAGGGATGTGGCAACCATCGGCGTGTATGGCCCGCACTTTCGGGAAACACCCGACGTGGCGGCTCACCTGTTCTCGTGTTTGGCGGACCAGGAGATCCAGGTGCTTGGGGTCTCCACCTCCATCTCGACAGTGGCATGTCTCGTGCGGGAGAGCGAACTGGACAAGGCCCGGGACGCCATCTGCTGCGCGTTCTGTGTGCCGTAAGCAGTTCCCAGGGTTCGGCCCGCTTCGCGAGCAATTCCCAGGGTTCAGGGTTCAGGGTTCGGGGTTCAGTCGGGCCTCTGAGGGCGCGGGGCGCTCTCAGGGTTTTCGAGGTTGAGAGTACGCTGAGTTGTAGCCACGCCGCTCTGCGGCGTGTCACCCGGCGCAGAGCGCCGGGGCTACAGCCTGGGGCGTTCCACCACGATCCCGTTGGAGATACACTCTCAAACAAGGGTTCAGGGTTCAGCCTGGTACAGGTTCAATACATAGGTAACGGGAATAGGTCAATACATGGGTAACGGAAGGAGGTAGACTGAGCCGGTCGAAAGGAGGACC
>JAFGKV010000330.1 GCA_016928395.1 Candidatus Fermentibacterota bacterium | reverse complement strand
GTTCATCGGCGGCGATCCGAATCCCTATGGGCCCGAGATCGAACTCAAGGGGGCCGGCCCGGGCAATGGCGCCAGCATCGCCATCAGCCGCGCGAGCCACGTCGCAGTGAAGGGGCTGTGCATCAATGGATTCGACGCGTCCCTCATCAGCATCGCGGGCTCTCTACCCGGATCCGGAGAGGTCACCACGGACATCACAGTGACAGGATGCTACCTCGGGATCGACCCAACTGGCACCGGATGTGGAAGCCAGTCCGGCTGTGGTCTCTCGGCCTACCACGTGGTGGGGCTCCGGATTGGCGGCGACAGCCAAATAGAGCGCAACATCATCTCCTGTGCCGGCAACAAGTACCTCAGCCTGGCCTACTGCGGCGATGTGGAGATCGTGAACAACATCATCGGAACCGATCGAACGGGCACAGTGGATCTGCTCAGCGCTCCCCTCGGCGGAGTGCATCTGAGCCACACCGTCAGGCCAGCGCTCTTCCGCGACAATCAAGTCTGCAGCGCCTACTGGGATCTCGTGAACATCTCACACACTGACCCCGACAGTGGGCAGGTCAGGGTGATCAACAACCGCTTGGGTGAGGGTGTGGACGGAACGCCCATGAGTGCGATTGATGGCGTCGAAGTCCGCTATTCGCCCGGCCACTTCTTCAAGGAGAACGTCATCGCTCATTCCAGGGTCTGGTACGGGATGTACCTTCACGGTGACCCCACCGACTATGTGACTATCACGAGAAACTCCATCTACGACTGCAGCCACCTGGGCATCAACCTCGGCAACCGCAACTGCACCGACCAGGGGGTCGATCTCATCGATGGCGCCTACGGCCCTGGGGTGAACGAGGAGATCGACCCGTGCTACTGTGACTCCATCGTGAACCGGGATGATGGCGGGGGGGGAGAGACCATGGCGTTCTTCACGTGCATGCGGGACTGCACGGTGGAAGTATTCATTGGTGACCACCCGGGCGTGTGGGCGCTCTGCCCGCTTTCCGGTCATGGCAAGGTGTACAGCGGCAAGACCTACCTGGGGGATGCCCGGGAGGTGATGGCAGGCCCGGTATTCAGCACGTACCGCTTCGCCGTGTCACCCGCCCTGCCTGAGGGAACCGTGCTGACGTCCACTGCTACGAACGGCAACGGAAGCACCTCCGAGTTCGGATGCACCTGCCAGGTGCCGCTGGCGGGCGAATCGGCACGCGGGTGCCTGCCCTCCGCGTATCGCTTCTTCCCGCCGGCGCCGAATCCCTGTTCCGACGGCGCGGCGATCCGGTTTCACCTCCCCAAGGCATGTCCTGTCCGAATCAACGTGTACGACAGCGCGGGGAGGGATGTCGCGCGGGTGGCAGGCGCGAGGTTCGAGGCCGGGGTGCATGGCCTGTGGTGGCGGGCACAGGACACCCGCGGCCGGCCGTTGCCGAGCGGGTCATACGTGGTGCGGATGGAGACGGATGAGTTTGTCTCGTCGCAGCAGGTGATGGTGGTGCGATGACGCGCACCGTGGAATCTCCCACGCCGCATCCGAGGGGACCGCCCCGGTTGTGCGGGCCTCCCTGCTGGGCTGAATCCACCTGTTCAGCGTGAGAAAGAACGGCTCGAAACGGAGATGGAGGACAGCATGCGAACGAGTCTCTTCCTTGCCTTGCTTCTGTTGCCGCTACCCCTGTGGGCAACGCCCTGGCACGTGTATGAGGGCCAGTCTATCCAGGCGGCGATCAATGGCGCGGTTGCCGGGGACGACGTCATTGTCCACCCTGGGACCTACTACGAGAGCATTACCTTGAAGGCTGGGGTTGACGTGTATTCATTCGAGGGATCATCCTCCGTCACCATCGACGGCGGCGCCAACAACCACACCGTCTACTTCAGCGGCAACGGCGGCGGGCTGCATTTCGGGAGCCAATCGGGCGGCCAAGACGGGGGGTTCACCATTGATGGCAGTGCCCATTACGGCATGTACTTCAATGGCTGCTGGAACATGCACCTGGGCGATATTCACGTGGTTTCTGATCCTCCGATATGGGATCCCTGGCAGCCGGATGGCGCGGTGTACTTCTACAACAGCGGATACCAGCAATTCGGAGTCGCGAATCTGAGAATACACGGGCAGACGGCGTGCAAGGGCCTCTACCTTGAGCACTGCGACATAGCGTTCAACGATTTGCATGTGTACGATGTAACCGGGACCGGTGCGCACCTCTTCTGGGATTCATCATACTTCACCGATCCTGTGATCTCGGGCTGCGGTAAAGGATTCGAGCTCTGGCATTCCGATGTTTTCGTCGACGGCGGATCTATCGAGGACTGTACCTTTGGCATCTGGGCCAGCGAGGATCCCTATTACTACTACGATCACTACACGTTCATGGGGGTCGACTTCCAGTACTGCACCACTGGCGTGTGTTTCACTCCTCAAGCCCCCTTCACCATGGAGGCGTATCTCATAAGCTGCACGTTCGAGTACTGCACGAATGGTGTCTCGCTGACCCGGGTGAATGGGCACGTCAAAGGATGTGACTTCCTGCACATCGATGACGTTGCCCTCGCCTGTTCGGGCAATGGAGGAGCCCTGATTCTGGGAGGCCCCACCGTAGGAGAGTGGAACGATTTCTACGACGTGACGGGCGTCGGGGTCCATGTCACAGGCGGAGCATCACCCACGGTTGAAGGGTCGTTCCACTCCGTGTTCGGGACTGGCATCCTGTGCGAGGGGGGGAGCACGCCCACCATCCGCGACTGCATCCTCGACGGATCGAACGGCTGTTTCGAAGGGATCGCCACCAGCGGCGAGAACACCATGGCGACCATCCGGTATTGCTCGCTTCGCGACTACGCGAGCCCAGTGTCGCCCGGCCCCAGGGCGGCGATCGCGTATCGCGCCACCGCGAACCTGGGGACCCTGGCGAGTCACGGCGAGAACAACTTCGAAGACAACACGTGCGACCTCTGGTACTCGAATAAGGCGGCGGTTCCTGATTACCTGTATGCCCAGATGAACTGGTGGGGCGACAGCCCTCCTGACGCGGGGAGCTTCGGCGGCCGTGTCGAC
>JAFGKV010000329.1 GCA_016928395.1 Candidatus Fermentibacterota bacterium | reverse complement strand
GTTCATCGGCGGCGATCCGAATCCCTATGGGCCCGAGATCGAACTCAAGGGGGCCGGCCCGGGCAATGGCGCCAGCATCGCCATCAGTCGCGCCAGCCACGTCGCAGTGAAGGGGCTGTGCATCAATGGATTCGACGCGTCTGTCATCGGTATTGCAGGAGCTCAGCCTGAGTCCGGAGATGTCACGGAAGACATCGAGGTGACCGGCTGCTACCTCGGGATCGACCCGACGGGCACCGAGTGCGGCCGACAATCCGGCACATGTCTCTCGGCGGCGCGCGTCAGGGGGCTTCGGATCGGGGGCGATGACTTGCAGGAGCGGAACATCCTCTCCTGCGCCCGCAGCACGTTCATCTCTCTGGGCTACTGCGGCGATGTGGAGATCGTGAACAACATCATCGGCACCGACCGAACGGGCACGGCGGATCTGTTCAGCGCTCCTCTCGGCGGAGTACACCTGAGCCACACGGTTGGGCCCGTGCTCTTTCGCGACAATCAAGTCTGCAACGCCTACTGGGAGCTCGTGAACATCTCACACACCGAATGCGACAACGGGCAGGTAACAGTAAGCGACAACCGCCTGGGCGAGGGGCTGGACGGGTATCCCATGGGCGCCGATGAGGGTGTCCTCATCGGCTACAGCCCCGGTCACCTCATTGACGAGAACATCATCGCCCACTCTCATGGGGGCCCAGGGATATATCTGATAGGTGACATAACCGACTATGTCACCATCAGTCGAAACTCCATCTACGAGTGTCGAGGCGGCATAGACCTCTTGAATCCCGGAGTGGAGAACTTCCACGGCGTCGACTTCGTCGATGGGGTCTACGGCCCTGGAGTCAACGAGGAGATCGATACGCCGCTGTGCGAGTCCATGAACACGGACACGGAGAGCACCACGGTATACTTTCGCTGCATGCGCGATTGCGTCGTGGAAATCTTCATCGCCGATCCGAGCGTACGGGGTGTCTGCTCGGAGGCTGGATACGACTATGTGTACAGCGGCATGACGTATCTCGGAGACGCGGAGGAAATCGTCCAGGGGCCGGTCTGGAGTACATATCGCTATACTATGACGCCGGCGCTTGCCCCCGGGACCCGGGTCACCTGCACGGCGACGAACGGGAACGGAAGCACGTCGGAGTTCGGGTGTACCTGCGAGGTGCCACTGGCAGGAGAAATCGCAGAAGGGTGCATCCCCGAGGGGTATGCGTTTGAGGCCTTCGCACCAAATCAGGGCCGGGACGGTATTGATCTGCGCTACCGCATTCCAGAGCCTGCTCTCGTCCAGATCAGAGTCTATGACCTCGCCGGCCATCAGGTGGCTGTCATTACAGGCGGACCCGAACAGGCCGGTGAGCACACGGTTCTATGGAAGCCCCGACTGGAGAACGGTGGAGATCTCCCCAACGGCACGTATCTGGTCAGGCTGACGGCAGATCAGTTCGTTGCTACCAGAGAAGTGGTGATCGTCAGATGAGCAGCCGATGCGTCATCGTAGAGCTTTCCACATTCGATTCGATGAGCCAGGGGCATCGACCCCTGGTGGGTCTCCGACCAGAGGAGGAAGCGAGGATGAGACGTATCATTCGCTCACGACCGCCTTGACGCGAATTCTCCATCGCTGCGGATGGACATGCAGCATGTCCATCTGAATGAATCCGCTCAGTTCAGGCACGCGATCAAAGGGGCATATCATGAGACATTTGATTGGTGTGATTGTCGTTTCGACAGTCTTGCCCATGCAGCTTCATGCACAACAGGCATGGCACGTCTACCCCGGAGAATCCATTCAAGAGCATATAGACGACGCCAGCTCGGGAGACGTTGTCATAGTCCATTCGGAGATCAACAGGGGTTACACCTACTACGAGTCTATCACCCTGAAGTCGGGAGTCACGGTGCGGTCCGTCGCCGAGGAGGAAGACGTCAAGATCCATGGCGGGGAGGACAACTACACCGTCTACTTCAGCGGAAATGGGGGCGGGTTGAACTTCGGCAGACCGGACGAGGGCTTCAAAATTGACGGAGGTGCTCGCCATGGCATGTACTTCAACGGTATCTACAACATGCATATTGCGGACATCGAAGTGATCTCGAATCCTCCAATATGGGATCCGTGGCAGCCGGATGGCGCGGTGTACTTCTACAACAGCGGATACCAACAGTTCGGAGTCTCGAACCTGAGAATACACGGGCAGACGGCGTGCAAGGGGCTCTACCTCGACCACTGTGACATCACGTTCAACGACCTTCGGGTCGACAACGTGACGGGCGCCGGCATCTACCTGATCAGAGACTCCTCATACTTCTCCTATCCCCAGATCTCAGGCTGTGGCAAGGGATTCGAGATGTGGCATTCGGATGTCTTCGTCGACGGCGGATCTATCGAATACTGTACCTTCGGCATCTGGGCAAGCGAGGATCCCTATTACTACTACGATCACTACACGGTCATGGGGGTCGATTTCCAGTACTGCACCACTGGCGTGTGCTTCTCTCCCCAATCCCCCTTCACCATGGAGGCATACGTCATTGGCTCCACCTTTGAGTACTGCACGAATGGTATCTCATTGACCAGGGTCAATGGGCATGTCAAGGCATGTCAGTGCTCGTACATCGACGACATTGCACTCGCCTGTTCGGGCAATGGAGGATCCCTGATTCTGGGAGGCCCCACGACGGGAGAGTGGAACTACTTCAACGACGTGACGGGCGTCGGGGTCCACGTGACAGGTGGCGCGTCGCCGACGGTCGAAGGGTCGTTCCACTCCGTGCTTGGGACTGGCATCCTGTGCGAGGGGGGGAGCACGCCCACCATCCGCGACTGCATCCTCGACGGATCGAACGGCTGTTT
>JAFGKV010000052.1 GCA_016928395.1 Candidatus Fermentibacterota bacterium | reverse complement strand
GATGGAGAAGAAGGATCCGTTCCGTCCGAACCTGGAGGAGATCCGTGAGGCAGCGCGGCGCTCCACTGACCTCACCAGGCAGCTGCTGGCCTTCGCCCGCAAGCAGATCGTGCAGCCGAGAGTCATTGACCTGAACGATTTGATCGACGGGATGTTGAAGATGCTGAGGCGGCTGATCGGTGAAGATGTCAGGCTGTCATGGAAGCCGAAGGCGGGGTTGTGGAGCGTGCGAATGGACCCGTCCCAGGTGGATCAGATCCTGGCGAACCTGTGTGTCAACGCGCGGGATGCCATTGGCGGAGTCGGTGAGGTGATCATCGCGACAGAGAACGTTTTTTTGGACGCGGAGTATTGCGCGAGCCACGCAGGGCGCAAACCCGGACCATACGTAATGCTGGCGGTGAGCGATGACGGATGCGGGATCAGGAAGGAGATGATGGAGCACCTCTTCGAACCGTTCTTCACGACCAAGGGCGTAGGCGAGGGCACTGGATTGGGGCTGTCGACTGTCCACGGGATTGTGACGCAGAACAATGGTTTCATCGAGGTCTACAGCGAGGTGGGGAGCGGTACGACGTTCAGGATTTACCTGCCACGTCATAGGAGCGAGAACGAGGAGGCATGGGAGGTTGCAGACGCTGCCCTACCGCAACGCGGCGGTGAGACGGTGCTGTTGGTGGAAGACGACCCGGCGATTCTGCCGATGGGAGCGGAGATGCTGCAGGGGTTGGGGTATCAGGTTGTCTGTGCGGGAACGCCAGGGGAGGCGCTGCACAAGGCGGAGGAACACGGCGGGGAGATCGATCTGCTGATCACGGATGTGGTTATGCCGGAGATGAACGGGCGGGAGTTGGCGGGTCGGATAGCGGCAATAAACCCGGGCCTAAGATGCCTGTATATGTCGGGATACACGGCAGACGCGATAGCTCATCATGGCGTGTTGGACGAGGGCGTGCACTTCGTGCAGAAGCCTTTCACCCTGGCCCAGCTTTCCGCACGAGTACGCGAGGCGCTAGAAGGATGAGAGGCATTCGGCGAGGGGCAGTCAGAACGGAAGCCTGAAGTTCGAAATCCACGTCGCGCTGGCCTGAAGAGCCTCTCATGACGTCGGCGGAATCCGGCGTGGATATCGCAACGGTGCGCACCGTGTTGTGGAGTGTGACTTGTACCTGTACGATCAGCGAGAAAGGCGGGCATTATGGTTGGTGAGAAGGCGATAGGGCAGGCGTTCATGGAGCTTGAGAGGCTGAAACCGTCAAACGCGACGGAGTACTTCAGGGCTCTGGCGGATAGACAGCCCGAGTTGGCGGTCTTCGTGACGGAGCTTACTGATGACCTCACCGAAGAAGCCTCGCTCATCTGCTACTCATTGTTTGCTGTCATCGTGAGGGCTTATGAGCTGACCTCACTTCAGCCGGTGAAGCCGCTTGACCATCGAATAGTCCTGCGGGCTTTGAGGAAGAACGACGCAGACATGGAGGAACTCGGGGAGTCGTCGCCAGGCGACGCCTCCAGACGACTGCCCAAATCCCCCGCGCAACCGAATCTCATGGCCCTGGTCATCGAGGCACTCGCTGATGCAGAGAACGTGAGCGACGACGACCGCGGGATGATGCTCTTGATTCTCAAGACCATCATCGACGCGCTGCACACCGCCACAAAGCCTCCCCGTCGCACGCCTCGGCCGAAGCTTGCACCTTCGGGTGAACCGCTGCCTCCAGATCATGGGCCCACGCCGACTTCGGGGGGGTTCCGATCCCGCAGGCCGGCCAGATGAACACCGTCCCCCGGCTGGCCCACTCCACGCCGGAGGGGTTTCCATGCCAGACTTGACCCTCGTGACGTACTGCGGGCTCTACTGCGGACTGTGTGCGCAGCGTAATCGTATCCCGGGTCGCGCGCGCTCGCTTCAGGATGCCATGCAAAGGGAAGGGTATGACTTGTGGGGCCACGACATCCCCGGCTTCCCGGAGTTCTGGGAGTTCCTGGGCGACCTGGCGCACTCCGAGGAGCGCTGCAGGTGCCGCGACGGGCGATGTGGGCCGTTTTTCTGCGGCATTCGGAAATGCGCGTCCTCCAAGGGTGTCACCGTGTGCCCCCTCTGCGGCGAGTACCCCTGCCACCGCGTGCTCGGCATCGCCAAAGGGTATCCGACCCTGCTGGCGGACGGGGCGCGGATGAAGGAACTGGGGCTTGATGCCTGGATCGCTGAACAGGAGGAACGAAAGAAGACGGGGTTCGCCTACGCGGATATACGCGTCCATCCCTATGACATCCCCGAGTAGGGACGAGGTGGCCTTCCCCGCCGAAGGTGTGCTGGGTGCCTACCTGGCACTGGCCGGGGCATCCGCGATCCTGATCCGCCCGCCGTCCTGGGCGACCCTGGCCGGCGGCATGCTGGTGGCCGCCGCGATGTTTTTCTTCGTTCGTCGCCTTCCCAGACCCTCCTCCCCGCGGGCAACCGGTCTGCGAGCCGTCGCTCCCCTGGCGTGCTTCCCAGTTCTCTACCCGCTGACAGGCATGATCAGCCGGGGTCTCCCCGTGTGGCTTCTTGATGGTCCCCTAAAGCGGTGGGAAGAGGCGGCATTCGGCGGGCAACCCGCTATGTTCCTGGCCGAAGCCGCACCATGGAAGGCGCTCTCGGAGGTGCTTCATGCCTGCTACTTCTCGTTCTACTTCCTGGTGATTGGCCTGCCCGTGGTGCTGGCGTTTGAGGGTCGAGCCCAAAGGGCGGCGAGGGTGATGAGGAATCTCTGTACATGCTTCGGCGTATGCCTCCTGTGCTACATCTGGATCCCGGCGACCAGCCCTCTCTATGCGTCGCCCCCGCTGCCTGAGGCCCTTCGGGACGGGTTCTTCTACCGGCTTACCCATGCCGTGGCCGACCGCGGCGGTGTCAGAGGGGGGGCATTCCCCAGCAGCCATGCGGCCCTAGCGGTGTGCAATCTTGTCATGGCCTTCAGAGATGAACGCCGTGTCTTCTGGCTTACCCTGGCGCCAACAATGGGGCTTCTTGTCGCGACGGTCTATGGGCGGTATCATTTTGCCTTGGATACGGTGGCGGGCACACTGGTCGGGCTGGCATTCGCGGGATGGGGGCTTTGCAGACACGAAGACCGGGGGAATCCCTGAGGGAGGAGCTGATCTATGCGATGGTATGAGGAGTTGTTCACGAACTATGCGCGAACCTACGATACGGAGCCCTATACCCAGGGCACCGGCGTCGAGGTCGACTTCATCGAGGCCGAGATCGAACACAACAAGGGAATCCGCATCCTGGATATCGGCTGCGGCACTGGTCGCCACGCCATCGAGCTGGCAAGGCGCGGCTATGAGGTGACCGGTATCGACTTGTCGGAAACCCAACTGGCGAGGGCTCGCGAAAAGGCCGTCGACGCCGGGGTGTCGGTTCAATTCCGGCAGGGCGACGCCCGCCGTCTCACGTGTCGTGAGGAGTTCGACCTGGTGATCATGCTCTGCGAGGGGGCGTTTCCGCTCATGGAGACCGATGAGGAGAACTTCGCCATTTTGGCCAATGCGGCCGCTGCCCTGCGAGAGCCCGGGAAACTCATCCTCACGACCCTCAATGCCCTGTTTCCTCTTTTTCATTCAGTGAAAGACTTCATCAACGATCAGAGCGAGACCGGCAGGACCCATGACCATCATTTCGATCTGCACACCTTCCGCGACGGCTCGACCTTCGAGGTCACTGACGATGACGGGGTCGTGAAGACGCTCGTCTGCAATGAGCGATACTATGCGCCCTGCGAGATGACCTGGCTCTTGACGAGCCTCGGCTTCGCACGGGTTGCGCTGTTCGGCTGCCCGACGGGGGGGTTCAGCCGGGACAATGCACTCACCCATGACGACTTCGAGATGCTGGTGGTGGCGGAGAAGCCAAGGCAGGGGATGAGATGATTGAAGGATCCCATATTCCATGCATAGAATATTCTACTCATGGAATATGGTGCGAGCGCTATCACCCGTTTTCGCCGGGTGATCCAGAGACTCAGCCTGGATTGCCCGGACACGCCGGCGGCGGGCGACCAGCGGGTGGTCGTCCCCACGGGTGTTGGGTTACGCGTCGCTAACCCCAACCTACATGAACTGCAGAGTATTCAGAATCCTGAAGTCTGGATTCAGAAGTCTCATCCATTTGTCCATCCATCCTCATGATTCCTCCGTTCCCAATCCCTCCCAACCTCCCTTTTGCGAAAGGGAGGAGCGGGTGGGCTGTCCGGGCTGAACCCCCAACCCTGAACTCGGGTGCTGAATTCTGGATTCTGACTCCTGACTACTGCCCATCTCTTCACTCCTCATTCTGAAGAGACCGAAGCGAACCGATCCCCCGCTCATGCTTGACGGGCGCGGCCCGGGTCGCAAGTTTGCGTGCGGTTCGATCGGGTCTCCGTACCGTGGTGCCGGCACGGAGACCCGATCATGTTGCATGGCGTGATCAGCCCGGAGAGCCTATGAGATGTCGGCTCCCGGTGATCACAGGGTTCAACCAGAGGAGCGTATGCATTGAAGCACATCCTTCTGGCAGTACTGGTTCTGTGTGTCGCGGGCCTTGCCTCGACGGGCGAGGCTCAGGGCTCGAAGTTCAGCGGCTACCTGGCGCCGAACCTTCGCGTCATCGACAAGGGCGAGGGCAACTCGTCCAACATCGGTTTCGGGATGGCCTTCAACCGCTTCACCTTCAGCGGTGAGGTGGATGCCGGCGCCATCGTGAAGAAGGTGGCCTGGAGCGTCGAGGCTGACATGAGCCAGACGGGGGACATCGTCCTTCAGAATGCCTTTGTGATTCCCAGGTTCAGCGATGCCCTGTCGCTGCGGTTCGGCCACGTGAAGAAAGCCTTCAGCCGCGAGGTGCTGCACCCCACCGGCAAGCTGCTGACCGTGGATCGCAGCCCGGCGTCCTCCAACCTGAAGACTTTGGGCTATTCCGACTACAACTATGGCCTCGAGCTGATGCTGGCGCATCCCCGGCTCAGGTTCACCGCTGGCGCATACTCGGGTTCGCCGGTTGACAAAGACGTGCCCGACCAGGATCCCAAGCTCGACTTCGGTGCCCGCGCGGTTGTCAACTTGACTCCGTGCCTCGAGGTCGGCGCAAACGCGATGATGGTCGGACTCATTGACCCGGCGAGTGCGAGCCCGCACAGCGAAGATGCCGAGGTCAACTCCGGCATGGCCTTCGGGTTCGATCTCGGCCTGAATCGCGATATCGGTAACAGGAACCTCCAGGCGCTCGTCGAGTTCGGGACGGGGGACAACACCGCCGCCGTTCAGAATCCGACTGACGCATTCGAGGACTGGGACTTTGACAAGTTCCAGTACTATACCGCCAAGGCGCTGTTCAAGCTGGCACCGGAGTTCGGCGTGCACTTCGGGTATTCAGTGTGGGACCCCAATACCGACACAGATGATGACGGCTCCACCGTGATGACCCCCGGTCTTACTTACTTCTGGTCGAAGACCCTCAGGACCCAGGTCGAGGCGCAGCTCGTGTCCTACGAGAATGAGAACATGGACAGCCTTACCCACCTGGTGCTCCAGCAGGTTTTCCTCTGGTAGCGCGGTAGCTCTGTCGCGAATCAAGGGCGTGGGCTTAGTCAGGCCCGCGCCCTTGTGCATTGGGGCGCCCTATGAGCAGTCGGCAGTCGGCAGTCGGCAGTCGGTAGTCGGCAGTCATAGGTAGTCAGTGGAGGTTCTTGCGAAACCCAGTCTGTTGGGCGGTCGGGCCATAGCCCAACCCTCCAGAGCATAGACGGAACAAGCCTTGTGCTAAGAATGGAGGGACGACCTTCGTGTCGTCCGCGCGGGTTTCACAAGAGGCTCAGTATTCAGACACGTAGGTTGGGTTCGCGAATGCGTAACCCAACAAGACTGCTCCGGCCTGGATTGCCCGATCGAGTCGGGCAATGACGGGGAGAGGGGTGGACGTCACACCATCCATCGTCCAGGTCGGCCGGCGCCGCGACTTGTTTGGGGGTACATGCAAAGCTCGTACACGTACACGTACTCAACTGCCCCAGCTCGTCGTCCCCGATCGCGATTGCGACAACGATAACGATACTGGCCCGAACCCCGCCCCCAGCGGGCGACCAGGGGCGGTCGCCCCTACAAGACAACGGAGTGGTGCCCGCACGGTGTAGGAGCGCCGTCAGGCGCGAAGGGGAGCGGTATGAACTGCGACGATGCCGGGCAATGCCGCAGGGCACGTGAGGCGGCGATATAGGCGAGCACCCATCGCCCGGGCTCAAACTGCAGCGAACCCGCCGAGACAGACTACCTGATCAGCGCTACCCGCCTCGTCTCCACGCGGTCGTCACACCGCACTGAGCAGACGTACACGCCCGCGCCCACCGGCACGCCGGCGCCATTCGTTCCGTCCCAGGAGACCGTGTGGGCTCCCGCCGGGCGGACGCCGTCGGAAAGGGTGGCTACAGCATGGCCCACCAGATCGGAGACCGTGACGGTCACTCTGCCCTCGCGGGGGATGGCGAAGCGAACAGCGGTCGTGTGGTCAAAGGGGTTCGGGCGAAACGGTTCTAGCCAGATCCGCTCGGCGACCACGGGTTTGTCATCCGCTGCCACTGGCGGCGAACCGCTCGCAATGACCCCCATGATGTCGCCGGTTTGAGCGCCTTCCGGCACATAGGTGAATGCCACAAGGAACTCATTTCGTGCGGTGCTGTGGGCTATGCCCAGCAGGCTGCCCTCATAGGCGGGGGTCGTGAACACGGGGATGTTCTCGGTCTCCTCCACCGTGTTCACGCGATCATCATCAAGCCAGACCATCTGTCCTCCCTGGGACACATCAACCCAGAGGCGCTGGTAGTACAGGTCCTGCCCCGCAAGCCCTTGGGTTCGGGGATCGCCCCAGGCCACCAGGAACTCATTATCCTGCACGCTGAAATCGATGTCCGCCGGGCCGACCCAGTCTGCCTGGATGCTGATGGCATGATTGGAGACGTTCTCGGTGACGGTGCCGTCTGCCGCGACGTACTTCGCCACCCAGGCACCTGCCTCATTCACAAAACCGATCCGTTGGCCCCAGACATCGTTGTCGGTGAACCCCTCAGCCAGGCCTTTCCAGACCACCTCGCATTCATGCCAGTCGGGGATGCATGCCAATCCCTGGCAGTTGGCCTTGACGCGGGCCTGGAAGCAGTCGGGACCGTTCTGGAACTGAGCGGACACGACCAGCGGCGCAGGAACGGTAGTCACTGCTCCATCCCTATCGATCAGAGCCCCGGTTGCGCTGACGCGCTGGGCCATGACGCATCCGGCAGCCGTTCCATATGCGACGAGCCACTCCATGGTGCCCATGCAGAACGTCACATCAGCCACGCTCTCGAGGATGTCGGGATGATTGGCAACGGGGAAATTGACGGCAGGATCCGCGGGCGACATGAGAGTGCCATCGGCGCCGACCATCTGCCCGAAGACATCCGCACCGGTGAAACTCTGGCCCGTGGGATCATTTCTGAAGTCGCCCCAGACCACAAGATAGCGGTGGCTCTCCGGGTTGAAGGCTACCGCACAGGTATAGATTGCCGAGGCATTGGTGCAGATGCCGAAGGTATGGTCTCCCTCCGAGGTGGGCGTGTCGAAGAACGACCCGTCGGCATTGAGAAAGACGCCACGGATATCGCCGTCAGGAGCATTGCGCCAGTCTTCGAATACGATGAGATAGCGGGCCGTGGAGGGATCAAAGTCCAACCGAGGCCAATACTGATGGCCGGCGGATGCGCAAATCGGGATGTCTTCTCCGCGGAGCGATCCGTCACCGTCTATGAACTGCCCGTAGATATCGCTGCCGGCGCCGCGATAGTCCTCCCACACGGCGAGGTACTCGTCCGCCAGGGGATTGTAGCACACCTGAGGCCACCCCTGCTCATGCGACTCCACGCAAATGCCGAACATGTCGCCGTGGCCTTGGGCAATGCCGACACTGGGGACGAGAAGGACTGCTATGAGAGACACAAGTCCGGCCAATGGTTGTTGCATCGTGCCCTCCTGGCAAAGCCTGTGCGGCACCCTGTGACCCGAGAAGATGCAAAGCGCCCACGGGTGGGCACCGCACTCATACCCATGGGACAGCAATCGCGGCAGG
>JAFGKV010000328.1 GCA_016928395.1 Candidatus Fermentibacterota bacterium | reverse complement strand
GTCATGGCCACGGGCTGCACATTCCGTGAATGTGACATCGGGATCTCCTCCCAACGGGGCGCGGGCTCGATCAAGGGGTGCTGGTTCCAGGAGAATGACACGGGGATCGCTGTCACCGACGCCCTGTCCACCCTGTACATCGGCGGGGCGGGCGCCGATATCAACGAATTCTGGACCAGCCCCGGCGACGGTATACACTTGGGCTCGGGCGCCAAGGCGACCGTCGGCGCCAACACCTTCCAGAACGTGGCAGGCACGGCGATCCACGTGGAATCGGGCAATGCCACTGTGTCCATTCAGGGATGCGGGATGGATGGATCAGGAGGGTGCTTCCAGGGGATCAGAACCCGGGGCCAGGGCACCATGGCCACGATACGGGGCTGCACCATTCAGGGCTACAGCTCGCCCGTCGTACCGCTTCCCCGGGCCGTGGCGGTCACCGACCTGTTCATGACGGGCCCGACGGCCGACCTGGGAACCGTGGCGCCCAACAGCCCGGGCACCAATGCCTTCTCGCAGAACACGACCGACCTATTCTACGGCCCGAGCATCGGGCAGCCAGGGCAGAACCCGGTGCCGATCTACGCTCAGCTCAACTACTGGGGCGAGAACCCGCCTGCAGCCCAGAGCTTCGGCGGGTCGTGGTCGGGCGCCATCGTGTACGACCCATGGCTGCCGCAACCACCCGCTCCGGCACCTCGACTCCCGGAGGACGAGGCCCTGCCCACAGGGCTGGTGGTAGAGGCGGTGCGGCCGAATCCGGCTCGCGAGACCGCGACCATTGTCTTGTCTCTGCCGGCGGCAGGTCACGCGGAAGTCGCGGTGTTTGACATGCAGGGGCGCCTGATGAAGACGCTGCTGAACGAAGAACGGCCTGCCGGGCGTGCCCTGGTGGAATGGGATGGGACCGATGAGTCGGGGCGCCCCCTCGGCGCCGGCGTCTACCTGTGGAAGGTGCGCTCGGTCTCCGGCACGGCAGCCGGCACCCTGGTTCTTATCCGTTAACGGAGGTGCATGATGAGACACGCGATAGTTCTTCTTGTGGTCGTTGCATGGGCCGCGGGCATGGTCACGACGGCTGCTGCGGAGACGCTGGTGCTGCAGCCCAGCGCGGCGGCGGGCATGACGGGTGAGGCCGACGGCGCCATGGATGCCAGGCTGCTCCTCAGGTTCGATCTGGAGGGGATTCCGGAGGGTGCCCTGATCCAGTATGCGGGGCTTCGGCTGCATGATGACTCGGGCGTTCCCTGGGATGCGCAGTTCGTGCCCGTGGTCGTGGCTGCGCTGAAGGGCGATTGGGAGGCGTCGGATGATATCTCGAGCCTCGACTGGGACGCACGGTTCACCACGGCCCGCGTGCTGGTGACGGGTGCGAAGCGCGCGAGCCGACTGCACGTGACGCCCATCGTGGATGCCTGGGCAAAAGGCACGATCCCGAACCACGGGTTCGTCGCGATGATAGAAGAGGTAGCGGATCTACAGGATGTTGTTCCACACTTCAACGCCGAAACGTTGAAACCAACTCTTGAGATCCGCTACCTCCTGCCTCAGACCGATCGCTGAGGCACAGGCAAGATAGCACGCGGCGCGGCGGGTGCGCAATGTGCCCGCCGCGCCACGATGCGTGCGGTCGGCGCAAGCCTTTGGTGGGGCGCGGAGGGCCTGGCCGGGTTCGCTCCTCCAGCCGTCCGTTCCGCCATCACGCACTGGCGGGAGTCGTGAACTCCACGAGCCGGCATCGTATCCCCCGTTGGCTCTCCATGCCCTCGCCCCTATCTTGCCCGCAGGATATCCCACCTCCTCACCCTTGCGTGGAAGGATCACCCATGGACTTGACCATTACCTTTCCCGGGAACTCCCGGGTGAACGCCGAGTTCAACGGATTCACCGTCGCCACGGATCAGGCGGTTGACGGTGGCGGAGAGGGAAGCGCTCCAGAGCCCTTTGACCTGTTTCTCGCGTCGCTGGGCACATGCGCCGGGATCTACGCCCTCTCCTTCCTACAGAACCGGGGTATCCCGACCGATGCATTGCGCATGACTCTTTCCACCGAGAGAGACCCAAGCCGGAGGATGCTCAAGAAGATCATCTTCCATGTTGTTGTGCCTGAATGCTTCCCCCAGAAGTACGTCCCCGCGCTAATCAGGTCGATCGATCACTGCACCGTGAAACGTCACCTTCATGAGCCCCCGGAGTTCGAGACCATCGTCGCTATCGGCGATTCGGTAGACAAGGCTTCCCGATCACCAACGGCATGACGATGACGACACATGTGCTCCTGTGGCTTCTGGCGGGCGTGGCGCTGGGCGCTCTGCTCATATGGTTGTTTCTTCGCCGCGGCATCGCTGCGGCGGAGCGGAAGGTCCACGCCTCCGAGCGTGAGCACGTCCTGCTGCAGGAGCGTCTGACGTCCGCGGAAGGACGCCTGGGGGAGAAGGCGGCCGAAGTCGCCTCCGCCGAAGCCGCGGCCAAGGAGACGCTCTCGCGGCTTCATGAGGAAACCGCCCGACGGTCGGCCGCGGAAGCCCGGGCGGGCCGCGTCCCCGAGTTGGAGGCAGCGCAGGCTGTGCTTCAGCAGGAGAATGAAGACCTCCAACAGCGCAATGCAGATCTCCATGCCCGGCGGGAGGAGGAACGTAAGGCGGCGGCGGAGAAGCTTGCCCTGCTGACAGATGCCCAGGCCAAGCTTACCGACGCCTTCAAGGCCCTTTCCGCCGAAGCCTTGCGCACGAACAACCAGTCGTTCCTGGAGCTGGCGCGCACCCATCTCGAGCGGTTCCAGGAAAGCGCCCGGGGCGACTTGGAGAAGCGACAGAAAGCCATCGACGATATGGTCAGGCCCGTGATTGAGTCGTTGAGCAAGGTCGACACCACCCTGCAAGGCCTTGAACGATCCCGCGTACACGCGTACGCGGGGCTGTCCGAACAGGTTCGATCGATGGTCACTACCCAAGAGCGACTCAAGTCCGAGACTGGCAAGCTCGTGCAGGCACTCAAGACGCCGACGGTGCGCGGACGATGGGGTGAGATCCAGCTCCGCAAGGTCGTGGAGATGGCAGGAATGGTGGCCTATTGCGATTTCGAGGAACAGGTATCGGTTTCCACCGAGGACGGTCGCCTCAGGCCCGACCTGATCGTCAAGCTCCCTGGCGGCAAGAATATCGTGGTGGATGCCAAGGCTCCGTTGGACGCCTACTTGCGCGCCGTGGAAGCCGAAGACGAGGACGCGCGCATCGCCGCTCTCGAAGCTCATGCCCAGCAGATCAAGAGCCATATCAGGAAGCTCAGCGCCAAGAGCTACTGGGATCAGTTCCAGCCCACGCCGGAGTTCGTTGTGCTCTTTCTTCCCGGCGAGACTTTTTTCAGCGCGGCCCTGGAGCGCGATCCGACTTTGATCGAACAGGGTGTCACCGAACGAGTGATCCCTGCATCACCGACCACCCTCATCGCGCTTCTGCGGGCCGTTGCCTACGGTTGGCAGCAAGAGCGGCTTGCGGAGAACGCGCAGGAGATCAGCCTCTTGGGCCGCGAGTTGCACGACCGTGTGGCTGTGCTCGTCGAGCATCTCGCCAGGGTTGGCCGGGGGCTCGACACCGCGCTGGATGCCTACAACAGCGCCGTGGGGTCGCTGGAGACCAGGGTTCTGGTCTCGGCGCGTCGCTTCAAGGAACTGGGCGCCGGGGTCGCCAAGGAGATTGACGCACTGGAACCGGTTGATCGAGCGCGTCGTCAGCTCTCCGGCGAGCCTGGACCGCCCCCTCCGGAGCATCCACCTCCCGCAAGGGTCGCCCCGGACCCTTCGCCATCCTTGTTCCCTTCGGAGCACGACTGAGAAAGGCCACATCATGGCGTTTTCCCGAGTCGTTGTGCTCTATCTCCTAACGATCCCCGTGTTTCTCGCCGTGGATGCGGCCTGGCTGGGGGTGGTCGCTCCGAGATTCTACGGGCGCCACATAGGCCATCTCATGGCCGAGGGGGTCAACTGGGCCGCAGCCTTCGGTTTCTACCTCTTGTTCATCGCCGGCATCGTGGTTCTGGCAGTGGCGCCCGCCGTGGAGAAGGGATCCATGGCCAGGGCAGTGCGTGCCGGCGCCCTCCTGGGCCTGGTGGCCTATGGCACGTATGATCTGACCAATCTGGCCACACTACGTGACTGGCCGCTCATCGTCACGGTCGTGGACATGATCTGGGGCACGATACTGGCGGGTACGGTCTCGGCGATAGGCTACTGGATCGCCGTGCGGCTGGGATAGGGGCCGGGCACCCCGAGGGTTTCAGAACGGCCTGCTGACCACAGCCGCGCCACGAAGGCGTGACTACTCTCGCGGTCACTCGATCAGAACGTCTGCTTGTCGAGGAGACGGTCCCAGGTAGTGTAGAACGCCCGGGAGGGCCGAACTTGGATGACTTGGCGAATCCTGGCCGCATCGACATCAACCAAAGACGAGATGACGAGCTTCACTTCCTTGTCCCGCAGATAGCCGTCGAACGCCCGATGGGTCGCCAGGTCACGGTTTCTTTTCGCAGCGGCTGCCACGAGGTAAATGCGAAGCACTCTGTCCGCCCCCTCCTGGCAGCGCTCTTCCTCCTCGAACATCGGCCGGTCAGGCTCCAAGGGGATCGCCATCACTGTGGCCGGGGCCTGCACGGCGCCGAGCAGTTGCCGAACTCTTGGGTCCTCACCCAGCACGTTGAGACATGTGACAAGTCGCTCCTCTGTCTGCAGTTCTCTCCTGGACCGGCGTTCCAGTGCATCTCTCCCAAAAAACTCCACCAGGTTCTCGCCCCGTGTCACGGATCCAGGGTAGAAGACCCGACGGTCTAGCCCGACAATGCCTCGCGCATGTACCAACGGAAGAGGCCGGTGGAGGATGGTGAGGGCGCTCACCCCCAGCGCCGCGGCAAAGGCAAGGATCATGGCCAAAGCCCACCACCCCACGCCGCGGAGCGCTCCAATCCAGGATGCCGGGCCGGGCGGCCCAATGCGCAGGATGTGCCTGTCGCCGGGAAAGAACATGGAAGTGCGCGACAGGTAAGAACGATACCCATCGCCGGCTTCCTTGAGCATCTGCCGTTCCTCCGCTCGGGCCAACGCGACGTACAGGAAGCACATGGTGACAAAGGCGAGAAGTAGATAGTATCGTGGCCACAGAAGCAGGAGACCGAGGCCGACCACCGCCAATGAGGCGTACTGTGGATGCCTCACCCAGCGGTACAGCCCGCCGGTGACTGCACCTCCTCCCTTGAGCTTCCGGCCGTAGATCTGCATGGCGCCCGAGAGGAAGAGCCCCATGCCGATAAGCACCAAAGGCGCACCGGCGGGGTGATAGGAGCGCATGAAGAATGGCTGGAACCACCGGCGCCGGAACCGGAAGAAGGGATCCATGGTCACATGGAGCGAGATGAACCCCACGAAGGGAAGCACCATCCAGACAACTTCCGCCAGCAGCACCATCATCGCGATGGCGGCCGCCCACCCGCCTGCCTTGCCTGCACGTTCGATTCCTCGCCGCTCGGTCATGACCTTGGTCCCTCTTGGGTGTTGGATGGCCGCCTGGCATCGCTATCGTCGAATATGCCCACCTGAACCATGGGCTTGCCACAATGGGGATGCATTCTATCTATGCATCCTCCCGGCCACAGGCAACCCTGTCAGAGGCCTGTGGCCGGGAGCCTGGGCGGAGAGCGGAGGGTTCAGCCCGGCCGCAGAAGTCGCTGGTCGCCGTGACTACTTCACGACCGCCATTCGAATCGTTGCCTCCAAGTCTCCCGCTCTCAGCCGAGCCAGATAGGCGCCGCTGGCGAGACCTGTGGTCTTCCAGGTCACCTCATAGGATCCTGCATCCAAGGGCTCCTGCACGAGAGTCGATACCATTCGGCCCGCCAGATCGTAGACGCTGAGGGTAACATCGGCGGCGTTGGGCAGCGCGAAGGCGATTGTAGTGCTCTGACGAAAGGGATTGGGGTGGTTCTGTGCCAGCATGAACTCCTTCGGAAGGGTGCCGCTCACCTCGTCTACCGGCAGTTCCTGCTGGATCTCCAGATTGTCGATAACCCACCCCCACCCCGTGACGTACTCGTCGGCGAACAGCCGGAATCGGATGAGAATCGTCTCCCCGGCTGAGAAAGTTTGGTGAATGTCGATGGCACGCTCCCGGAACAGGGAGGGACTGCCTCCTTGTCCCACATTGTACGCGTTGAGCCATGCAGCATCGGCCCGGGCATCATACCCATCGAGCAGAGGAAGCCAGGTTATGCCGTCGCTGGACCCTTCAACGATGACATAGTCCCAGAAGTTGGGATCGCCGAACTGGGACCCGGGATCGCCCGGTTCCACGATGGCGATCTCGTCGAAGTGGATATACGCGCTGTCAGCCGACACGATGATGGGTATCATCAGGCTGAAGGTCAGATTCACTCCATCGGCATGGGGATGGGTCGTATGCGCCGCAGGACTGGTGAAACCAGGCCAGGTTCTGATGGAGAAGCCAGAGCCCGAGAAATCCGCGGGCATATCGTCGAAGTTCGTGGCATACCCAGCCTGGGGCTGCTGCAGTGGTGTCACCTCAATCGTCCGCGGGGCCGACGGGTAGATCTCGCCGTCCCGAAGTGCAAGGGCCTTGACCTGCAGAGTGATGGCCTGGGTCACAGGGTAGTCGATCACCATGGAAACAGTGTCGGCATTGCAGGGGATTGTCGTGAACACCGCCTCATTCACCAGAACCTGTGTCGAGTCATAGGGCGACCGGAGGTCGAGGCCGATGGCCAAGACGCCGTCCGGACCCTGCGCGAGCCCCGCGATCCGTGGCACCCGGGTCACCACGGGCAAGGGCGGCAATTCCGGGATGGTGACGGTCCAAATGCCGAGGCCATGGGTGGCGGCTATCACCTGGTCATCGGTGATGCCGAGCTGCCAGATGGACACCGCGGGAAGGCCGTTGTCGGCATAGTGCCAGCTCTGCCCGTTGTCCGTCGACTCGAACAGGCCGATCTCGGTACCGGCCCAGAGGGTGGCCGGATCATGGGGCATGGCCAGCAGGGAGTAGGTCGCC
>JAFGKV010000327.1 GCA_016928395.1 Candidatus Fermentibacterota bacterium | reverse complement strand
CCCAGAATCGTCGAGCCCGCGTATACCACGTGCGGGCCGCTGGGCGCTGTGATGGGAATCGTGGTCTGGTACGGCACGCGGTCGTGGCCTGTTACGGTCACATGGAGAGTTCCCACAGTTGAAGCACCCGCGCCGAGATCGAGGCTTGCCGTGCCGTTAGCAAACAGGTACTCGGTCGCGTAAACCTCATCGTTCTCGTCATGCACACAGATCAAGACCCAGTCGCCCACGTTGCTCACTGTAACGTCAAACGACGCGGCCCCGATGCCCATGGTCGCATCGTGGGTCACCGTCATGGCCGACGGCACAGCGGTCCACAGGTTGATGGTCGGATCGCCCATGATGTTGTACATCTCAAAGTATCGCCGAGTCGTGGATATGTTGCCGAAGTGGGCATAGTACCGAAGCTTCGCATAGTTCATCATGCCGCCGGGCCATGTCTGGTTCTCCTCGCCAGCGTTCACAGTGGCGCAGAAGCCCTCCATGGCCCGCTTCTCGAGAATGTCATCCTCTGTCCAGTAGGAGTAGACCGACGAGGCCATCATGCCGATGGCGCCACGGGTGGCGCGGATCCACGTCTCCGAGAAACACTCGGCGGCGGTGTACTGGCCCGTAAGACAGGCGTAGCTCTGCACAAAGGGGTACACGGTATTGGTGAGGCTATTGACGTTGCTTTGATAGAACACCGGCCCGTCTGCCCAATAGGTGACGTCTCCATGGCCCGAGAAGATCGAGAGCGACCGCCCGGCATTGTGAGCATTGGCAACCTGCTGGGTCGTCGCGCCGTAGGTATGGCAGTAGAGCCGGTCATAGCTGTAGCCATCGGGTTGGAGATAGTTGCTGATCACGTAATTGTGGGTCGCCTCCGTGATCGAGTAGTTGTCATTGGAGGCCATGAAGACGGCATACTTCTCCCACGTATCGTTGCCGGTCCACCCGACCTGTTCATAGCTCAGTGACTTGCTGGCAATGTTGTTCAGATCCGTGGCGTCCGCCACTGACCAGCGCCCGATTTCGATATCTGGGAAGTAGTCATCGCCTTCCAGCATCGTGTAGTTCAGATCGGTGGCCGGGTTGTTGGTGGTACTGCCGACCCAGTTGGGGATTCCCCCAGTGTCCCCGACCAGAAGTACGGAGGTCGGTGGTATCGCCCAATTGTCATACGCGTTCTGGATGTAGTTCTTGATGGCTTCCTTCGTGGTGCCCGTGGTGCCGGTGGTCACCAGCTCAGGGCGGAACCCCTTGGCGCGCTTCCAGTCAACATAGGCCAGCAGGTTGGCATTGCCGGCCCAACCCGGTTCGGTGATAATAAGCAGTCTGGGAGGATTGGGCATGCCGTTCAGATCCCTGGTCCTCAACGAGGGGCCAAGGAGCACCCGGGCTTTCAGCCCGTCAAACGCACGGCTGCTGTAGCGTTGGGCGCGTTCTTTCGTTTTCTGTAGGTCGCAATCCGAGACGTCGATCCGCACCGAGGTAGATCGGAGAATCCGCACCCGCTGCCTGACCGGGTTCACGTCTACCGGGGACAACTCCAGCGCCACAAATCGATGCCCTCGGATCGCTCCCACCTGTCCCAGAGCTACCGCGGCTTCCAGTTGGTAGGCGTCGGTCTCATACGCCGCAGGATCCATGTCAAACGCTGCCCGTTCCCTGGCGCCCGGCAGCTTCTCGACCGGAGCTTGAACCGGGACGATAGGCGCGGTGATACCGAGTTCCTGGAAGCTCAACTCGACGACCTCTTCCGATTGCACGCTGAGCGTGGGGTCTGCGCCGTAGGGTATGGCGATTATCAGCCGCAGCGCGGGAAGCTCCATGCGGCCGACCTTTCCCTGCACACCGGCGTCAACCACGTTCAGCCGCGAGAACCTGCCTCCCTTGGTCTCAAGATCCGAACGCACAAGCCCTGCCAGATCGATCTCCAGCTCCACCGCGCCGACTCCAAGATCGTGGGAACTGACCAGCGCCGGTGCAGGGTGCTCATCGCCGGCCAGCGGGATCCACTCCTCCTGGCTGACGTCAGCATGAGCAGCGGAGCATGCGAGCACGAGAACCAGAAGCGCACAGGATGGAAATCTCATTGCGAGTGTCCTCCGAGGGAGCTGAGGAACAGGAAAGGAGATGCGTGCGAACGTGACAGACGCCCTCGCACGCGACGGGAAGAAGAGCGGAGGAAAGCCTATCGAGTGCCGGCCCCGAGGTCAAAAGTAAAGAAGCCGACGGTGTTGGACGGAGCGGATTCGGCTGCCCAGACCACGGCCGCGGTGACCAGGCAGCAGATCAGCAAGACAAAGGCTATGCGGGTCCTAGACAGCTTCATCGGAATCCTTTCGTGAATGCTTGAATCGGGCTGCAACGCGCCCCGGCTGATGCAGGGCCTGACTCATACCAAAGCATAGTCGCGGTCAACTTACGCCCCGTCTCCTCCACGGCGCAAGTCGGAAGCGCCACCCGATGAAGAACCGCAGCCCCAGATTCCCTTGCCGAAGACGGTACCGCCAAAGACGCGGCAGCGTCACCTCTCGTCGCGGTGGCCATTGGGGCAGGAGACAGTGCCCGCGTTGCGGTCGTACAGATAGGCGCCGCCTTCCGGGCACTCGGGAATCAGGGGCAGATTCCGCGGCACGAGATCCGAAAGCGTAGTAGGATTCTCCCCGTCATGCGTCATCCGGTACATGGCGATGACCGATTCCAGGGTCCGTTGATTGGCGATACACTTCGCCGCACTCGCTACTCCCACCGGCGCCTCCGCGCCGCGCCTGCCCACCGTGGTCGCCTGATCTTTTGCCAAGTAGTAGACCAAGGCTAACGCGATAACTAGCGAGAGCAGCCCGACATACGCCCCGCGACTCATGGCATCACCTCCAGTGATAGCGCCGCCGGCGCACAAGATATCACCCGTACCGTCCTCACACCCCATATCAATCGGATGGCGAACGGGTAACCCAAGAGCCCTCTCTAATCACCACAAGACCCCGGAACACCCAGGACCACGTGATTGCTGACGGGGAAAGGTCGAGTCAGCCGGCAACTGAACGCCCGAAGAGCCACTTCAATGGGGCCAGGACATCGCTGTCTTCGCCGCCGGACTCGCGGCCAACTGGCGACTGCTGGCGCGTGCGTGATCTTGGAATGATGGAGCGATGGATGGACACCTCACTTCGCTCGCTGAGATGGGAGTGTGGAGACAGGCCGGACTGCCGACTGTGCACCCCGCCGCGCGACTTTGACGAGTCGTGGGTGGGGCACAACGGAGAAACGGGAACCGGTCCGGCTCGAAAGGAACGGTTGCCTGACGATGGAGAACTGCATGCTGCGCAGCACTTCACCCGTCACACAGACCACGAGACGACTGAAGACATAGGATGTCCCTAGACCGGCTTCATGGGCGCCGGGGCTACAACTCGGCCTATCCTCAACCTCGAAAACCCTGAGGGCGCCCCACGACCTTAGCGGCCGGACTTAGTCCTGACTGCTTGCCACCATCTCCTCACTCCTCACCTCCCATGGAGTAAAGGAACCGAAATCGCTGGCAGACGCGTGCTCGGGAAAGGACATCTCCGATGGCACGACAACGGGCAAACGCATACCGTGCGCAGCAGAGGTCCCGCCTGTACGATGATGGATAGGTGCTGTTCGTCGGTGGACAGTGCTGCATCGCGCTCGCTCTCGTGGTCAGGGGCATGCAGGTCAAACCCATAGGGCTCCTTGACGGGAGAGTACCGCACAGAGACCTTACCGTTCGTGGTGCCACTCATCGTTGAAGGAGGGATACCCATGACGAAGAAACGGTTGCTGCGCGTCCTGCTCGTTGTGCTCGGTCTGGTGATCCTGGTCAGCATCCTACCGAACCCCGAGAAGAGGAGGTGGCGGGAAGTGGAGCGCTTTGGCTCGCTGGAGGGGTACGAGGATTTCATCGCCGCATTTCCCCAGAGCAGATTCGTGCCCGAGGCCCGCCATAGGATCGAGGAACTCACGTTCGAGGAGTGCGAGGGCTGGGGTACCCCTGAGGCGTACCAGCGTTTCCTTGGACGATATCCCGACGGCGTGTTTTCCCAAGAAGCGCAGGCGGCATGGGACAGCCTTGATTGGCAGCTCGCCGCTGGGGAACACTCCCACGCGGCATGGAGGCGCTACCTTGCGGCTCATCCCCAGGGCAGGCACGCGGGGGACGCACAGGCCAGGCTGGATGCCATGAAGGGCGCCCGTGCGCCGGCGTTCCGGGATGTCCGCACCATGAAGCTCGACATCCACCAGTCGTTCGCGGAGGAAGTTGACTCCGTGATCATCGGCTTCGCGCCGGAGATCCGGGAGTTCCTTCCGTACTTCGGTCTGCACATGGTGGGGTCGGATTCCGCGGCTGATGCGACCATGACCATCACCTGTCACGCTGAAGCCCTCGGAGACAACTACTCCCTCTTCGGCGTCGGATGGGGGACCTACTACTACACCGGTGCCAGGGTGAGCGGGCGTCTCCGCCTGGAGACGCCGGGAGGTCGGGCCCTTCACGAGTCCTACCGGGGAGAGTGCCCGACTCCTCACTCCGTTACGTCCCCGCCCACCGACCCGACGGATGCGCCCTACGATGAGGCCATGCGAGATGGATTCCCTCCGAAGGCCGTGGCCATGCTGGCCCGTGCGTTCGGCTATCCGGCGTTGCTCGGGGCGCTGGCAAGTCCACTGCCACGGGTACGCGAAACCTCTGTCGCAGTGCTCCAGAACGCTGGCGAGACCGTGCGGGACATGCTCCTCGCTGCACTCGATGACTCCATTGCGCCGATTCGGGCAGGTGCCGCCCAGTCGTTGCGCGGACACAGGGATGCCCAAGTCGTGGCTGCCCTGGTGCGATGCCTCGGTCGAGAGGGTGAGTCCCATGCCGCCCTCCGTGATCGTGCCACCGAGTCACTCGCAGCTCTGGGGGCATCGTCTCTCGATCAACTCGACCGTGCACGCACAGATGCGCGACCCCTGGTGAGGGAGGGTGTTGCCCGTTCCCTTGGAGGGATTCGAACCCCGCAGTCCCGTGCCATACTGGTAGTTCTGATGGATGACAGCGTGAATGCCGTCTCGCAGCAGGCCATCGCCGCGCTGGGCCGGCATCGGAGCCGCGAAGCGATAGACATCCTCATCGAACGACTTGCCCGTGATGCGGAACAACGGACCGCGTGCCTGGCGGCGCTCGAACGGTCCACGTTGAAGGATGACGATGAGGATCCCGGCATTGCGACCATGCCGGCAGCGCTGTGGGACGCGCCGCGGGTACGCCGTCTCATCGAGGCAATACCGCTCCTCAAGAGCGAGCAGCAGAGGGTCACGGGCATGCTAGAGTCCATCGGTGAACCGGCCATTCCCGCCTTGGTCCAGGCGATGAAGTCCGACAACATCCGCATTCGAGTCTGCGCCGCGCGAGCCTTGGGAGGCATTTTCGATGACCGGTCAGTGGCCGCATTGCAGGCGGCGAGCACCGATACAAGCCGAGATGTCCGCCTTGAGGTGGCCAGAGGGCTTGCCTCTCAAGGATCCGGTGAGAGCATCGCGCACCTGGCTCGCCTCTTTGGAGATCCCGATCCCGAGACTCGGTCTGAGGCCCTCGGGGGATTGAATAGCTCCTTGCTGAGTACCGATTCCCGGAAGGACTACCAGCGCTACCTCTCATCACCCGAGAGCATACGACTTCTCACTGATGCGATGGACATTGCCGATGGATCGAAGACTGGCCAGCGAGACGCCGCGGCCGCGGTCTTGGGCCGGATCGGCCCCCCCTGCGTGGACGTGCTTCTCGCGTCCCTTCGCCACTCGAACCGACACGTGAGGGATGGAGCCATCAGCGCTCTGGCAGCCACGGGTGATGAACGGGCCATCGCCGCCTTGCTCGATCTCGCGCGAGACCCCTCTCTCAACGCAATCCCAGATCTCACCACCAAGCTGTATGGAGCCTTGGGGGAAAGCAAGGATGAGAGGGTATTCAACGCCCTGGTAGAGGGCCTTGCCGACACCTCGGGCACTCGGAGAGCGGCCTGCATTCGTGCGCTGGGCACGTTCGGTAAGCCCAAGGCGGTGGATTCGCTAATCACATTGCTCGGCGGAGACAACCCTGCTCTCGATTCTGAAGTGCGGCACACCATCCAAAGACTGACCGACCACTACCCCGAGGAAGAGTCTTTCGACTGGAAGACCTGGTGGCAAGAGAACCGTCGCGGCTACGGCCTGAGATGACCGGAGCGGGGACCGTGGCCTCGCTCTTGCACTGCTCTCTCC
This sequence comes from Candidatus Fermentibacterota bacterium, assembly GCA_016928395.1. Taxonomy (GTDB): domain Bacteria; phylum JAFGKV01; class JAFGKV01; order JAFGKV01; family JAFGKV01; genus JAFGKV01. The sequence goes on along the minus strand of JAFGKV010000327.1, from coordinate 2,252 downwards.
GCACTATCGACCCCCAGCTCGCGCCTTTCTCGATTTCGAGGATTCCGCGCGAATAGCTCCGCAGCCGTCGGCTTGTCGTTTCGCCGGCACCGCCGCCGACGGGCTCCCTTCTTCATTCCTTTGCTTCTTCACCGTGGTAATACTCCAGCCGTCCTGGAAACCATGTTCGGACGGCTCTGTGGGTCAGCAAATTGACATCTTGCCAGCGTCCTAAGCCGGCCCGATGCGCATCCTCGCCCTCTTCGGTGAGCAGGTTCTCCTCGATCTCGCCCTGCACCCATTCCAAGTAGCCCACCCGGGGGCACTACGCGCATTCGTTGAGAATCGGCAGCGGATACGATTAGGCAAGCGAGGAGATGACACGGCCCAGGTTCTCCCTCTCTTCCAGGAGACGCCGTTCTTCAGGCGAGAGCCGCGCCCCGTCTACGACGTGCTGGATCAGAAGCTCCTTCTTGTCGATGAGACGCTCGATGGCTTCGTCAATGGTCTCGTGCTCACCGGTATCCTTGTCTCGAATGACCGCATCGATGGCCGGATCCCGGGCCACGATGCTGATGACCTCCACGGGCTTGGTCTGACCCAGACGGTGCACGCGTTTGATGGCCTGGTCTCTCGCCGTGCTCGTGAACGGCTTGTCGAGGAACACGACGGTTGAAGCCGCACTGAGATCGACCCCCTCGCTCATGGTGCCGAGCGTGGCAATGAGAACCCCGGTGTCGCCGAACTGGAACTCGCGACGAATCGTCTCCCTCTGGCTCTCCTTCTTCTTCCGCGGGAACGCATCCACGTCCCCATCGATGAGACAGACCCCGAACCGAGCATAGCGCATGACCAGTTCCCTGGTGACGCCGCGCTTGATGGAGGTGAAGACCACCACCTTGCAACCATCGGCCACCGTCTTTCCCACGATCCGGTCCAGGGCGTCATACTTGGGAGAGGGAAGCGATTCTCCCTTCGATTCGCGGATGACCCCGTTGGGATCCACCAAGAGCAGCCGCAGGAGCCACATTTTGGTGTAAGCATCGCATCTGTCCAAGAACGATTCTCATCAGGCAGTTGGAGGAGAGAGGCAGGCGACGGAGTGTGGGACGACGTGCTGATCCTCATCCGGATGCCTACCGTTGATCCTGCCGAAGGGATGTCACTCCTTGGGGGCAGTTTCGCTTCCCAACGATATGCTGCCACACCAAGGAGTGACGCCTCATGGTACATCCGACCAGCCTCTTCAGTCAAATCCTCTCGATCATCTCCACGCATGAGTTTGCTCGCACCGCAAAGGAGCTGAGGTCCGACCGGTATGCCAAAGGCTTCAGCTCATGGGACCAGTTCGTGGCCATGCTGTTCTGCCAAGTGGCACAGAGCAAGTCCCTCCGCGAGATCTGCGATGGCCTCAGGTGTTGTCTCGGGAAGCTCAACCATCTCGGCGTTGCCACGTCCCCGAAACGCTCGACTCTTTCGTACGCTAACGCGCACCGGCCCTGGGAGCTGTACGAGCGAACGTTCTACCAGGTACTGAAGACCTGCACAGGCGCTGCCTGCCCACGGAAGAAGAAGTTCCGTTTCCGCAACAAGCTGCTCAGCTTGGACGCCAGTGTGATCGACCTCTGCCTCGCCTTGTTTCCCTGGGCCACGTTCCGGCAGACCAAGGGTGCAGTCAAGCTCCATCTCCTCTTGGACCATGACGGCTATCTCCCCACCTATGTCCACATCACCGATGGCACGACCCACGAGGTGAACATTGCGCGGATCGTGAAGCTTCCCGCCCACAGCATCGTCGCCATGGACCGTGGCTACAACGACTATGAGCTGTACTACGCCTGGACGCGTGGCGAGATCTACTTCGTCACACGGCAGAAAGAGAATGCGGCGTACGAAGTGATCGAAGAACGAACCTGCCCAAGAATCGGCACATTCGATCAGACCAGCTCATCCGGTTCACCGGCCCGGTCTCGAAACTGAAGTGCCCTATACCGTTGCGTCGTGTGGTGGTATGGGATCCTAAAAAGGAAGTAGAGATCGTCCTATTGACCAACCATCTCACCTTCGGTGCGACCACGATTGCCGCGATCTACAAGGATCGCTGGGAGATCGAGATCTTCTTCAAGACCCTGAAGCAGAATCTGAAGGGCAAGACCTTCATGGGGACCAGCTCGAATGCACTCCGTATTCAGATCTGGACCGCACTCATCGCCATCCTGCTCATCAAGTATCTCACCTTCAAGGCCACCTTCGGCTGGTCGTTCTCACATCTG
>JAFGKV010000326.1 GCA_016928395.1 Candidatus Fermentibacterota bacterium | reverse complement strand
TGCCCTACCGCTCGACTGCCCCTAATCCCTTTCTCCCCAATGGCTTCAGCCCCGTCTCAGCTCTCCCTGGTGAAATATCCGGGATAGTAGACTTCGTGACCGGTCATGTACGCCAGGGCCTCGTACTGCTGAAGCCCCGGCCTAGTGATGTACTCAGCGCGGATGTTGAAGCTCTTGTCGTGGTGTCCATAGCTGTCTGTACGGAGTCGAATGACCTGGCCTTCGCGGGCGTCGACCTCCACATAAGGAGTGACGGCCATGTTGTGGGGCAGTCTGGCGGCGATTCGTTCCCCATCCGAAAATCGGGGAAACTCATTTTCATTCACGTAGTCGCGTATCTCTGAGAACTCCCATAGCGGCGTGGGCCGCGGGATCAAGAGGTTCCATGGAGGGGTTGGCGGACGCCCCGCTTCGGCAGCCTGCGGCCATGCCGAGTCGTCGAAATCAATACCTGTCCACGAAGGCATGTCGGATCGTGCGTCGAATCGCACATTGGATTCGGAGAGCCGGTAGTTCGGATGGGGTGCCTCGGTATCGGAGTAGCTCGGGTGCCTCATGGCACGCCATGTGCGGTCGCTGACCAGCGTTGTATCGTCGATCTCGGCCTGGAACAGCAGGCCCGGCATGCCGCTGCTCTTGTGAGAGAAGCCGTCTTTTCCGAAGAACCAGAGGAGAATGGCGATGGTGTTCTCCCCACGCACGAGGTGGTCTCGGAGAGGGATCTCGTCGTAGTAGGTGTCGTGGGGCGTTGGCCCGCGTTTCAGGGCGCCCTCGAATACGATGAGCCTCCCGTTGATCCAGAGCCAGTACTTGGAGTCGGCTGCAATGCGGGCTCGCGCCAGATGGGGCCTGGCACGGAGAGTGCCGCGTGTTCGAAAGCAGAACCAGGAGTTGGGCGTCGAAGATTCCGCTGCCTGTGGTTCCACGATCCAGCGGGCGTCCCAGTCCTCTGGCTCTGGGGCGCAAGGTTGTTCGGGGCTGGCTGCCTGCACGCCCTCCGGCGCTCCGGCCACTCCGTCATGCTCCCCGGTCTCGGCATCCGCATGGCGCGGGGAGCGGCAGAAGAGCATGAGGGGGAGCACGACTATGGGAAGCAGGGCTTTTCTCATGGGCATGTCCTCGGGTCGGTGACCGGTGCGCCGTCCAGGCCAGCGCACGCAGCAAGGTACTGCGCAACCGCGCGATCTGCCCGAAAGCTCTCCCCCAGGCCCCCGCAACCGCAGGTGAGGGGTGAAGAGGTAAAGAGGCGAAGAGGGGAGCCGCTCAGCCCGCTGCGCGGGAAATCCGAAACGGGAATCTCACGCAAAGCCGCCTCGATAGGTGAGGAGATAGGAGTGAGGAGATGACGCGGCAATCCGGAACTAAGAACTGGCAACTGCGAGCGAAGCTCACCGCAGACGACACGAGGTCACAGAGGAAGCCGGGGATCTCACGCAAAGCCGCAAAGCACGCAAATGCAGCAATCTCACCACGAAGGGCATGGAGGGCACGAAGGAAGGCGGGAGAGTGACGAGAAAATGGGCTTAGCCAGTCGGCAGTATGCACTAGCCAGTCCGGGCCATCTCCTCACTACTCCACCCATCCAATCATCCATTCATCCAATCATTCATTCGCCCATCCACCCATCCACCCATCCATTCGTCCATTCATCGTTCCACCCCGAACCCTGTCGCCTGCGCGAGGAGCGATCCCTCATCCCCGAGGAGAGTGAGATCCAGCACTCAGTGACCGCACGTGCCGCGCACTGAGTGCGACGCGGGCCACTCGGCAGCACACACGAGACGCCTTGCGGCGCGGCGGGCTCCACGGCTTCTTCGACGATGTGCACGCCTGACTCCGGGACAAGTCGCGTGCAATGAAACGTGACCGCACGGAGGATCCGGCCTGGCACTGCGAGCTGTACCGCGGGGATTGGTCCGGAGGCCTGGTGAGATGGCCGGCAGTGCGCGGCTCTTGAGTGGTCAGCGCCGGAGATTCGGAGAAGAGGGCAGTGATGCGAATATGCAAAGCTCATCCGGCGTCGTCCCTGGCGTCAAGCGCGGGAACTGGATACCCCGGTGATTCTCCCGCAGGATCCGAGGGAACAGATGACCAGTGACAATTCTACCGGCACGCCCCCTGCGCCGCTCTTCGCGCTGCGCCCGGCAGTGCTGAATGATATCCCCGAGCTGGTGCGCCTGGAGATGCTCAGTTTCAGCAGTGACCAACTCACGGCCCGTCACTTCCATCACTTGCTCACGAGAGGGCATTCTTCCTGTCTGGTCATAGAGCGCGGGTCCGCACTGGTCGGCTACGTGCTCCTGCTGTTCCGTTCAGGTGCTTCATTGGCCAGGCTCTATTCCCTCGCCGTCGACCCTGCGTGGCGCGGGCATGGCCTGGCGAGGAGATTGCTGGAAGCCGCCGAAGAGTCCGCCCGCGACCAGGAGTGCGCCTTTCTTCGCCTGGAGGTCCGTAAAGACAACCAGCGTGCCATCGCCATCTATCGAGAAGCTGGCTATCGTGATATCGGGGAGATCGCCGACTACTACGAGGATCACTCCCCCGCCCTCAGGATGGAGAAGCGTCTGAGCCCTGCCTCCAGGCCTAAGGATGCCTTGATTCCCTACTACTGCCAGAGCAGCTACTTCACCTGCGGGCCGGCGGCGCTGATGATGGCCATGAAGACCCTTGATCCTGGTATGGAGCTGAATCGAATGCTGGAATTCAGGATCTGGAGGGAAGCAACCACCATTTTCATGACCTCGGGCCTGGGGGGAAGCAGCCCCCATGGTCTCGCCCTGGCGGCATGGTACCGCGGGTTCGACGTGGATCTCTACCTGAATGATGCAGGTCCCCTGTTCCTTGACGGGGTCCGTGATCCCAAGAAGAAGGAAGTCATGGAGCTGGTGCATCAGGAATTCGTGGAAGAGATCTCGCACACGTCCATACGGCTGTTCCATGCTCGATTGACCGTGGACGATCTGCAGTCCTCCCACGCCAAGGGGGCGATACCGTTGGTCTTGATAAGTTCCTACCGGATCTACCGGGAGAAGAATCCCCACTGGATCGTGGTAACCGGGTTTGATGAACGGTTCGTGTATGCGCACGATCCCTTTGTGGATGTAGACGAGGGTCAGAGCATTACCGATAGCATCAATCTGCCAATTCTAAGGAAGGAGTTCGAACGGATGTCCCGCTACGGGAAGAGCCAGCTTCGGGCCGCCATCGTGATTAGAAAGCGGAACACCTGACCGTGCACGGCTCGGCTATCATTGTGCGCTTCATGAAGGACTTCAAGTGGGCTGCATCTCCCTTCCAAGTGATCACCGCCCGTCACTACTTGGACAACCCCACGATGTTTCCGCCCAAGACCAGGATCGTGAACCTTGGGCGCAACTACGAGTATCTGGGGCACGCGTACTACTGCTCTCTCCTGGCTGAGGCACGGCAGCACCGGGTAATCCCCTCGGTGCGAACGCTCCTGGAGCTGCGCACAAAGCGCCTGTACGCACCGCTGCTGGGTGACCTGGAGGCCGTGCTGGCAGCCGCCTGCCGGCGGCAGGAGCCCCCACGCCCTCGATTCGGCATCCACATTTTCTTCGGCCACTCGGACATGCCGCAGTTTCAGCGTTTTGGTCGCCGGGTCTATGAGCTCTTCAGGGCGCCCATCCTCCGCGTCGATGTGCATAGGAGCGAAGCCCACCGGATCAGGTCCATTCGTATCCTGGACATCGATCAGCTTCCGGAGGATCTAGAGAATCTGTTCGAGGAGCGGCTCCGGGAATTCGTCCGGGCCGATTGGTCGTCACCCCGGAAGGAACCGACACCGCGGCACATGCTGGCGATCCTCCACGATCCCAAGGCGCCGTTGCCCCCCTCCAACGAGCAGGCGTTGCGCAGGTTCATCCGGGCGGGGGAGTCGATGGGGCTCGGCGTGGAGCTGGTGCAGCGGAAGGATCTCTCCCGCTTGGCGGAGTATGACGCCTTGTTCATCAGGGAAACCACCGGTCTCACCGATCACACCTACCAGTTCGCGCAGCGGGCGGAACGGGAGGGCCTGGTGGTCATCGATGATCCGGCCTCGATTATGCGCTGCACCAACAAGGTCTACCTGGCCGAGCTGCTGCGTCGCCGCGGCATACCGACGCCCAAGACCCTGGTGGTGAGCCGCCGCCACCTACCCCGGGTGTTGGATGAGTTGCCGCTTCCCCTCATTCTCAAGATCCCTGATGGATCGTTCTCCCGCGGGGTCCACAAGGTGGAATCTCGGAGCCAGTTTGAGGAGGTTGCCTCGCGACTCCTTGATGACTCCGACCTGATCCTCGCGCAGGAGTTCATGTATACGCAGTTTGACTGGCGTGTGGGGGTGCTGAACGGCAAGGCCCTGTTCGTCTGCCAGTATCACATGGCCCGCCACCACTGGCAGATCGTGAGTCATGGTCCGGACGGATCGGCACGCTTCGGCGGATTTGAGACGTTCGCGGTTGACGATGCCCCTCCTGAGGTCGTCAACACGGCGGTCAAGGCAGCCGCGTTGATCGGCGACGGATTGTATGGTGTCGATCTGAAGCAGACGGATCGGGGCGTGTTCGTGATCGAGATCAACGATAATCCCAGCATCGATCACGGCGTCGAGGATCGAGCCCTGAAAGACAAGCTCTACGAGCTCATCATGCAGGAGTTCCTGCGACGGCTGGACCGGCACTGGTGATGGCCGGCTCAGGCATCCCCTTGCAGGCCTGAACGGTCTTCGAGCGGCGCTATTACCAAGAGCGCAGAGGAAGACCACTTCACTCAGAGCCACGGAGAACTGATAGGGTCACTGCGCAAAGAGAGGAATCGGGTTAGAAGCTGGCTGCAGTCAGAATTCAGAGCCTCGACGCCACCATCCCCATTCATGCCATTGCTCATCTGGTGTGGGATGAGGGGGAGGCACCGCAGTGTGCACAGGCTTGCGTGGGGCCGAATCCCTGAGTAATTGGGCCACTTGTGCGGTCGTGGGTAGGCCGCATGACTATTCTAATATTAGAATAGCATATGTGTCATGCATAGGGATCCCGGATGAGGGGTGTTCTCATGCACGCCGATGCCGCTGTTCGACTGACCATTGTGATGCCGAGCTATGGAGAGGCAGAGACGCTGAGCGAGATGCTTCCCGAGCTGGCCGAGGCGCTCCCGCCAGGGCGATGGGCGCTGACCACGCTCATCGTCAACGATCTCGGCGTACCCGATCCCCACCTGGAGGAGGTGGCGCGCCTTCACAGCGCGCAGGTGTTGGACGCCCCGCACAATATGGGCTCCCAGGAGGCGATCGTGTACGGCATACGCGAACAGGTTCGTCGATTCCGTGCAGACTATGTCGTGACCATGGATGCCGATGGGCAGGATGATCCGGCGGCCATAGCGGAGCTTATCGACTGCGCCCGGGGCGGGAGCATCGCGGTGGCGCAGCGCACGGGAAGGCGGCCCGAAGGTCGTCTGTTCCGCTCCATGTACGCGCTGTACAAACGGCTGTTTCGCGTTCTTACCGGAGTGACGCCCGACTTTGGCAACTTCGCCGCCTTCAGCCAGGTTATGGCCGATCAGATTGCTCGCTCGCCGTTCTTTCACGTGACCTACAGCATGGCCCTTCCCAAACTGGGAACTATCGCCCGCGTGCCCGTGCCCCGGCGCGCCCGCGCCCACGATCGATCACGGGTCGGCGCCCAAGGCCTGTTCGATCACGCCCTCCGATCGTCTCTCCCGCATCTCAACACCATCGCCCTGCGCGTCGCGACCTTCTCTCTCGTGCCCGCGACCCTTGGCATACTCCTGGCACTGACCTCGTCGTTCCTGCGGCTGTGCGTGCCCGTCTACGCGTTTCCCAACTGGGCGACCACCATTGCCTTTGGAGCGGCCATGCTGGCTCTTCAACTGCTCACCATCTGCCTTGTCCTTTTCCTGGTGGCGAGCCTGTCGCGGCAGATCGCCGCGTCAAGGTTCACCCGGGACGGCTGACTTTCGCGGGGTGCGGCCGGCGGTGTCGGGACGTGAGGGGAAGGGTCGGGGCGACGCGGAGAGCCTTGACGTGCGCGGAAGGGCTGCCCTTTGCGCGTGGTGATCCCCGGGTTCGGGCTGCCGCGAAGGCTAGGCGGCGTGACTCGCACGGCAGCGCGGATTCTCCTGGTGGCCGCGGCGCTGGCCCCGGCCGGCTATCTCGTCCGAATGGTTACCACCTACTGGGTGAATGTCCCCAACATGGACCAGTGGGGCATCTCACAGGTATTCCTGTGGCATCATGATGACACCCTCAGCTTTGGGAAGCTTCTGACCCAGCACAACGAGAGCCGCAAGGTGTTCCCGCGGCTGATCTTCCTCGGTCTTGGGCTTCTTAGCGGATGGGACGTCAGATGGGAGATGGCGCTTTCCATGGCGGTCGTGGGCCTGGTCTCCCTGAACCTTCTTCTTCTCTTGAGGAAGCAGCGGAGTCTCGGCCTGGGATGGCGACTGGGCATCTGGGCCGTTCTCAATATCGTTCTGTTCTCACCAGTGCAGTGGAACAACTGGCTGTGGGGCATCCAATTGGTGGTCTTCATCCCCCCACTGATGCTGACGGCCGGCCTTCTCATCACGTCCTCCGCGCTGCCTGCGTGGCGCAAGGCCATCTTGGTCAGTCTGCTTTCCTTTATTGCCACGTTCTCCTATGCCAACGGCATGCTGCTGTGGATACTCCTGCTCCCTTTGGATCTGGTAGGGATTCGGCGTCAGCAGGCGCCCCGTTTCCATCTTGGCCACCTCTGGATGGCGCGGGCATGGTATGCGCTGACCTGGGCCTCGACGATGATTCTGTACTTTCACGACTACCACCGGCCGCCAGGGAAGCCGTCGATGCGCCTGGTGCTGGAGCGCCCCCTCGATGCTCTTCACTACTTCCTTGCGTGGCACGGCAGCGTAGTGGTGCCGAAGGGGACGACCTTCACGGCGGATGTACGGGCCGCGTGCGGCGTCGTCGTGCTGGGGCTGTTCATCGCCTGCGTCGCCATCGCCAGGAGACGCAAGGCCGTGGGCGCTTCGTATCCATGGATCGTGCTGGGGCTGTACTCGGTCGTCAGCGGGGTCATCACCACGATAGGCCGGATGGGCCTCGGCATTCACCAGGCCGCGGACAGCCGCTACACCTCGTTCTCCCTGTACGTGCTCGTCGCCATTGGTGGAATGTTGCCCCTCGTGGTAGGGGCACTGCCGCGGAGGAGTGGCCGTTCGCTCGTAGGAGTGGCCGGCTGTGTCGCTGGGGGCGCCCTGCTGGCGTTTCTCCACATTCGCGCAGTCGACGCCTCGCGCCGAGCCATCGAGAACTTCACTGTCGGTCTCCTGGAAGGGAGGCTGGCTCTGGCACTTCACACGGTCTATCCCGACACCGGCCGGCTGGTCCTGCTCCACCCGAACGCATCGTTCGTGCTCCGGCGGTATGGACAGCTGCGTACCATGGGGTTGTTAGATGTCGATGCCCCCACCCCGACCCTGCGGTGGAAGGACCGCCAGCGGCTCGATCAGGGCGATCCTGCATGGGGTTGTTTCGATAGATGCGCGTTGGTGTCCCACGACCAGCTGCGATTCTGGGGATGGGTGAGGAACCCCTTGCGGCATGCTCCGGGCTCAAACGTGGTCCTGGTGGCCACAAACTGGCGAGGCGTCTCCCGGCCATTCGCCATTCGACAGGTCGGGTTGCCCCGACCCGACGTGGCCGAGTTACTGGGTGAGCCGGATCTCCGTCAGTGCGGGTTTTCAGGGCAGGCCGACGTACGGTCTCTGAACGTTGGGCCAGTAGAGATCAGCGCCTGGACGGTAGACATGTGCAGCGGGGAAACTCATCAGATCGGTGGGACCCATGTGGTGGTTCGCCAGTAGCACGGGACACGGCTCCAGCCTCCGCGGGCTACACGCCTCGGTCAGCCCACACTCCAACATCGCATCGGCAGTACCCTTTTCACGGGCAGCGGTTCTGGCCGTCTCATCACGGACCGTCCAAGCTTTCCTGATCCTGCTGGCGTTTTCCCCAGCGTTGTTACTCATGACCCAGGTCACACGATACTGGGTTGATGTTCCCTATGCCGATGAGTGGGATATCTCCCTCGTGTTCGATAAGCATTTCGACAGCGGTGTGGACTGGCGAACACTGTTCTGTCAGCACAACGAGAGCAGGAAGCCATTCCCCCGCCTGATCATCCTGGGCCTCGGGCTCTTAAGCGGCTTTGACGTTCGGTGGGAGATCTGCGTCATCCTGCTGTGCGCGTCGTTGATTTCGCTGAACCTGTTCTTGATGCTGCGCCAAGTGCCCGAGCGTTCCTGGCATGAGCGCCTCTTTCTACTCACGCTGTGCAACCTGCTTCTCTTCTCCCCGGCCCAGTGGATCAACTGGCTCACCGGAATCCAGATGGTGGCCTTTATTCCACCGCTCATGCTGACGTGGGGGTTGTTGCTGAACGCCTCAAATGCGCGAATCTGGCCCAAGACGGCCGGCACGTGCCTCGCGGCGTTCGTGGGGACCTACTCGTATGCCAACGGCATGCTCCTGTGGGCGCTTCTGTGCCCTCTCGAACTGCTGGGCATTCGTCGGCACCCGAACCAGTCACGGACTGGGCTTCTCATTCTGCCCCGGCTGCTGTACGCCATCAGTGCCGCGTCGTCGATCCTGTTCTATTTCCACGACTACCACACGCCACCCCAGAGCCCACCGTTTTCCGCAACACTGGAGGATCCGGTGCGGACTCTGAGTTTCCTCCTCACGTGGATGGGCGGACCATTCTCTTCCGAAGGATCCAGGCATTCAACGAGCGTGGCCATGGCGATGGGGGGCTCAATCCTGGCGGCGTTCGTCATCGGCCTAAAGTCGGCCTTCCGGGCGGGTTCGAATTGCCGGTTCAGGCTCTACCCATGGATCGTCCTGGGGTTCTACTCTCTCATGAGCGGGATGATCACGTCCGCCGGCCGGGTCGGTGACGGCATGGGTGTTGCACGGGTGAGTCGCTACGTCAGTTTCTCGCTCTATCTGCCAATTGCGGCGGCCGTCGTCCTTTGGCTCACTCGATCCCGTCGTCGCTGGGCCATAGTCGCATGCGGCGTGTGGACGGCGGCCCTGCTGTTCTTTCACGGCGAGGCCGCCAGCGATTCCATGAAGAGGATGAAGCGGTTCAGCCAGAGCCTTCACGATGGCCGACTGGCACTTCAGCTTCACACCATCTATCGTGACGAGGGCGCGCTGGAATTCCTGTATCCAGATCATAATCACGTACTAAGGCGATTCAACGCCTTGAAGCGCCGGGGTTTACTCAACTTTTCCGCGGTGGATTCGGGCTTGATAGGGGTACATGCGTGGGACATGCGTCAGCCCGTGACTTCGTGTGGATTCGTGGATTGGTGCACCCAGCTCAATCCTGACCTGGTAGAATGCTCCGGCTGGGCGTATCTCACTCCCCGAAGGGCGTCGGCATCCAATGTGATTCTCGCGTGGCGGGCCGCGGGAGGTGAGGTTCGCCCGTGCGCATTGTTTCCCATCCGTGCGTCGAGACCGGATGTGGCAGCGGTCTTCGGAGAGCGAACTAGCCTCATCAGTGGGTTTCACGGTCGCGCGCGTCTGCCACCCGAGCGGCCTTCACAGGTGATCGTCTCCGGATGGACAGTCGACATCGAAGAAGGCATAGCTTACGAGCTGCGAGGGAGATTCTCCGTCACGACCGGCATGACCCCCAAGCTGAAGGACGAGCCAAGCCCTGAACGCCCCCGTGGAGGGTAGGAGAAACGTCGCAAGGGTAGGAATGGATGACCGGCATCCGTGTCGTACGCAGGAGCCCTGTCGGAGGCTTTCCTGCACGCTGCTCCCCGCACTTTACCACGTCGACTCGCTTCCCCTTTTCACTTCTTCGCCCCTTCACTTTGTCACCCCTCTGTCGCCTTACCCCTTTGCGCTCCGTGGAGCGTTCTGTGAGATTGTCTTCCGTTTTCCCGCGGATTTCCCCCGCGGCACTCGCCTCCCGCCTGAAAGGAACCAGGCATGGACGTGACGTTCGGCCCCCTTCGTCCCCATGATCGGCCTGCCCTTAAAGACCTGCTTGCCTACTCCTTCATCCTGACCACTGAACAGGTCGACAACTGGATCGATGAGGTGCCCCCGGGCTGGCTCATCGCAGGGTACGAAGGCGATGAGCTGCTCACTGCGGCCATCGTGGAACCCAAGAGACTCACCGGGCCGTCACCGGCCGCGGTGGGCGCCATAGGGGGCGTCGCCACCGCGCCGTGCGCCCGGGGCCGGGGCCTTGCCCGCGAACTCATGCAGTATGCGTTGGACCATCTGAGGACGCAGCAGGTTATGTGGGCGATTCTGCATCCGTTCGATTTCAGCTTCTACCGCCGCCTGGGATGGGGTCAGGGAACTCCCATGGTCAAAATCACGCTGCGGCAGCCGGGGTTTCTCCGGCGCCCTGTGACTTCGGGGAGCTGCCGAATGGCGGGCGTCGACTCCTGGAAAACTCTCGATGAGATTCAACGCGCCTGGGCGGCGCAGGGCCCGGGGGCGCTGGCCCGTATCGAGCGGGACTGGCGGCGGCTGCTTGACCGGCCGCTTCGCCCCCGCAGATGCGCCATCTGGGGGGGGGACGGCGCGGGGTATGTGATCTTCGACCTCGCACGGTCGCCGTTGGACTCCCGGATGGGCGGCACATGCACCGTCCATGACTGGGCATGGACCACAGCGTGTGCCAGGGATGCCCTGCTGGCCTTCCTGGCGAACCATGCCGGCCAGGTCGGCAAGATCGAGCTCAAGGTCGCGGTGGACGATCCCTTGACCAATCTGGAGGGAGAGGGGGTGGAGAAGTCGACGATTCGAGGCCCCATGGTGCGGCTCGTGGATCTGGGGCTGCTGGCTACCCAACCCCACGCGCCATCGGCCGAAGGGGTATCGCTGGCGATCCGTGACGCCCTGTGCCAGTGGAATGCGGGTCCTTTTTGGCTTGCGGTCAGGGAGCGGGGCATTGGGGCATCCCCCGGCGCGGGCATGCCTCAGGCGGAGCTGGACATCGCCGATCTCTCATCACTGGTGTGGGGCAGCCTCTCGAGTACAACCGCGCGACGATCCGGCGCTGTGGTAGGGGAGCGGGGCGCGGCACTGGAGACACTCTCCCCAGGACTACCTGCCGAGCCACCGTTCTTTCTGGATTGGTTTTGAACCCCAGTTTCGCGCTTCGGGCTCTGATGGCCGCAGTCTGCCTCTGGGCCACGGCGCCGACTTATGCTGTCGCATCGGCGCCACGCTCGGATGCGGAGGCACAGGCACGCCGGCTCCTGGGAGAGATCGAGGAGGCTGTGACGCCACGGCAGCGCTATCTGGCGAGGAAGCATGCGGCCGAGCTTGCGGATCGCTTTCCCTCCTGTGAGTCGTGCCGGCGGGCCTATGCGAGGGTGTTGCAGCGGTGTGGTCTGTGGTATGATGCCGCCCGCCAGTGGCGTAGGCTGCTCAAGCTCCGCGAGAACGATCCCGAGGCGCTCCTCAGCCTGGCCGATCACCACGTCGCCGAGGGGCTGCGGTATGTGCACATGGTGAGCGGCCCCATCTCCCTGGCCACGTATGGCGACGAAGACCTGGAGGCGGCGTTTGACTACCTGACCAGGCTTCGTCAGACTCCCGGGAGTCACGGCACGGCCGAGATGCGCCTGGCGGAACTGGCCGTGGCCCTGGGCCGTTGGGATACGGCTATCCGTCATGCGACCTCCGCCGCGCTGTTCGGCGGAGAGCCCAACGCCCATGCGCTCTTGGGTGCGGCTTTGTGGCGCGAGGGCGATCCGGAGGAGGCCGCCCGGGAGTTCGCCGTGTTCCTGGAGTCTGCTCCCGATTCGGCGCGAGCCCTGTACAACGATCCCGATTTCTTCTTCTCCCGTCGCGGCCTGGATCTGCGTCGCCTCGACCAGCCGACCCCGGCCGAGGACTCGGCGTGGGATCACCGTGATCCGCGGCTCCTCACGCAGGAGAACGAACGGCTGCTGGAACACTATGCCCGGATCACTATCGCCTCTGTTCGATGTCGTTCACGGCCCGGGGCCTGGGACGGGCATCGCACCGAGCCGGGAGTCCTCTTGATTCGTTTCGGTGAACCCGTGGAGCAAACTCGGATACGGCCCGAGATTACCGATGACGGTTCCCTCCGGTACGAGGAGCTGCGCTACCACTACCCTGAGTTCACCATAGCCCTGGATGACAGAAGCCTCTTGGGGCGGTTCCACCTGGCGGGTGCGGGAAGACGTGATTCTCTGAGCTTTGTCGAGGGAGTTCGGTTGATCAAGCGGCTCAAGGAGCGCTATGATCCGCATGATGGAGAGCTGCCCCTGGCCATGGCAGCCCGATCATGGGTGCTGCCCCGGGGAGATGGAGGTCTGGCCGTGGCGGCGGTGGACATCCCCACCAGGGGCGTCGAGTTCCAGTGGGATGGTCACACACCGCCCTACGCCCGATTCTCTGTTGCGACGAGGTGGCGCTGCCTGGAGTCCGGCGAGTCCCGGCGTGCCTCCGAGCGTTTCGAAACCGACCGGATCCGCGGATGCACGGAATCGCCTGGGTTCAGCGCCGCGTTTGTGGAGACGCTCACCGCGGGCGAGTGGGAGTTCTCGCTGGAAGTCGAGGATCGGTCGACCGGCACCTGGGCCCGGGTGGACACGACGCTCCTGGTCAGCCCTCCGTCGTCATCGCGGCTTCTCCTTTCGGGGCCGATCCCCTGTTGGGTGGGCGAGAACCCGGTTGCCGGCGGGATCCCCTTGGAGACGACCGATCTCATTCCCGCGGCACTCCCCGCGTATGGCTCGCTGGGTACTCTGGCCATGTACTTCGAGGTGCACGGTATGACGCCGGCGCGCTGGAATATTCATCAGGGCAGCATTACCTATGCGGTCAGGCGAACAGACGAACGGTCCTGGTGGCGGAAGGTCTTTGGCGGGCGTCGCGGGACCGAAGTCTCCGTGGAAACTGAGATTCAGGGGCCGGGCACTTCCCTCTTCTCCACCGTGGAAGTCCAGCTCCCGCCCGTGCCTGGGGGCGCCTACCAGTTCCATCTCCGATGCATCGACGATGTAGTCGGCGCCACCGCCACCGGGCAAGAGGCGTTCTTGGTATGCGGGCAGGGGGAGTAGGATGGGGCGAGGGGGTGAGAACGCGGAATGATGGGGAAGAATGGATGGATGGACGGCTCGCTTCGCGCGCAGTGCACAGGGTTCAGGGTTCGGGGGTCAGGAGGGGCGCTGACTGCCTACCATCTTCACCTCTTCACTTCCTGACTTCCTCAGCGGATCGGACGGATGGCGATCACGTCCACCATGGGGCCGACCATGCAGAAGCTGTAGAGATCACGGCGATGGCGGAGCTTGACCCACACCCTCAAGCCTTCTTGATGGACCAGTGGGTCGAGATTCGTGGGTTCATAGGTCATTTGCTCATCAGCCTGGAGGACCCACCCGCATCCGTCCAGGCCTGCAAAGTTGCGGACCGTGGCGTAGAGGGAAATCTCGTCATCGTTCTGGAACAGGTCCCGTACATTGCAGGAACAGACGACGAGCACGACAACCGCCAATGCCGCGCCCGCCGAACGGACAAAGCGCATGAGCCTCGGATGTGAACGCATGGAGCCTCCTTTGTGGCCGTCCATGGTGGGCATTCGTGGAACACCCGGCGCCCGGGCACGGATCCATGGTCTAGACGGCCGTCGGGCTTCGGCGAGAGAGGCGAAAGGCCTATGGCCGCTAGAACCCGACCGAGATCCCTGCCAAAAAGCGGTTCTTGTTCTTGAAGCCCATGGCCCGGCTTTCATCCTTGAGTATCCGAGTATACTCTGCCATGCACCGGGCATTGCGGGCGAGAAGGTAGCTGGCATTGATCGCCAGGGTCTCGTAGTCAAGGCCAACGATCCCATCGCGTGGACCAAGGTCCTCCCATTCGAGCGCATAGTCCGAGTCGAACCAGTTGTAGAGCGCGGCGAAGGCCCATCGTCCCTTGTCCGAGGGCACCACGGTGGCCTCCACGATGAGACCGTCGGAGACCACCTCCTGTTCGTTCGCAAGGAAGTACCCATTGGCATCGGTACGCCGGAGGTAGAGGGCCGTCATCTGCGCGGGGCCGCGGGCCACGGAGAGATCTCCTCCGAGATAGTGCACCGTGTTGTCATACCCGTCGCGGCGCTCCGTGCCATGATATACGAACCCGCCGACAGAGGCCGGCCCCAAGGCCTGAGCGGCCCTGAACATCACATTCTTGCCATTGTCTGAATCCAGGTTCTTTGACGCTCCCGATCCTTCGCCAATTCCGTTGCCGTTGACGACCTGCAGCACGAGATCCATGCCAAAGGGAGTTCCATAGTCCAGGACGACGCCCCTGTCGTACTTCAGATTGGAAGAGGAGTTGGGCGGAGCGCGCTTGAAGACCTCATAGCCTTCGTAGGTGAGCCGGAGTTCTCCCTTGAGCAGAGGATCTGACACGGCGAACTGCCCGATGGTGAGGTTCACGCCCGAGTTGAACAGATTGCTCAGGAACACGAAGGCATCTTCGATGCCCGCGATCTCGCCGCGTTCGGAGAGAAAGAAATAAAAGTAGTAGGAGAGACTCCTCGCGATGGGTCCTCCCGAGATGATCTTCAGATTGTAGGGGGTCTTCAGGTCGTTCTCGCTTGGATCCCCGTCGTCTTCGTAGGTAATGTAAGAATCCATGCGAAAGCCCAGCGATACGTCACGGGCGAGTTCAAGAATGGGATCGCCGGTGTCAACGGTGGCCCGTGCGGGCTCACCTTCCGGCAGCCTGAAGCCATTGCCCGCGAACTCGTCGCCATAGTCTTTCAGCCGGGGAAACGGCGCATGGCACGTGGTGCAGCTCATGCGGTACTTCCTGGCGAATCCCGGCATGGCATTGGAGGGCGCCGCCACTGTGATGGCGGTGAGAACTGCGAGTGGCCAGATACGAGGGTTCATGGCAAGCTCTCCTAGTCGAAGATGGAGACCGTGGTGGACGCCTCACCGATGAGGCGCAAGGCCGACTCTTCCTCCGGCACGCCCAGGAAGTCTGCCACAGGCTTCACCAAGAGCTGGTAGTGTAAGTGCGCCCGCACGCGCACGGGCCCCGGTTCGACCTCATCGGGCACGATCCAGGTGAATGTCTCCAACTTCGTCTCCCGTGGACCGATCCGGTAGTCAACGCCCAGGCTGGCCGTATTCCACTGGCAGATGGTCATGATGCCCTTCTCGGTGAAGTAGGGCATCCTGAAGATGCGATCACCCGCGGGAACTCCATCTCGCGGAAGGCCGTCAAACCCGTCGGGCACATGGATCATGTCCGCGAAATCCTGATAGGCCTTGGCCTCGGATCCGATGGTGTATTCCTCTCCCTCGAATCCCTTGCGATCCACTGGGAGATGGTAGACCCTGCCCGAGGCATCGATCGCCTCTACGTGCAGATGCAGCAGGCGATCCTCCACCGAACCCGTGGGGATCTTGTGGCCGGCCTTCTGATTGAACAAGACCACGGTGAACACCGCCAAATCGCCGATCTCATACTCCTCGGCATCGGCATGAACGATCACGTCAATGGCTCCGGCGGTCTTGCTGGGTGCATGGGCGCCCTGGAAGGTGTGCTGTCGAACGTCGTCGTAGCGCTTGGTGTCGGTGAGAGCGCGGACGCCAGGCGCCCGGGGCATGTGACACTGCTGGCACTGCACGCCTTCTGCGCTATAGGGGCCTGCCAGCCATTCATTGTATGTCGATTTCACATACACATCCCACGGGCTCTTCTCATTATGGCAGTTGGCGCAGAATCTGGCTACTGACAGATGATCGGTACGCATCAGGTCGTGATGCGGAGACGAGTCTCCGCCACGGTTGCCATACTTCAACCGCCCGGGATCGGAATGATAGCTGAAGTTGAAGAGCGCGGTCTCATCGTACCCTGAGATAGTGTGGCAGAGATCACAGGATACCGACTCGTTCGCCCGGGTGTTCTCGCTGGGGGGCTGGGGAGGGAGATCACCGGCGAGGAAGGCCAAAGGCGCATGGCAGCCATTGCATCCATCCACGACATCTTTGAACTTCGGGTCTCGCTTGGCATGCTCAACGGCGAGGCCGAAGTACTCGATCTCATCCCAGTGATGGGTGAAGGCATTGCCCATCATGCTCCCCTTCCACTGGGAGTACGCATCGACATGGCACTGCCGACATGCCTCCGGTCGTTCAAAGTCACGGTAGGGTCTGGTTCCCTTCTGGGCTTCCCCATAAGGCTGTGCACCCACAATCGAGACGGACGAGAGCAGCCCGATACCAGCACATCGCCACACGCTCATGGTTCTCCCCTTTGAAGATACGGTTGCACCGGCGGAGGACACTCCCTGTCACACAGGCGCCTCGGGAGGGGGCGCGGCCAGCGAGCGGGCCCGCGTTCCTCCAGGTCTGCCATTTACTAAGAGCCATTCTCATCTCGTGTCAAGTCCGTGCCCTGCAGGAGGGGATCTTGAGACAGTCGCAGGCTCGGGCCTGCGGGGGCCTGGCCCGACAAACCGTGGTCCCGACCCGCAGAATACGCGGCTTTCGGCTCTTGGGCAGTGCGCTGCACCGTTACCAGATGCACGGTCGGCGCGTTGACGCCGTGCTTGCCCACCCACGGTTCGCCACGAATCTTGGCACACAAGGCAGACCCTGCCAACGGCGCAAGACGCCGGTGAATGATTCAACGATCAGGCTGTCACGAGACTCCTGAAAGGAACAGCAATGGCAACCAGTGCGCCTTCGGCAAAGAGACATGGTGGATCTGGGGGCGGGAGATCAGAAGTCCGCCGGGGATTTCTGCGTCCACTCCTCACTGAGGACACTGACGAGAAGGTAGCAGTATGGTCATCGATATAGTCGTCTTCTGGGTTGGGCTGTTCGCGCTGCTTCTTCTGGGCGTGGTGATTCACATGTGCATCGTCGTGCCAACTCTCAGACGACACGGACGCGGGCGCTTGACGGGTCTGATCAACATCCGTCACTATGCGGAACTGGCCGACTACAGGAGTACGTGCGAGGCTGAAGGCCGGCCGCTCACGTGGTGGCGCGTCATGGTGGCCCTGCATGTGGCGGTCATAGTCGGGCTCATCGGATGGCTTCTGCTGCTGTGCCGATAGCCTCTCGGGTTGGACCCGGGCGCGGGAATGCGGTTACTACGGCGCCGACCGTGCGTACGTGTGCAGGTGAAGGCTCCCACTCGTGCTCGCATGCCCGGGTCGTCGACTACGACTGCGATAGCGATGCCGACCCCGATTCCCCCCGGCGGGCGACCAGGGGCGGTCGCCCCCACGAGGCAAGTGTTCCTCGAAGAGCTCTGTAGGGGAGGGACACTGTGCCCTCCCGCTGCGCCGCGTCCTCTCTCACTTGAAAAATCTGAGTGCGCCCCGCACCCTCAGAGGCCGCACTGAACCCTGAACCCTGAACCCTGGAAACTGCGAACGAAGCGAGTCGAACCCATAGTAGGTTGAAGCTCTTGAACATTCTCCCTTCCCTGTCGGTATCACCAATGAGACGAACACATGACACACGAGGGATTGATTGGT
>JAFGKV010000325.1 GCA_016928395.1 Candidatus Fermentibacterota bacterium | reverse complement strand
TGCCCTACCGCTCGACTGCCCCTAATCCCTTTCTCCCCAATGGCTTCAGCCCCGTCTCAGCTCTCCCTGGTGAAATATCCGGGATATAGAGCACCACGGCTGCCGGGGATGCGGCGGCGGTCGAATGCGATCGTATGGGTGAATCCGAGTACCTCGGCCAGACGCGCAAAAGAAATGGTCACGGAACCATCGCTGATGTGGTCGCCCCCTATTCCGGCTTGACCGACTCCGGGAAACCACAGATCTTGTCGTTTTCCTGCTTGGGTAACACGCTCTGAGCTCTCTTGCTGTGGCCCGCGTGAGACCCAAGATACCCATGCTGTCGGTGGCCGGACTCACGCTCTCTGCCGATGACGTGAGAGTGCCACAACAGGCGTCGACGGATGACTGCGGCACTACGAGTCACCGCTTCCCAATGAGAGTACTCATGGATCAGATCGAACTGAAAATGGAAGCCAACGTGTGCCCCGCGACAATCCGGAGAATGCGCCTCCCTCGGGGCGTCTTCCTCGGGCTTGCTGTGTTATACACTGTAGGGTGGAACGGGCGCCTCCCCGGCGGACCCCGCCCCTCCCCGCCGGCAGCCGAAAGCCTCGCATGACGCCCGGCCGAAACCTTACGCTGATCGAAGAGGAGCTGTACTATCGGCTCACATGGTCAGTGCACTTCCGCTGGCTTGCGAGCATCGCAACGCTCTTCGCGCTCGTGGTGGCCTGGTACTGCTTCGGGGTTCGTTTCCCATTGCCGCAGACCGCATTCGTAGCATTGACGGTACCGTTCTACAATGCGGTCTTCGCGATCTTTGTCGCCAACCTTCGTGCCCGCGAAATCATGACCGCACGGAATATCCGAGCCATCGCCATCTCCCAGATCACCTGTGACATAGTCGCAGTTGCCGCTCTGGTTCATTTCACCGGGGGCATTGAGAACCCCTTCATGGTGTTCATTATTATTCCCATCGTCTACTCGCTTCCGTTATTGAAGCGCTGGAAGGTGTTCCTTCTCACGACTTTGGCGGCAGTGTTGGTCAATTTGGTGTATTGGGGCCAATACTTCGGTATCCTTGAACATGTCCATCTGCCCACGGTCGGGGTGCCCTGTCTCTACAAGAGCAAGCTCTACGTCTTCCAGACATCCTTCATGATGACGGTGACGTTGTATCTGGTGGATTTCGTGGGGGGCTCAATAGCCAGCACGCTTCGGCGAAGGGAGAGGGAACTCCAGGCAACCTATCGCGAACTCAGGGATCTGCAGGAGGCCCGGGCCTTCTATGTAAGAAAGGTAAGCCATGAACTGCGCGCTCCACTGGGTGCCATGCGGAGCCTGCTCCAGGTCATGCTCCAGGGTCTCATGGGAACGTTGAATTCCCAACAGAAAGATACCCTTGCCCGGGTTGACCGGCGTGCCGAAGGGCTCCTCGGCCTTGTCGCAGACCTTCTGACCTTCGCCCATCTGGAAGTCATGCAGAAGCCGCAGCGGCGAGAGCCCGTGGCCATGCATGAGCTCGCGGATAGCGTCGCGCGGCTTTTCATTCCACACGCGGAGGAGCGAGGGGTGTCCTTTCAGATTTCGACTGCACCGGCCACGGTAGACGGCAACCGGGAAGACCTACGACAGCTTATCACCAATCTGGTGAGTAATGCCATCCGCTACACACCCCAAGGCGGCCATGTCTGGGTCACCGGCGTAATCGAGGGTGACCGGCTGGCCCTTTCCGTTCGTGACACGGGCATCGGCATACCGAACGACAAGCTTCCCAACGTGTTCGATGAGTTCTTCCGTGCCTCCAACGCCCGCCAACTGGTGCCCGAAGGCAGCGGCATGGGCATGGCCATCTCTAAACGCATCGTCGAGATGCATGGAGGACAAATCACCGTGGTCAGCGAAGAAGGGAAGGGCACGTCGTTCAACGTCTTGCTCCCGCTGGCCAAGGCCGCCGAGGACCCGGCCATCCATTAGGAAGCATCAGGGCGGCCTTCAGCATCGTCAGCGCCATTCTTTGGTCACCCCTTCCAGGGCTGGTCGAGGGGCTACGCAGGGAAGAGGTGACAGGGGGAGCACCCGTGTTAGTCCCCGGCTTTGGTGCCCTCCTGCCGGTTTTCTGATTCGGCAGCGAGCACCGCGGGATGCACCTGGGGTGCTCTTTCCTGTCCTCACGCAGGTTCCAGGTCGCCCAGACCGCGTTTCCACATCTTCGATCAAGAACCGTGCGGCAGGGGTGAGACGCGTACCCAACGAAAGCTCGCACACCTGAGGAATGCCGCTTCCGCCGGAAGGCGAATTGCGCACCGTGGCTGGCCTGCAGTAGAACCTTCAGCGACAAGGAGCTCTTGACATGGCGGGACGATCGCGGTATCGATGTCTGTAACGTTATGGAGCATTGCAGGTCCCTGGCGCCCGCATCACTGCGGTCACAGCTTCTTGCCATGCGTGTCTTCGGCTTCCGGCGTCTCATGAAGATAGGCGGTCTGTTGAGCGGTAGCGTCGGGGCTCAAACGGGAAGGGAGGTAGTGCCAGGAAGTTGTCCGCGCTGACCATCCCGCCTCCTGGATGGCGGCGATTCTTGATGTAATCGGGGCCCGATCGTGAAGGGTCCACCGGCCACTCATTGCTCTACCTGGAGTATGTCGAAATGAAGAACACTCGCCACCATCCCGCACCGCGCAGCGT
>JAFGKV010000051.1 GCA_016928395.1 Candidatus Fermentibacterota bacterium | reverse complement strand
CTTTCAGTCAGAGCATTGCCTCCCGCTCGATGCCGCGTGATAGAGCATCAGGGCGGGCTGGATACGCTGGCCGAGACCCTTGACTATGTCTACACATGGTGGCTCGGCGGCACCGATTTCGAGATTGCGGGGCCGGCCCTCATCAGGCTTGGCCGCATACCACGAGACGCCACGTCGCTGGAGCTAACCCTGCCGCTCAAGGCGCATTGAGCCAGTACCGCTTCTACGGGGCAGCGCGAGCAAACAGGTCTTCATTCACGGCCAACGGGGCATCGGCAACATAGTCTTCCCAGTCCGCCATGGCCACGCCGGCCAGCGGATCGTCGGCCTCACGGTAGCATGTCGCCCGAAGAGCCAGGAACTCACGATCCCACGGTATGTGCGGCTCATACTGGTGGATCACGTCGGCCGCCTCCTTCGGCCCGATGACACGAGACACATCCAGGAGGGCGCGCAATCGCGCGTCATGAAGTGCGTCGACACTGAACGGTACCGCCACTCCCGCCCGACACCGCGACGCGAGATCAGGACGAGAACTGGCGATCTCGACCGCTAGCCTGAGGCCCCGCTCCATGACGCGGGAACATGGAAGAGGTTCGAGCCTCATGTGAGCGAAGGCCTCTTCCAATGAGCCAAGGGCCATCTCACTCTCCCCCGTTCGAACCCAGAGCCGGGCACGGATCACTGCGGCCTCGGCAGGCCACAGAGGCGCCAGTCTCTGGGCCAGAGCCAAGGCTTCGTCATCTCCCTCATCGGCGGTCGCTTCCCCAACCATGGCCAGTTCCAGGGGATAGGTTGCCGGCGCGTCTTGTCTCCTCCACGCTGCCAGGCACGGCCCATACTCCCCCGCCAAGAAGTGGCTGTATCCCTGAGCCCGGGCATGCTCGTCTTCACCCTGGATCTCCGAGAGAGGAACCGGAATGCCTTGAAGGGCATACATCGCCTGCCGATTCCGACGAATAGCTACGGCCCCGGGCGACTCCGGCTCTTCAACCGCGCCCTCGCCAACCTGCCGCAGGTCGGCAAGCCTGAATGCCCTCGCTTTGCCCACTGCCCGGGCAAACCCATACTCCACGAGCGTGCGATCATCGGTGGTGAGGCCGAACGCCCTCCCGATATCTGCCGACCGCCGCCCCAGCTCTGGCCCGGCAATCCGTCGCGCCAAAAGCCCCTCCACGTCGGAAGCACCCCATGCCATCAATACCCCGCTGCGAAGCGGTTCCTCCTCCAGGCGCCGAGCCATCGCCTGTCGATCCATGCGCAACGAATCCAGCGAGCATACCAGCAACATGTCAATCGGATTGGTCTGCCACGTCTCGACCCAGGGAAACACCTCTCCCAGAGTCGCGTAGATGGACAGTATGGTCTCAGTGTCCACCTCATAGGCCTGCACCCACTGGGTGAAGATTCCGCCGGTCCCCAGCCGCTGTGCCACTGCCCGATAGAACTCCTGGGTGTAGAGGCTGGCAATGCCGGCCCTGAAAGGATTGGACGGCTCCGAGACTATGAGGTCGTAGCGCTCCTTGGCAACGAGCACCATCTCCCGCCCGTCGCCGATGTACAGGCGGACTCTCGGATTGTTCAGTGCCTCCCGGTTGGCCGGGCCGCACATGCGGGCCATGTCCAGCACCGCCGGTTCGAACTCGACCACGTCGACTCTCTCCATACCCGCAATATCCGCCAACCATCCCGCGGTCTCACCGGTACCCAGCCCGATGACCAAGGCCGTACGCGGCTCATGGTGCATCGTCGCGCCGACTAGGCCCAGCATGATCTGGGTGGAGGCATCCGCGATGGCGTTCCCGTCTGACTTGCCATTGATCATCAGGGAAAGGCCGCTGGTTCGGAATACACCAATGCTGCTCTCACGCCCCTCCCTCTCCCACACGAGCGCCCTCCGTTGCGCCGAAGCCCAATCGCGGATCATGTGACGGTCGCGCGCAGAGAGGTCAACCCGTCCCGCGCCAATGCCGCCGTGCCTCCATGGCGCGGTTGGACCCGGCGCCACCAGACATGCCAGCGCGCAAGCCACCACGATGGCGGATGCCCAGCTCGGCGACCCGTCTCGTCCCCGGCGCCCCACAACGAGAGAAGCCACGCTCAGGAGTGCGAGGCAGATCACCACGAGACGCCATGCCCCGGGCGCACTCAGTATGGGAACAAGGAGGAATCCCCCGGCCAGGGAGCCGATGATGGCGCCAAAGGTATTCCAGGCATACGCAAACCCGGCATGCCTGCCGATCTCATCCTCCCCTCTGCCCAGGAGTGCGATGAGCAGGGGAAACTGAAACCCAGAGACGACCGCCGCGGGAAGCAAGACCATCGAGGCCACGATGGTCCATCCGGCTACCGATCCCAGCAGCCCTATATTGCCCAATGGCGCCACGAGGCCGGCCATCACCGCCAACCGGTCTCCCAGAGCCAAGGGAAGTGCGATGAACAAGGCTTCGAGGGCGAAAGTGACAGCCAAATCCATCGGCGACGGTGCGCTGCGCTGGTCGCGCAGCGCGTAGAGAAATCCTCCCAGACCGATGCCGGCCAGGGCCAGAGCGAGGATGAGCCCGAAAGTATAGGTCGATCCGCCCAGGATCGGGCTCAGCATCCGGTACCACACCAATTCCATGAGGAAGAAGGCGAACCCGCTGATGCCGGCCGCAGCGAAAACGAAGCCGGGCGGCGTCTGCGCTCCTGACTGGGCGGGAGTTCCCACCTCGGGACTGCGGGAAGGCTGG
>JAFGKV010000324.1 GCA_016928395.1 Candidatus Fermentibacterota bacterium | reverse complement strand
GATACTTCCCCCGCAGCTTCCTCAGGTTCTCCTCCGTCGCGATCCCTGCGTCCATCACCACTGTCACCGGCTCTCTCCCCGCCTCTTGCGCATTCGCGTGCATACCCACACTCTTCTCCTCGTTCACGCCAGTGAAATCACATTTGCCACACAATCTGGGACACAACCTCTCCTTTGACGGGCATTCGGTAGTACAGAGAGCGGCCAAAGAAGAGCAAGAGGAGTTGTGCGGATCAGCTACTCGGCGGTGTGAAGAACGGGCGAATGCAGATCGAGCATTCGGCCAGGGTACTGCCGCACTCGTTGTGAGCTGCGGTCAAGGACGTGCCGAAGCCAACGGCGACCGAGGAAGGAGGTCTAGTCGCATAACTGCACGATGTCGGTGAGGTCAGGGCGAATTTCAGCTCGGCATGGGTCGTCTCGGCTTCGATCGGGGCCAATCGCCTATGCCAGAACCGGAGGAGGGATGGTGATGAGAAGAATCGTGTGGAGTGTACTCATTCTCTTTGTGCTCATGGGGTTTGTCTTCTCTGAGGGTGCCGGGGCTCAGAGCGTCCTGTTTTCTGGCTGGATAGGGCTATCGCCGGGATCATCACTTGATGCCATGGAGGAGTTCGTCGAGAGCCTTGGGTATGCCGTGACACGTTCCGATTCCCTTCCGGCGACTCTCGCGGGATACGACATCCTCGTACTCATGGGTGGGGGCTCGGATGATGAGAACATCCCTGATGCTGTGGTCGACGACTTCGTGAACGCCGGCAACGGCCTTCTGATCCTTGAAGGGATCGTGGAAGCAGGCGACTTCAACCTGACCGCCGAGTCGAATCCTGTGGAGAGCTGCTCCGGGTGGGATTGGAGAACCAACGCGACGGTTGTTGATCTCGACCATCCTGTGTGCACGGGGGTTTCCCCAGCGTGCGCGTTCGCGGGGTATTCCACGAGCCCCGTCTTCAAACCGGGTGCGCATGTGCTCTTGCAGTGGGACGATCAGACGCCCTTTGCGGCCACGTACTCGCTCGGATCAGGCTTGATCGTGTACTTCAATCATCTACAAGCCTGGTACTACGCTTTCTGGGGTGACGATCCGGCCAACGGTGGGAAGCTGTTGGAGAATGCGCTTGCGTGGGTATCGCCGGTGAGCGCGGGGGAGGAGACACCGCCCGGGTTGCCTGAACCCAGCTATGTGCTCTACCAGTGCTATCCCAATCCGTTTGGCGAGTCCACCAGCCTCAGCTACTTCCTTTCGAACGAGACCCGTGTGTGTCTTCAGATCCTCGATCTGCAGGGGCGCACAGTGCGAGTTCTTGAGAACGCCACGATCTCATCGGCAGGGCATCATACCACTCGCTGGGACGGAAGAGATGCGCGGGGACGCGTGGTTCCGTCGGGCGCGTATGTCTGCTGGCTTAAGACTGATGGGGCGGTTCGCCTGGGTAGGATAATCTCCACCCGATAGCAGAGAGCTGACCGGGCCTAGAACGGACGCAGGCATTGCATTCATGCACTATCGAGTAAGGGAATGATCACTGAGCAGTGAAGCGGCAACCCAGGCGCCACGCGGCGTAACGCAGTCTATGCACGTTGGTAAAATGCCAACTGCGAATCGAGAGAGCGAGGCATACGCTTGTCAGCATGCCACGGCAATCACGAATCGACGCGCCGGGAGCGCTGCATCCTCTGATCTTCCGCGGGATGGACCGGCGAAAGATCTTCATGGATGACATGGATATGGAGCGGTATGGAAGTCGGCTGCGCTACAGCCCTCTAGACCAACTGCGGGCGACGTGTCGACGCCGGCATTCTCTCGTCAGGGAGACCTTCAGGCCCCTCACCTGAGAACCGGTGACGTGTGTGAGGTTTGGCGTCCCCGGCATCCCGTCGCAATCGGTGTCGTGGTCGAATCGGCGGGTCATCGACGGTTACCCCGAGAGCACCCTCCTTCGCGGGCGACCAGGGACGATCGCCCCTACCACGGCAACGGTTTCTCGTAGCGCTGGGCGGGCCTGATAGCTGAGGGCCGATAGCTGACAGCCGATAGCTGACAGCCGATAGCCAACCGCCGGCCGTACTCTCAACCCCGAAAAATCGGAGTGCGTCCCGCGCCCTCTGAGGCCGACCCGAACCCTGAACCCTTAGAACTACTCCCGAAGCGAGCCAACTGGTGCGAGAGAGGGGACTCGAACCCCTACCCCGTGAGGGACTGGATCCTAAGTCCAGCGCGTCTACCAAGTTCCGCCACTCTCGCGATGCCTAGTGCCTTCGAACCAGTGAGTCTCCGTAGGGTGGCCGGTGCACCCCCTCCTCGGTGATGATAGCAGCCACCAGCTCAGCCGGCGTCACGTCAAAGGCCGGGTTAAACACTCTGATCCCTGCCGGGGCAACCTGTACACCCCGGACATGGCTTACCTCGTGCGACGCCCGCTCTTCGATGGGGATATCGCGGCCGGATGCCGTGGCAAGATCGATGGTGGACCGCGGCGCCACAACGTAGAACGGTATGTCGAAGTGCCGTGCCAGCACAGCAACCCCAAGAGTGCCGATCTTGTTCGCCGTGTCGCCATTCGCGGCGATTCGATCGGCGCCCGTGATCACTGCGTCCACCTCCCCTTTCGCCATAACCGACGCCGCCATGTTGTCACAAATCAGCGTCACGGGTATGCCCGCTTCCTGCAACTCCCATGCGGTGAGCCGCGCCCCCTGGAGCAGAGGCCGTGTTTCGTCCGCCCAGACGCTGACCCTCTTTCCCTGCTCATGGGCGACATAGACCACTGCCAGCGCCGTGCCGTAGTCTGCGGTGGCCAGATACCCGGCATTGCAGTGGGTCAGCACGCGGCATGGATCGGGTAACAGCGCCGCACCGTGCATCCCCATGGCTCGGCAGGCACGGCGATCTTCTTCCATCATCTCCAATGCCTCGGCCACCGCTGCGCGGCCCAGTTCTTGCGGGTCGCCCCACTCTCGCGACCATAGCGCCCGCATCCTCTGGATGGCCCAGAAGAGATTCACGGCCGTGGGCCTGGTTTCACCCAAGACCCCAGCAGCCCGCTCCAGCTCGCCCGCCAGCTCAGGCACTGAAACGGCCGCGCTTTGCACCGCAACCCGCGCAAGACCCAAAGCAGCTGCCAGGCCGATGGCGGGGGCTCCCCGCACCCGGAGCATCCGGATTGCCTCCGCCAGGGTATCCAGCTCCGCACACCGCAGGTAACACACCTCGTGGGGCAGGAGCGTCTGGTCAAGAATCTCGGGAGCGTCGTCAGACCATCGTAGGGTCGGGTATCGTCGCACGGCTACTCTCCCAGTATGAGCACGTCCACCGTCCTGTCTCGGGGCCGGTTGTCGAAATCAATCACCACGATCTGCTGCCACCTGCCCCTGCTGACCTGGCCGTCAATGATAGGCAATGACAATGAGGGACCAACCAGGCTGGCTCGCAAGTGTGAATGCCCATTGGCATCGCCCCAGGTTCGATTGTGCGCCCAGTCGCGGGCTCGCGGCACCAGCTCCTCGAAGATCGCTTTAAGATCCCGCACCATGCCCGGCTCGAACTCGCAGGTCGTGACGGCCGCGGTGGAGCCGGGCACCGAGACGGTCACCACACCACACTTCACCGGAGAGACACTGACCTGCTCTTCGACCTCTTCGGTCACATCATGTACATCGCAGTCACCGGTGGTCTGAATCCGGATAGTACAGTGGACAAGAGCCATGCATCACTCCTCGGGCGACCGTCCGCCTGCGGACGCGGGCAAACATAGTCTCCAGGGCTGGCGGATCAAGAGCCTCGCCGGCCGAGAAGCTCACACGTTTCACGCGCCAGCTCGACACCCCCTACCCGTACACGGTCCCCCATTTCCTGGTCGCAGGCCGTGTGCCTCGGCTAGACCAAGGGCCGCTCATCGGCCCGCGGACTCGCGTTCTGGTTAATGCACCAGGACGACCGTGACGCTGCGGGCCACGTCGCCCGCCATGAGGCGGATTCGGTAGAACCCCGGGGCAACATCGTCGCCGCACGCGTTGGTTCCCCCCCATCGTGCCATGTGGCTGCCCGGGGGCATGACCCCATGCGCCAGAGTCGTCACCACGCGCCCCAACAGGTCATGGACGGTGAGAACGACCAACGACGCGTCGGTGAGGTTGAACCGGATCTCAGTGCTGATAGTGAACGGATTCGGAACCGGAGCGCAAAGGATTAGCACCCGGTCGGGTTCCCAGAGTCCCACACCCACGGGCTCTGTCACATGCACCCGAATGGGTACGGCGACATCGGGCTGATCAGGGTCATTGCACGAGATGGAGATCACCTGGTTGTAGATGCCCGCGGGAAGAGCAGCGGCATCGATGGTCACCGTGACGGTCTGCGCCGCGGCGGTCGGTACCTGAAACGAAGCCGGATCCACGGTCAACCACGAGGCGTCATCCTCTATGGTGTAGACGATCAGGACACCGGTCCCGGTGTTCTTGACGAGGAAGGTGGTGGTCCCGACGCTGCCAGAGTCCACGTCGATGCCAAGCGATGCCGGCTCAACCTCGACGTGGGGAAAACCCAGGGGCACAGGGTCGGCTCGCGAGGAGCCTGCGGGCGCCAGGACAAGCCAGAAAAAGACGGAGAGGCATAGTGGTGAGGGAGCAAGAGGCACATGCCGTCGAGGAGCCATGGGGAATCCCCTTTCGAGGGTGGCGGTTGGGTGTCGAGATGGTACAGGCTAGGGTACATACCCACGGCGGTCAAGATGCGATGCAGTGTGAGCATGCGCGGCGGTCTTTCATCCCGCGAGCAGTGGCCTATCTTGATTCGCGTGCATCGTTCCTCCCCAACCCGGCGTGAGTCCCTCAAGAAGATCCCGGTCCCATCTGTCCGGAAGGAGCCGCCATGAAGCTGTCCACCGCGTTCGCCATGGGCACGGCCGCGCTCAAAGCCAACGCCCTGGGAGGTGGCACACCGCTCAATGTCATGCTGGCGGTGACAAACCGGTGTGACCAGCGATGCCGATACTGCCAGATACCGGCGCGTCAACAGCCCGAAATGACTACGACACAAGTCCTCGGACTCCTGGAAGAGATGAAGGCGGCCGGCACGGTTCGCCTGGGCATCTGGGGAGGCGAACCGCTGGTCAGGCCCGACATCGGCGACATTGTTCGGGCAGCACGCGACCTGGGGTTCTGGATCAGCATGGACACCAATGGCACATTGGTACCCAAGAAGCTCGACGTGGTGAAAAACCTGGATCACCTGGTCATCTCGCTGGATGGGCCCCGCGAACTCCATGACACCAATCGCCAGGAGGGGTCCTTTGACCATGCCATGGCTGCTCTGGAGGCTACTCACGGCGTGGTCAGCGTGTGGACCCTTTCTGTATTCACCCGCCACAATCTCTCGGCCGTGGACTACCTCCTCGAGAATGCCCAACGCTTCAAGGCCATGGCGGCATTTCAATTCCTACATCACAACGAGACCATGGGCGGATCCACGGATTCCATGCGCGCCAGCGATGCCGAATACCGCGACGTGGTGAGACGCCTTCTGGTACTGAAGCGCCAGGGGGCTCCCATCGCCAGTTCCACCCGGTATCTTCGTTACCTGCTCCACTGGCCCGACTACGGGGTTCCGAAATCAGCCGCACCACGGGGAGGAGTGCATTGCTGGGCAGGGCGGCTCTACTGCAATGTTGATGCCGATGGCGCGGTGTATCCTTGCTCCCTGCTCATTGGGGAACGGCCTTCGAGGAATGCAGTGGAGACGGGATTCCTCCCTGCGTTCCGCTTCGCCGGTGCCCACGTCGACTGCCGCTCATGCGATGCGGCGTGCTTCACAGAGTACAACTGCCTGTATGACCTCGATCCCGGGGTGATGTGGGATTGGGTGAGTGCCATCTGGCTCACAGGGAGGCGCCGTGCCCGAACCCGTTAAGCATCCCTCGCCATCGGCCATCATCGTCGGCGCAGGCATCGCCGGCCTCTGCCTGGCGGACAGACTCAGCGCCTCGGGCGTCCACGTCATCGTGCTGGAGAGGGAGGAAAAGGTCGGAGGCTTGGCCCGCTCACTGATCTGGGGCGACTATGTATTTGACATCGGCCCCAAGCGCTTCCACACCTATTCGGCCCAGGTCGAGGGGTATCTTCATGAGGTGCTGGGAAAGGCCTATAGAACCATCGGACGCAAATCAAGCGTCTATTTCCTGGGAAGGCTCTTTCCGTGGCCGCTGCAGACATCCTCGGTGTTCAAGCTGCCCCCAGTGATTCTGGCCCGGTGTATGATGGACATGTTCCGCAAGCCCCAGTTCGATGGCAAGAGCTTCAGCTCCTATATCCTCAGCCGCTACGGCAAAACGCTCTACGAGGTCTTCTTTCGCGACTACACGCGCAAATTCTGCCACGTGGATCCCGAGGGCCTTCATGAGGCCTGGGCCCAGGGAAGCATCCACCGCGCCATCATCGACAAACGCTATGACCAAGGTTCGCTCCTGGATGTAGCCCGGGTAGCACTGTTGCCGAAACGCACGGTCACCAGGTTCCTGTATCCTGTGGGTGGGATGGATCGCTTCCATGATGCCGTAGTCCGCCGAATCCGGCGGCAAGGGGGACAGATCCACGTCAACACCCCGGCCAGTCTCTCCCTGCAACCGAACGGCTCACTCCTGGTGGAAACCCCGAACGCGGCGCATGGCGCGGACCGTGTCTTCTGGACCGCCCCCGTCACCGAAGCCTACCAGGCGCTCCTCGGCCGGCCCGCTCCCTTGAGGCATCTCACTTTGGCCCTTTTCGCCATCGAGGCGCGGCATGTACGCGACGACGGCAATCAGTGGACCTACTTCTCCTCTCCCGACATTCTGGTGAGCCGCACCTCCTACCCCCGTAGCTTCGACCCGGGGCTCGTGCCCCGTGACCGCGCCAGCATCGTGGCCGAGGTGACGGTGCCCGAGCGCCGCACGGTGCCGTGGGACGCGTGGGAGGAGCGCGTACTCAGAGATCTCAACGCCGCGGGCGTATGCCGCCCTGCTGATGTGACTGCAGTACACCGGGCACTGATTCCCCATGCCTATCCCTTGTATGAACTGCCATATCAAGACGCACTGAAACACGTCCTGGACGAATTGGCAGCCTTCCCTGGGCTCACTTTGGCAGGGCGATGCGGCAAGTTCTGTTACAACAACATGGACGACTCGATAGAGGACAGCATGACCATCGCCCAAGAGGCGCTGGCTGCGTGGAACCATACTTCTCCGGGTTGACCGGCGGAACGCCCATCCCTTCTTTTGTGTGCTTCCCGTCCGGGGAACGGCCCGCATTTCGGAACCGCAGGAGGAACCATGTCCGAGCTCGCGACCTTCACTGCGCTGGAGGCGAAGATCGTCAGGCTGTTGTGTACCCAGCCCCACGATGTGGAGATCGATGAAGTAGCCTCCCTTCTGGGCGAGTCCCATCCCCAGATAGCCGGTACGCTGAGGGCATTGTCCCAGAGGGGGTTCGCTGGGATACGGGAAGAGAACGTCATCGAGTACGTGCTGGGCCCAAAGGGCAAGACGCTGCCGGGAGGAAAACTGCCCGAACGTGCGGTGATGGAGGCCTTGGCCGCTCATGGAAGAATCCCCCTGCGGGATCTGGAAAGGGTGACGGGTCTCCCCCAGAAGGAAGCGGGTCGAGCCCTAAAGCCACTGGAGAACTGGGGACTGGCAGCCCGGGAAGGGGGAGAGCTTGTCCCGCGGGGCACCCTGTGCGAAGGGCATGTACCGCCGGACGGGGCGCACGAAAGACTGGTCGCGCATCTGGCCTCCGGCGGTTCCGGGGCACTCTCGGCAATTGCTGCGGCAGGCATCGACCTGGCCCAAGCCCTCGCGGGCCTGGAGAACCGCGGCGGCGTCGTGGCGACCAAAGAACGGCGGCGGTGGTGGGTATCGCTCACGGACAGAGGCAAGGCCCTCCGAGATGAAGACCTGGTCGTGCGGGAAACCGTCACCGCACTGGACACCGCGCTCTTGACCGACGGGTCATGGCGCGGGGTTGACTTCCGCCCCTACGATGTGTCCCTCTCCAGCCGCCGCCTGTATCCCGGCAAGGAGCATCCTCTCCGGCGAGTACTGGACGATGCCAGGAGGGTCTTTCTTGAGTTGGGGTTCACGGAGGTCGCCTCTCCCCTGGTGGAGAGCGCCTTCTGGGACTTCGACGCCCTGTTCCAGCCCCAGGATCACCCTGCCCGCGAGATGCAGGACACCTTCTACGTCCGCCGTCCGGAAGGGGCCCGCCTACCCGCCGAGGATCTCGTGCGCAGAGTGCAGCGCACCCACGAGGATGGCGGTGAAACAGGCTCCGCGGGGTGGGATTACCGGTGGGACGAGACCACTGCCCGGCGGGTCGTACTGCGGACCCATACCACCGCTGGCACCGTCCGGGCCCTGGCCCGCGATCCTCGCCCTCCCCGGAAAGTCTTCCTCGTTGGTACGGTGTTCCGGAGAGAGGCAGTCGACTACAAACACCTTCCGCTCTTTTACCAGGTAGACGGCATCATCATCGATGAGCATGCTTCGTTCGCGTCGTTGTTGGGGACCCTGGAAGCCTTCTACCGGAAGATGGGCTTCGAGCGGTTCGAGTTCCGCCCCGGCTTCTTCCCGTATACCGAGCCCAGCGTGGAGGTTTTCGTATGGCACGAGGAGAAGAAGGACTGGGTAGAGATGGGAGGCGCCGGCATTTTCCGTGAAGAGGTGACCGTGCCCCTGGGCTGCACCGTGCCGGTGCTGGCATGGGGGCTGGGCCTGGAACGCCTGGCCATGTTCCGGTACGGCCTCGATTCTATCCGCGACCTCTATCTCTCCGACCTTGCATGGCTCAGGGAGGTGCCGCTATGCCGGTAGTGGGCATACCGATCCATCGTCTGAACGACCTCCTGGGCCGCCCCGTCCCGGCGGACGAACTGGTTCGCGCGCTGCAGCGCATGGGATCCGATATCGAGGGTTTCGGCACGGTGCGCCGCTTCAAGTGCTCCCGGTGCGGGTTCGTCCTTGAACGCACTGCCACCGAGGCTGATCCCGGCTACTGCGAAGACTGCCAAAACGATTTCTCTTCACCGGGATCCGTACTCCCGCTGCCTCCCGTGGAGGTTGTGCGGCTTGATCTCTTGGCCGTCCGCCCCGATATGTTCGATGTGGGCGGTCTGGCCCGTGCGCTCCGGGCCTACCTCGACATTTCTCCTGGGCTGGCGGCCTATGACCTGGCATCGCCGTGCGTCCGAGTGGATGTACATCCGGGCCTTGATGGCCCTGGATGCTTCAGGCCAGCCATCGGATGCGCGGTGGTTCGCGATGTGCAGCTTGATGATGATCTCTTGAAGGAGCTGATGCGGCTGCAGGAGAATCTTCATTGGGCCCTGGGTCGCGACCGGAGGCGCGCCTCCGTCGGGGTGTATGATCTGGCGACAGTGACGCCGCCAATCACCTACCGAACGGTTGACCCTGATGGTCCACCGTTTCGGGCCCTGGGATGGCCCAATGAACTCACGCCCCGGCAGATCCTGCAGGAGCATCCCAAAGGCCGTGCCTTCGGGCATGCACTGGCTGATTTCCAGCGCTACCCGCTCCTCATCGATGCCTGTGGCCAGGTTCTCTCCATGCCGCCGATCATCAATAGCGAAGAGTCCAAGGTCACCGCGGCATCACGAGACCTGTTCATCGACGTGACCGGGCCTCGTGTCGAGGCAGTCTCCCGATGCCTAAACGTCATGGTCACCAGCATCCTCGAGTTCTCGCCCGGATCCAGGGGAGAGCATGTGGAAATCATCGGTCCAGATGGAAAGCGATGCCTCACTCCCGATCTGACGCCACAGGAGATGATTCTGGACATGGCGGCTACCAGAAGAGTCCTGGGCATCAATCTGTCTGACGACGATGCCCCCGGTCTCCTGGCGCGCATGGGCCACCAGACTGAATGGGCGGGACCGTCGAGCCTGCGCGTGCTGATTCCCAGCTATCGCCCGGACTTCCTGCATCAGCGCGACCTCATGGAGGAAGTCGCCATCGCGTTCGGATATGACAAGATCACGCCCGCCTTGGTGCCCACCATGACGGTGGGGCAGCCCCATCCGGATGAAGAACGCGCCGCCGCGTACCGGCGGGCCCTTGCCGGTTTGGGCCATGTCGAGGTAATGACCCTGCTTCTGGGATCGCCTGAGACGCACTATGGGCCATTTGGCCTCCCCGTGCCTGAGGAATGCATGCTCATCGCCAACCCCATCAGCACGGAGCAGACCCTGGGCCGCACCTGGATTCTGCCGGGGCTCATAGATACAGTCGCCCGGAATACGTCGCGGGAGATGCCCCACCGTCTTTTCGAAGTGGGAACGGTGCTTCGAGTTGATCCGGAGGCCGAAACTGGCGTTGCCCAGCATACGCGGGCTGGGGTGGTGCTCGCCGGTCCGGGGATCGGGTTCGCCGACATAAGGTCGGTCATGGACGCCCTGATCAGGGAGACCGGGCAGCAGTTGATGGTGCGACCCCTCAGTAAGCCCTACTTCATCCAGGGCCGCGCTGCTGAGATCCTAGACCAGAACGGAACCGTCATGGGTGAGATGGGCGAGATTCACCCCTCCGTGCTGGAGCACTTCAAGGTCATCCAGCCGGTGGCGGCGGCAGAGATCGCGGTAAGGTAGGCTGAGATCTCTCGGGGGGAGTTTGAGCTACCAGATTGTGGCTTTGCGCCAGGTTCAGTGGAGGACACAAAAAGCACGGGGCGTCGGCCGTAGCCGACGCCCCGCAGCGCGCTTCGCTAAGAGCTAGTAGCGGTTGCGACCTCCGCCACCACCGAACTCCCGGCGCCCACCTCGACGCTCGCCGCGCGGCTCGGGCTCATTGGCCTCGTTGACGCGGATCGTGCGACCATCGAGCTGATTGCCGTTCATCTTGGCAACGGCGGCGTCTGCCGCTTCAGAGTCGGCAAACGTCACAAAACCGAAACCGCGGGAGCGGCCGGTCTCGCGATCGAGGATCGTCTTCGCCTCGGTTACCTCGCCAAACTCCTCGAACGCCTTCCGAAGATTCTCCTCAGTGGTGTTCCAGCTAAGCCCTCCGACGAAAAGCTTCTTCGCCATGTAGAAACCTCCGTGCACCGTCCTCGCGGTGCGATGATTCGGCGGACACATCGTCCGCCATGGCTCCGGCGATCACCCTTGGGACTTGGCTGACTTGGTTTCCCGAAGCAGTTCTGTCGGCGGGACGGATACCGGACTCAGTGCACCCCTGCATAACTGACATATGAAGAGTCAGCAATATACGCGAACTCCTCCAAGAACACAAGTATCTTATGGACCGGCTGTAGGGAACCCTCCGTCTCTCGACTATCCATTGGCCGGTGACGACTACCGATAGAGCATACGCGACAGCACCCTTGCTTCGTCCCGCAAGCAATACCACATTGTAATGAGAACGCTGATCACTTCCTGAGCATTCACCATGGAGGTCCCCCATGACGACTCGGCGACGCGTGCTTCGCGACCTCGCCACTGGCCTGGCAGGTTTGGCCGTATGGCCGGCAAAGACCGAAGCTCAAGACCCCAAGACCGAGGAGCCCTCGGATTCGACTCGTTCGGCGCCGCCCGACACAGCCGCGAGTCATGCCGTAGTCTCCATCCCTTTGGCCAACGCCAAGGATCTGCTCACAATCGGCGGTTCGGCCGTGGTGACAGCGGCTGGCCACACTCTGCTTCTCGTGCGTGACTCTGATGCCTCCGTGGTGGCATTCGAGTCACGCTGCACCCACAAACAGGTCACGCTGAAATACGATCACAAGAACAGCCGTCTCAACTGCCCGGCACATGGGTCTCGATTCGATTTGGCCGGCAAGGTACAGAAGGGCCCCGCCAAGGAGGATCTTCGGGCCTATGGTGCGATCCTGGAGGATGATGCGGTTGTGGTGATGCTTCCCAAGTAGACCGTGAGGTCGCGAGCCGCCTCTGCAGCACAAGATCCTCTCATCTTGGGTGCACCTTCGGACCGGAGTCAGGGACGGGTGAGTCGCAGCAGCATCCCCAATGGCAGGACGGCAAGCTAGACAAAGGGCATGGGCGATGCCACGGCCCCGGTTCCGGATGTCGGGGGGATCCCGCCGCCATCTCCCCAGGGAATGCAGCCCGCTCCTACTATATCCGCCATGGGTCTGAGACGGCCCTTCAACGCCCCAACCCGAAGTCCAGCTCGCCCACGTAGTTGGAGGGAGCACTCAGATTCTGGGCGGCGTCGCGGGCCAGTACATTGAAGAAATGGTTGACCGCCGGGTCACCCACTGCGTTCAGTACCGCGTGCGGGGGGTTGGAAACTACCTCGAAACCCGGACCGGCCGGAGAGAAGAAAGCCACCGGCGATGAGAACAGGAGGTAGTCAACCACCCCCACATTGTCACCGGGGTTTGTCCAGGTCAGGATCAGATCAGCCCCGGAGATTGAGACGGAAAGATCCGTGATGGCGTTGGGTGGCTCGGTGTCTTGCAGAACCGTCCAAGCAACCGTCGTATAGATGTAGTCTCCCGAAGCGCGGTTGTTGTTGTTTGCCCCGTTGCCCGCAGCGTAGAAGAACACAGTGTCCGAAGGCATCGCGGGGGCGGTCCACTCGAAGCTCCATGACATGGGGCCGGCGCTGCCCGCGTTAGTTCCCGCAGCGGTGTGTTTCACATACGCGTTGCCGCCGCTGAGAGAAACCTGGGTCGAATCTGGGTTGGTGATGGCGCACGTGCCTTGGTTGAGGGGCGAGAACTCGAATCCCCACCGCGTTTGACCGGGATCGTCGATGGTGATGACGATCTGATAGGTCGCCCTGCGAGAAATGTGGCCGGAGCCTGGATCAGAAAGGAGCCGGCACCGCTGTTCAGGGCGAAGGTGTCGTGGCACTGATGACAGGTTCCTTCGCCTGGAGCGCCGGTCTTGCCGTCGGGAGGCCCGGCGGAGAAGGCGAAGGCCGTAGGGCTGATGAGGGCGATGGCGGCAACAGCAGCTACCACAAGAGACGGGTCGTAGGTTCTCATGGCGATTCCTCCCGATGTGTGGCCATTCTCGGGCGACCGCAGACGCAAGGGCCGCCATGAAAGGGGCCTGATAACTAGGAATCATTCTAAACAAATGGTGACGACCCGTCAACTGTGTCGCTTGCGTCGTTTCCCCCGGTTGTTGCCGTACGCCACATCCAGCGCGACCGATCTTCTCGGCCCGGCTTCAGGAATAGGCTGCCCCGAACAGGTCTGCGAACTGCCGCCGGCTCTCCTCGGTCAGGTGCTCGGCCCGACGCCGGCACCCGTGCATGCGCGATCGAAGTCCTTGCACATCGGCCAGCCCGTGTATGGCCGATTCCCATCGTGCGAGTTCGTCCGCGGTATCCGGAACCGGCAGCACAACACCTTCGGATCCTGCCACTTCAGGAAGCGCTCCACGGTCCGATACCACGGGCACACGCCCCGCCGCCATGGCTTCATGGGCCACCCTCCCGAATCCTTCCTGGCATCGGGATGGTACGAGGACCAGGCTGCTGCTCTGGTGGTAGCACGAGGAATTCAGGCGAAAGGGTGAGAACTCAAGGTTTGGAGGCCTTTCCTTCGGCACAAGGTCGTTCCACCCGATGACCACCCGGAATCTCGATCCGCGCAGTCTCGCCGCTAAGGTGAGTACCGCATCGACACCCTTGTCGTGACCAGTCCCGAATGCCGTGATGGGAGCGTCGGCGCACACTGCGTCCCCACCGGGCGGTAAGACCAAAGCGGAATAGAGAACTCTCGACTCGAACCCGGCCGCAGCTGCCACTCCCTGAAGGAAAAGAGAGCTGGCCGCCATGGCCAACGAGGAGTGCCTTATGCGCGAGAGCGCCCCGGGGGTAAGCATGGTGGCCAGTCTCTGGAGAGCGTCCGTTTCCTGGAGGAGGACAATCCCAGATCCCCTCCAGATTGCCGCGAGAGACGGGAGAAGCATAACATCCTTGGCCTGCACGATCACCACATCTGGCGCGACTTCCTCCAGCCAGTCCCCAATCCAGGCGGGCGGAGAGGTCATGACTGCCAGCGCTTCAACGGGAACCTCACCGGCGAGGTAGCTTACGCGCTGGCGCGAGCATTCATCGAGAGGCAGCTCGAATCGTTGCAGAACAGAACAGAACGTCTGGAAGGCGTGCTCCGGCAGACCCCGCGGGATGGCGTAGCGTAGGAGCACATCGTGGCCTGCCCGCTGCAACCCAGCCAGGATATCCACGACTGTACGCTCCCCGCCGGTGGCGTATGGCCAGAGAAAGTAGGAACAGAGGGCAACGTACTTCACGGTGCCTCGCCGGGAGAGGCCAGCCGAAGGATCTGGGCGGCAAGGGTGCCGCGCCGCACCCCGAGCACTGCGACCGCCGCGGCCCCCACCCATCCTCCCAGCTGCGCCATGGAGCCCATCACCACGACGGGCGTGGCGCCCGTGGCCCCTCTCAGCTCAGCCACCGTCCGGGCTGATGCATCGTCGGCCACGATGATCACGGCCAGTCGACGATGCTGGAGTGCCCGGAGCGTGGCACGCAGCCCCACGGTCAGCCCGTGTGCTCGACGGGCCAGGCCCAAAAGGCGCCCGATGCGTTCCTCGTGTGCGGACATGGACGTTCGTCTGCTCCTTTGCGCTGCGGAACTCACGTTGTTCAAACAAGAAACGGCTTAGCCTTCGCAAGGCCAAGCCGTTTCGGCGCCTTGCAGAGTCAGCGCACGACGTAGGGGAACAGCCACGCCGTACTGTCATACGGCGCCGCCGGATCATGGACGGTCGCATGGCTCA
Source organism: Candidatus Fermentibacterota bacterium (assembly GCA_016928395.1). GTDB lineage: Bacteria > JAFGKV01 > JAFGKV01 > JAFGKV01 > JAFGKV01 > JAFGKV01. Next base: position 40,938 of record JAFGKV010000324.1, on the reverse strand, counting down.
TCACGTCGATGGCCACCCTGCGCAAACCCGGGTACTGAGGTGCATGCCATTGCCCCTCGTGATACTCGCCGCTGAAGTCCATGACGAATTCTGAGAAGTCCGACAGCGTGAGGGGAACCCTGAGCACGACGATCGCGTCCTGGGGCGCTCCCCACACGCGTACCGTGACCTCTTCCCCGGGATCCAGGTGCAAAAGGCCCTCGGGAAAATCCATCAGTGCCAAAGGATCATCCACAACAGTCGTTCCCGATGCAGCCGAGATCTCGACCCGGGTGATGGCCATCGCACCGCCCTCGGTCCACACTAGCGTGGGGGACACCTGTTCCAGCACCCCCGGAGTACCTCTGGCAGGCCGTGATATGATGGAGCGCTTCGTGCCTTTGCACGAAAACGCCTTGTCCGTGATCGTGCTGTCTTCCCATTCGACGTACAGCGTCCCGGTGATCACCGCATTCCTCGTGACCTGGAAGAGCCCGGCGCCCAGTTGCTCCACTATCCACGTGTTTTGAAACGGCCGTACCAAATCCCTCCAGATGGCGATGAAGCCCGGGACTTCTCTGATAGACGCTCCCAGGTAGCCCGCATCCGCCTCGTAGTCGAAGAGCTCAGGCTCACCCTCGGCTACCTCAGCCAGCTCTGAGTCGGCCAGGGTGTCGTCGGGCTCGGTCGCATTGTCGCAGCCGACTAGCATGAGAAGGCAAACGAGTATCGGGAATGGCCACTTCATGGTTCAACCTCCATGGTGTGAGTTCGAAACGAAACTTCGATGCGGGTGGAATTCCTCCGACATCAGGAAGGACGCATCACCGCCTCGCCGGTTTACTGAGCCGGTGCGCGGGTTCAGTGCTGCATGCATGCAGCGAGCAGAGAGTCGCGACATCCAGGGATGGAGTGATCGCTTGACACTCTTTGCCAGAGGCATACCTTTATCCTCTGAGTCTCGATGCGAGACCTACCCCGTTACGTGCCGATGCCTCATCCACACGTCGCATCGCGGCTCGGGCCGATGTTTCGGCCATCCTGCGGGGCCGGCTGGTGACCCGGCCGGCCGGCCCCGCGCGCACGACGATCGCAGAGGGCTTCGTCTCTCCTCCACCCTGGTCGGTTTCGCGAGACGTCCAGGGTGCCCGCGTCTATGGAATAGAGGAGCAGGAATATGACTGGCTTGGATCATCCGCGTACTAATCCGGACAAGATCGAAGTCACGGTTCCCGCCGCGGCGTTGGTGATCCGCCACGCGCAGTGCTCGAACGGATGTCTTCTGATGTCGCCCGACGTCACCATTGGGGGCCATTCCGCGATTCACGTACACGCCCGGTACGGCGCTGTCGAGGGAGATGTCTATCTGGACCCAGCCTATGGGAGCTTCGAGCATCGATCCGCGCTGGAGATCCCTGATGGCTCGGTCGTCTCCTTTTCCTGCCCGAACTGCGGGGTGTCTTTGGAGGTTGTGGAGAAATTCTGCAACAGCTGTTCGGCCCCGCTGTTCGTCATGAGATTGCCCCGAAATGGAAGCATCGAAGGGTGTACCCGCAAGGGATGCTTCGCCCACCGGCTCGAAGTCCGTGACCTGGGCGCACAGGTCGTGCGGCTCTGCCAAGAGAGCCAGATGGACGGCTACCTTTAGGAGTCAAGGAATAGGCTCACAAAGCCGGAGCGCGGCCGAACGACACAAACAGTGATTGCCGAAGGGTCTCGGCGCCGCGGTGCTTCGAGACCGAGGCAACGTGGGAGAAGCCTGCGGTGAAATGGTGAGTCTCTATGGTCGCCCCCACAGCTGCAGTGCGCCGGCGGGCCTTGGCCTCAACCCAGATGTTCAAGGGCAGCCCCACTTTCATCCCCGCGACGACCTCTGCCTCCCGGTCACGCTCGCACCCCAGCAGCACACGCTCTCCTTGCAGGGCCAGCAGCACTCCCAGCTCCCACGCCCCGTCTGCCGGATGATAGGTGCCCGCCACGATCAGAGGATCCAGCAGGTAGATGCGCGTCCCGATCAGCGGATTACTCACTGTGGAGTCTTTGGCCTGCCACATTGCCCATCCCGCACCGAACTCCAGGAACGACTGCACGTCGATCCCCCAACCCATTACCCCTGCGGACTGACCAGCGCTATCCGCGAAGGCCACGGCTATCCCATTGCCACCGTGGGTGCATCTTGTGGGATACCGCGTAGCATATGCCTTGCGCAAACGGAAGATGGTGGCGACATAGGATGCCACTGCGGGCTCCTGGAGCACGGCGCGCCCTTTGCGCTGTACCGCGCCAGGGCCTACGTTGTACGCGGCCAGTGCCAACTCGTCGTCCCCGAAGAGCCGTCGCATCTGGGCGAGATAGGTGAGGCCGCCCCAGAGATTCCACTGCGGCCAGTGGCGGTTGTAGACCCCCAGGGAGCGGGCTGTCCTCGACGTGAGTTGCGTCAGACCCCGCGCGCCTGTCACGCTGACCGCGCGGGGGTTGAAGCCCGACTCCGCAGCGACCAGCGCGGCGGCCAACGCGGAATCGATTCCGGTGGCCCGGGCCACGGCGGGTATGGATGAGCTGCAAAAGACCGGTAGTCCGTGACCCAGGGGCATTGAGACCCCGATGGAGCGAAACGCGAAGTCCTCACCCGAGTGTGGCAGCACCCCCCGTGCCCATCCCCGGGTGCCCGCGGCGCGGGCCAAGGAGGCAGGGTTTCGCCATACAATGTCTCCCGGGCCGCTCTGAGCGAGCAGGGGGAAATCGAGCATATCCCCAAAGAATGATGGCCCCGCCCGAAGAGAGGTTGGCACGGTGCACGAGATGACGATTGCGGTGAACATTGCTCGGATGGTCAAGGCTGTTCTTCTGCAGCATGACGCGTGCAACCCCACCGCCGTCCGCATCCGTGCGGGCTGCATGACCGGGATTGTGCCGGAAGCGCTGCAAAGGGCCTTTGAGATCGCCGCGCTCCAGGAATCCGGGTGCTCACCGACGCTGGTGATCGAGCAGGTCCCTGCGGAGGCGACCTGCTCGGAATGCGGCCGGCCTTTTAGTTCCATAACATTCCCCATGCTCTGCCCCCAGTGCGGCGGTGTGGGGATGTGGGCGGGCGGAGGCGACGAGCTCCAGCTTGTATCAGTGGAGGTAGATGATGAAGACGATCAAAGTCAGAGAGCAGATCCTCAAAGCCAATGACCGGGCTGCGGCGGAGAACCGGGCGGCCTTCGCTCGAGAACGCATCGCGGTGGTCAACCTCATAGGGTCCCCAGGGTCGGGCAAGACGGCGATTCTGGAGCGGCTTGCCGCCCACCGTGAACTGGCATTTGCCGTGCTGGAAGGCGATCCCGAGACATCGCTGGACGCCCAGCGCATCGAACGGGCCGGCGTTCCTGTGGTGCAAATCGTGACCCAGGGTACCTGCCACCTGGACGCGGCCATGGTGCATCGCGCGCTGCAGGAGTTGCCCCTGGAGGGGAAACCCCTGCTCTTCATCGAGAATGTCGGCAACCTCGTGTGCCCGGGCAGCTTCGATTTGGGCGAGACAGCCCGGGTGGTCGTGTTCAGTGCGCCTGAGGGTGAAGACAAGCCCCTGAAGTACCCGGGCGTATTCACTACCGCCCGGGCCGTGGTACTCAACAAGATTGATCTCCTTCCCCACCTTCCCTTCAGTCTTGATCGGGCAGTGGAGAACCTCGCACAGATTGTGCCCCGTACGCCCGTTTTCCCCTTGTCCTGCGCCACCGGTGCGGGGTTCGACGGATTCGTGGAATGGCTTCTGGAGCTGTCGGCTCGAGTGGTCTCGATCTGAAGGAACGCGGCAGCTGATCCCTACCCGCATAAGGCCTCCCGGTCAATCCGGTAGACCACGAACATGCCCCCGGAGCTCGTCATCTCTTCATGAAGGTGCGGAGGAATCGAGCGTGCAAAGATCCTTTCTCCGTCGGCTAGCCAGTACTCTCTGAGCGCCGGTAACCACCGAAGTTGCTCCGCGCTCACGACCAGGTAGTCGACGTCATGTCCGCACACGACCCGCCAGACATCTTCCAACGGCCCATAGGGTGTCATCACCGTTGGCCTTTGATAAAGGTATAGGTACTTCTCCACCACGGGGAATCCCATGATGACGGTGTCCCGGCCGGTGGTGCGCCGGATCCATTCAACCACTTGCATCGCCTCCTCATGGGTGGGGCGATCGGTACGGCCGACGCTCATCACCAGCGGCCGTGTCAGGGGAAGCAGAAGGACTCCTACGGCCGCGGCGACAGCCGCCGCGCGCTGGCGAGCCGGAAGCGGGATGATCCATCGCCGGGCGGCCTCGACCAGACCGGCGCCGGCACCGGCGAAGATCACCGCGTAAAACGGCAAGAAGTACCGATACGTTCCATGGGCGTGCCATGCCACCGTGAGGAAATGGAACACAAACGCAATACCGGCGACCGCCATCTGCCCCCGATGGCGGCGCAGGCCGAACAGCGCTGCAGCCACCGGGAGAATGAGCGAGTCCCGGGCAAACGGTTCACCACGGAAGATATTGCCCACCAAGAAGCCCTCGAGACTCAGATAAGCCCCCTTGACCCAGCGGGCTATGATATCCGCCACCGAATGCTGGGCAAAGTAGTTGCCGATCGATGGTGACGCGGCGCGCACCGAGAAGACCGACCAGAAGTCGTCGCTCCACAAGAAGTACGAATTGTCGGTATGCAGCGGATTGCCGAAGGCGTGGGCATTTCTCACGAACCATGGCATTGCCACGGCGCACGCCACCGCGGCCACCATCGCCACATGCCTAAACTGCCGCCGCCGTAGTCCTACCACGGCGAATGCGATGGCCACAAGCAGACCGTTGGCCCTACTCAGGTAGAGCAGTCCCAAGAGCAGCCCCGGAACCCAGGGGCGAGGCCGGGTATCACCGCCATGGCGGATGCACCAAAGCACAAGTCCAAGAAACAGTGCGGTGAAAAGGATCTGGTCTTCGATCTGCGCTGAGAAGTAGATCTGCGGCGGATCTAGGGCCGACAGCCACGCGGCCGCCGAACCGGCCCAGGCCCCACCTATGGCAGCACCGATACCATACGAAAGCACGATCACGATGCCGCCCACCACCAGGGGAATACCCTGTGCGGACCGGAACGAAGCGCCACCCATCACGCGCACGACCGCGGTGAGGAGTGGAAGCAGAGGTTGCCGGTTGCCCTCAGGCTGCCCTATTTGCCTGGGCGACCCATGAAAGGTCCACACCCGAAGCGTGGTATACCCCTTCCCCTCGGAGAGATTGTTGGCGAGTTCAAGAATGGTGGCGCCGTTGTCACCCCACGGGGCGTGCATACCGGATGCCGCCAAGAGCCGGAGCGCCAACCCGACGAGAAGTGGCAGCAAAAGCCCCATCGGGCAACGGGTGTGTGTTCGCACGGTCACCTTCCCAGTGGTATCACGAGGCCTTCTGACCGAAAGAGATTGGCGAAACCTATGCGCGTGATCAAGACAATCCTTCTACACCTGGTGTTCGTCGTCATTTTCCTGCTGGTAATCGACCGGCTGGCTGCGTCTCTGCTTCTCGAACGAGCACTGAGCACACCTGTCCTCACGAATGACGGGAGTCGAACGATAGCGTCGTGGCCTCTTCGCTCCGATCCCGCAACGGGCTGGGCGCTGGCGCCGCCTCCTGACGCTGCCTCGAAGATGGCGGAAGGATTCCGGCTCTCCGGCACGGGGATCGGGCTGCGTTGGCTGCCGGGCCTGATGGACATGGGGCCGCCATTGGTGCTGCTGGTCTTCGGAGATGAAACGGCCTTGGGTGCGTCAGTCTCCTTGCCCGAGACATTCGGCGGCGTCGTCAAGTATGCCGCCGAGGAACGGTTGCCCGATCGGACGGTAGCTGTCGCCAATGCCGCCGTCCCAGGATACGACGCAATCCAGATGTGCCTCCAGTTCAAGCGCCTCACCGCCATACGTCCCCATCTGGCGGTGTTCTGTTTCTCCCTCGGCGGGACTCTCTCGCCGACAGTTCCCGTTTCCCGGCCGATCCACCTGCGCAGTGGGCTGGTCAAGGAACTCCTCTACCGCCCAGGCCTGACTCAGGCTCTCTACCTGGGTATCGATCGCCTCAAAGGCGGCACGGAGGTGAGCGGCATACGCTGGGGCATCACCGCCGAGAGGATACGCGATGCCGATGTGGTCGAGTTCGACCGGGCCCTGGCACAGATCATCCATCACGCGGACCGGGCCCGGGTGCCGCTACTGATGACCAGTCTCGTCCTGCCAGAGGTCTACCGGTCAGCACTGGAGCAGCACTGCCTGGCCGCCGGTGTGGCATATGTTGACGGCGATGTTGCCCTTGTGGAGCATGCTCAGGAGACTTCGTCGAAGCGCCCATCGGCAAGGGCTGACTCGCCGGCGCCAGACAGTAGCCTGGCCGCACCAACCACTATGGCCAACGACACGCACGCGTGGTGGATCCAACGCTATCTAAGACCGCGTCTATCCCCGGTATTCATGAACCGAACATACTTCACCCCGCATCTGCAACCGAACCGAATGGCCCATCGGGTGCTCGGCGAAGCCCTCTCCCTGGCAATCGCCGAGGGAGACCTCTTCTCCTGGAGGCACCGCGTTCTGAAATGAGCGCGCAGTCGCTCACCCGTACCACATTCTTCACCGGCGCCAGCAAGGGGATTGAGGGCCTCGGATCGGTGCTTGCCACCCTCATTGTCGCTCGCTATCTGGGGCCCGCCGGATATGGTGTGTATGCCCAGGTCGTGTCCACTGTGATGCTTCTCTGGCCCCTGGTAGACATGGGGCTGGATCATGTGATAGTCCGCGAACTCGTGGCCGGTGCACGAAAGGAGGCCGTGGTAGGCTCTGCGCTGGCCCTTCGCCTCGGTGCCGGCCTGCTCCTCTCCTGTGGCCTGACAGGTTGGGTCCTGATCAACCGCCCTGAGGGCGAGCTGATGGCCGCTCTGGCCCTGGCGATAACCAACATCCTCCTGATACGCCAGGTAAGCAACCTCATCTGCCGAGCATTCTTCCTGGGCATCGAGCGGGTCGAAAACGACCTCGTGGCAACTGCCGCGGCCCAAGTCGTCCGCGTTGGTGGGCTGCTCATGGCGAGCCGACAAGATTGGGGCCTTCTGGGAGTGCTGTCTGTTCCCATCGCCGCAGAGCTGGTGCAAATCGCTCTTGGCATGGCCCTGGCCCGGCGGTATCTCAGCATCCGCAGGCTGCAGGTCTTCACTTCCACGGTACGCCGACTTGTCGACCAGAGCTGGCCTATCCTGCTCCGGCTGGTGCTGATCACCGCGTACTTCCATGTCGACAATGTCATACTAGCCAAGTTACTGTCCCCCGGGGACCTGGGGCTTTTCGCCGCCCCCTTCAGGCTAGTCGCCGGCGTCGTCTCAGTAGTGGTGCCCACTGCATGGGCTTTGCTCCCCAGCATCGTAAGAAACACGGGAAACCCTGCGTCTTCCCGGGTCATGGGCCGCGTCGGATCCTTGGCGTCCGGAGCCACGGGGGCCGTGGGCGCAGCCTTTGTCCTGGCTGCTTGGCCTCTGGTCAGGCTCACCTTTGGGGCCGACTATGATGCCGGCAGCGCAGTGGCCTGCCTGCGCCTCCTGAGCATGCTACCCGTCCTACACACGGTGGCGTACATCATGGAACTTGAGCTTCTAGCCGCCGGCAGACAGCAGTGGGCACTGGTCGCGGCGGCGCCCGCTTTGGTGGCAAAGGTCATTCTCGATCTGGGATTGGCGGAGGCATTGGGACCGCTCACCGGCGCCGTCAGCAGCGTGGCGGCTGATGTTCTACGCGTCATTCTCCTCGTCGGGGTTACCCGGAGCCGATGGATGGTAGGTGCTTCGGTTCCCATCGTGGGGCTGGGGGTGCTGGTGGCAGCTTCGCTTCTTGGAGGCTTTCGGTGAAGCCTCCGGTGGTAATCCTTGCCCCCAACTGGTTGGGCGACATCATCATGGCCCTGCCCGCCATGGTCGCGGTGCGCGATGGCCTGGCATCTCCCTGCATCGTGGTCGCGCGCCCGAGTGTGCAGGCCATCGCCGGGAGAGTCGCCGACCATGTCATACTGGCGAGCCGTTCCTTGATCGGCACCCTTCGCCTGATCCGCGAACTCCGGTCGGCCCGTCCTTTCGCGGTCGTCAGCTTTCTGCGTTCGCGTCGGGCCGGGATCATCGCGTTCGGCTCCAGCGCACCCACCCGGGTCGGGTGGAATTCGGGGCCGGCACGGGCACTCTATTCCATCCGGGCACCCTCGGCTCGGAAACGCATTCATCAAAGCGTTGAGTACCTGAGCCTGCCGGCGGCCATGGGGCTTGCGGCACCGGCGGAGTGGCCTTCAGCAGATGGATTGGGAGATGCAGCCGCCGACGCCCCGTGCATCGTCATGGCGCCGAGCGCCGCCTTCGGCCCCGCCAAACGCTGGCCGGATGAGCGGTATGCCGCCCTCGCCCGCGAGTTACATGCCATTACTGGATTTCCCATCGTGCTGACGGGAACCGCGGCGGAGTCTGCAGCCATCGACGTAATCGCCCGCGCCGCGGGGCCCCGCGTGGAAAACCAGGCCGGCCGCACGACCCTGTCTGACCTGGCCTCGCTCCTTCGACGGGCGAGGGTTTTTGTCGGCAATGACTCGGGCGCTGCTCATCTCGCCGCCTGGATCGGCACTCCGGTAGTGGTGGTGTTTGGTTCCACCAAGCCATTGTGGACCCGTCCCATGGGGCCTCGGGTACATGTGGTGTACAGACAGGAGCCGTGCAGCCCTTGCTTTGCCCGATCGTGTCCTTTGGGCCACACCAACTGCCTTACCCGCATCGATGTCGATCACGTCCTAAAGCAGTGCCTGCGCATGATGCGGGGGGTTACCCCGGAATCGAACCCTGGAGAGTGCACGCCGTGAACAGCCACATCCACTTGTCGTCATGGGCAGGGCCGCCGCGGCCGGACGGCCCCGTCGTTCTCGTGATCATGGATGGAGTGGGAGTGGGAAGGCAGGATGAGAGCGACGCCGTTCATGTAGCCCGCACCCCGGTACTCGACGGGCTTGTGGCCTCGTTTCCGAACACCGTTCTGAAGGCTCATGGAACGGCGGTCGGCCTTCCCGGTGACGATGATATGGGGAACTCGGAGGTGGGCCACAATGCCTTGGGTGCCGGCCGGGTGTTTGACCAGGGAGCAAAGCTGGTGAACAAGGCCCTGGAGGAAGGAAGCGCGTTCGGGACGAAGCTGTGGCGCGACATGGTGGACCGGTGCTTTCAGGGCGGCACTCTCCATCTGATCGGCCTGCTGTCCGACGGCAATGTCCACAGCCACATCCGCCATCTCTTCACCATCCTTGACCGCGCCTGCCAGCAGGAAGTCCATCGCGCCCGGGTGCATATCCTGCTGGATGGTCGCGATGTGCCGGAAACCAGTGCCTTGGAATTTGTGCATCCCTTGGAGGACAAGCTCGCAGCCTGTCGCGCCAATGGTTGCGACTACCTCATCGCCAGCGGCGGTGGCCGCATGGTGACCACCATGGATCGCTATGAGGCTGACTGGCAGATCGTTGAGCGGGGTTGGAAGGCGCATGTCCACGGTCAGGCGCGGCGTTTCCCCGACGCCGAAACCGCAATCAGCACCTACCGCACCGAGGAGCCCGGCCTCAGTGACCAGTTTCTCCCCCCCTTCGTCATCGGCCGTGACGATGAGCCCGTAGGCGCCATGCATGACGGGGACGTTGTGCTCTTCTTCAACTTCCGCGGCGATCGAGCCATCGAGATCAGCCGGACTTTCGAGGAGGATGACTTCGAGCACTTCGACCGAGGTGTCCGCCCTCGTGTCCTGTACGCGGGCATGATGGAGTATGACGGCGATCTGCACATCCCGTCACGGTACCTCGTCGACCCCCCAGCCATAGAGCGGACCGTGAGCGAATACTTGGTGCATGCGGGCATTGACCAACTCGCCGTCGCGGAAACCCAGAAGTTCGGGCATGTCACCTACTTCTGGAACGGGAATCGCAGCGGCAAGTTCGATGCCGCACGAGAGAGCTACATCGAAGTGCCCTCCGACCGCGTGCCGTTCGAACAGCGTCCGTGGATGAAGGCGGCCGAAGTTGCCGATGAGGTCATCGCCGGAATCAGGTCCCGCCGGTTTCCCTTTATACGGGTGAACTTCGCCAACGGCGATATGGTGGGGCACACCGGAGATCGGGATGCGACGATCCTGGCGGTCGAGGCGGTGGATCTGTGCCTCGGGCGCATCTGGCGAGAGGTTCGACGAGCCGACGGCCTGATGATCGTCACAGCGGATCACGGCAATGCCGACCAGATGTACCAACTGGGAAAGAACGGAACGATCCTTCGCGATGCGTCGGGGAACCCATTGCCTCTCACCAGCCATTCTCTCAACCCTGTACGCTTCGTGGTGGCGGACACCCGCCAGACCCTTGGGTATGCCCTGATGCCACCGCACGATGCCGGCTTGGCCAATGTGGCCGCAACGATCCTGAACCTCTTGGGGTACAATGCTCCGGAGGACTATCAGCCCAGTCTTGTCACGCCATTAGGAACCACACCATGAGGGTCGCCATCATGCTGCTTCTTCTAAGCATTCAGAGTGGATCCGCAGAGGTTCGCCCGTCGGTCTTGGCGGGGTCATGGTACCCGGGCCGGGCGGATGAGCTTCGCCGGAACGTAGAATCATGCCTTCGCCAGGCAGCGCAAAAGCCGGATCTTTCCCTTGTTGCTCTTATCATTCCCCATGCGGGATATCAGTACTCCGCCCGTACCGCTGCGTATGGATACGGCAGGGTGCCCAAAGACCGGTTCCAGAAAGTCATGATACTGTCGCCCAGCCATCAGGCATGGATCCGGGGCGCAGCAATCGGTCCGTTCGACGCATACGAAACGCCTTTGGGAACGGTCTCGGTGGATCGAGCGACCTGCGATGCCCTGCTCCAGGATCCCCTGGTGTCTGAACACCGCGAGGCCGAAGCCCGGGAACATGCCATAGAGATTCACCTCCCCTTCCTTCAAGTCGTACTGGGTGAGTTCTCTTTGGTACCGGTGCTGGTGGGCGACCTCACGCCTGATGAGCGCCGGGCCTTGGCGACGACACTGGCTCGCCACGTCGACGATGAAACCCTTATCGTGGTCAGCAGTGATTTCACCCACTACGGCGATCGATTCCAGTATACGCCCTTTGCTGCATCATCGGTGGCCGATCTACAACAGAAGCTTGCCGCCATGAATCACGAAGCAGCCGATCTCATTCGCCGCCGCGACGTCACCGGGTTCGACGCGTATGTTCAGCGTACCCACGACACCATCTGCGGCCGGGGCTCCATCTCGGTGCTCTTGGAGATGCTGGGGCCGGAGGTTCATGGTGAACTCATCAACTACAGCACATCGTTGGATGTCATGCCGGATACCGAGAGTTCGGTCAGCTACCTGACCATTGGCTTCTCCCGATCATCATCGGCGGATTCGGCCGAGCCCCGGGGAGGATTCCTTCTTCCCGAAGATGACAAGCGCGCTCTAGTGCTGCTGGCCCGTGAGGTAGTAAAACGCCACGCCAGGGGAGAGAAGGGACCGGATCTTGAGGAGTGGAAACGCCGGATGAGCCCGGCGGTGCGGCAGCCCGCCGGTGTGTTCGTCACCCTCATGGCCCGGGGCGACCTGAGGGGGTGTATCGGTTACATAGAGGGTCTGAAGCCTCTCGCTGAAGCCGTGGCCGACAATGCGCTCTCTGCCGCTTTCCGGGATCCACGGTTTGACCCCGTGAACAAGGCTGAGTACTCCGAGTTATCCTTCAAGGTCAGCGTGCTGACACCACTGGAACCGGTACACGACATCGGTGAGATCGAGGTCGGGCGGCATGGCCTTGTCCTCTCTGCACAGGGGCGTCGCGGGGTGTTCCTCCCCGAGGTGCCGGTGGAACAGGAATGGGACCTTCCCACCTATCTGCAGCAACTGGGTCGCAAGGCGGGTCTTGACCGTGATGCCTGGAAGCGGGCGACATTGGAGAAGTTCGAGTCTATCGTCTTCGGCGATGAACTCCTCACTGAAGCGGAAAAGCGGTAGGGAACGAGGAGGGGAGAGGGTGCGACCGGGAAACCTCGACCTGCGGCGCCGAGGAGCAGAGTCGCCATGAATCGCCGCTCCTTCGTCCACTCGCTCTCGTCCGCGGCCTTGGTCGGAGCGTTTCATGTACCGTGCGACGGAGGAACAGGGGGGAGGCCATCCGGGGCACTGAGCCCTGATACCGATTCCACGGTGGTGATTGTGCGCCGCGTTGGCCTCTCGCAGCTGAAAGGAGACGGCAGGACTGGGGCGTATCGGACCTTGCTGGAGGAGGCATTCTCCACGCTGGGCAAGACATCCCTTGCCCAACGCGTGTCCGGGAGAAACACGATCGGCCTCAAGGCCAACTGCCTGGCTGGCCGGCCTCTGTCTCCGAGCCCTGAGCTGGCCCAGGCGCTGTCCGGCATGCTTCGGGATGTCGGCGTGCGCGAAGTCACGGTATGGGAGCGCACCATGAGGGAGCTTACCCGGGCGGGGTTCACTGCTCGAGGCTCGTTCACCATCATCGGCACCGATGCGGTAGGCTATGGCCGAACCATCTACGAGTCTGGCGACGTGGGCAGCCTCCTCTCCAATGCCTTGCTGAACAGCGACGGGTTGGTGAGCGTCGGCATGCTCAAGGATCACGATCTCGCAGGTATCTCGTGTGTGCTGAAAAACCTGTACGGCACCATCCACAACCCGAACAAATACCATGACTACAACTGCAATCCCTATGTGGCCCACGTGGCCTCGCTCCCACCGATCCGGGAGCGCTTAGTCCTCTCTGTTCTCGACTGCGCCACTGCCCAATGCCACGGCGGGCCCTCCTACAAGCCGGCCTGGGCATGGCCATTCGATGGGATTCTGGTCTCGTTCGATCCTGTGGCGGCCGATCGAATCGCCGCCGACCTCATCGAAGACCAACGTGCAATCCGGGAGCTACCGACCCTGGAGGCAGACCGGCGACCTCCCCGGTGGATTGAGACCGCCGGCCTCATGGGCTTAGGTGAACACCGTCGGGACGCGATCACCGTGCGCGAGGTGATTGTGTGAACCGTCGCTGCTTTTTGAGCGGCCTTGCCGGTCTTGCGGCCGCACCCGCCTTCGCCGGTGACGATGAACACGGCCGTTTCGTGCGGGAGGCGAAGTACTGGAATCCCATTGAACAACAACGGGTGGCCTGTACGCTGTGCCCCCGGGGCTGCGAGGTTGCGGATCGCGAGCGCGGCTATTGCGGAGTGAGAGAGAACGTGGGTGGCCGCTATGTCACCTTGGTGTACGGTCGGGCAGTGGCGGCGAATGTCGATCCCATCGAGAAGAAACCGCTTTTTCACTTTCTCCCCGGCACGACCGCCTTCTCCATCGCCACCGCGGGATGCAACATGGAGTGTAAGTTCTGTCAGAACTGGGACATCTCCCAATTCCGGCCCGAACAGATTCGAAGCACGGACCTGTTCCCCACCGACGTCGCGGCGGCGGCCCGTGGACGATCCTGCGCCAGCATCGCCTACACGTATTCCGAGCCTGTCATCTTCTATGAGTACATGCTCGATTCGGCCATCGAGGGTCACAGACTGGGCGTGCGCTCGGTCATGATCTCCAATGGCTATATCCTCAAGGAGCCTCTTCTGGAGCTGCTTCCCCGGCTGGATGCCGTCAAGGTCGACCTCAAGGCCTTCACCGACACCTTCTATCAGAAGCTCTGCGCCGGGAAGCTTCAGCCGGTCCTGGATTCGCTTCGGTGGATCAAGGAGCAGGGGACATGGCTGGAGATCGTGGATCTGATCCTGCCGACACAGAATGACGGCGAAGGAGAGATCCTGGCATTGTCGGAATGGATCGTCGACGAGTTGGGTCCCGATGTTCCCGTGCATTTCTCACAGTTCCATCCGACTTACCGCATCAGGAATCTCCCGCGGACCCCTGTGTCCACTCTGGAACGCTGCTACCGTATCGCCAAGAATGCCGGCCTCAATTTCGTCTACTTAGGCAATGTGCCCGGCCTGGGATACGAGAACACTCTGTGCCCCGGCTGCGGGACTACGCTCATCCGCCGCGTCGGCTTCACAGTCCTGTCCAACACCCTGAAGGAAGGCGCCTGCCCCTCGTGCGGCCGGGCAATCCCGGGGGTGTGGAGCTGAGAACGCCTCAGACCATCAAAGATCGAGCTTTGGCGCGCTGGTCCGGCGCAGGCCTCCGCCTCCCCCTCTGGACCAATGAGGGCTGGTTCCCGCCCGGATTGTGTCTCAACGACCGTCGACCACTCGCTCTATCCCTGAGTTCCTCCATCCTTCCGTGCATTTACTCAGAGTAGGACCCGTTGGGTTCATCCCGTGACGCCCTACCGATAAGCGTTGTAGTCGTGAACTACAATGGTGTCGGGTTTCTCGATGCATGCCTCGGCAGCCTCAAAGAGATGGGTGCCCCTGCAGGCGAGGTCATCCTCGTGGATAACGCGTCCACCGATGGGAGCGCTGCGTGGGTGCGGGAGCATCATCCGTGGGTCCGGCTGATCCAGGCGAACGAGAACCTCGGCTACTGCGGTGGGAATAACCTGGGCATTCGTGCCTCGTCTCAGCCCTTTGTGGCCCTGCTCAACAACGATACTCGGGTGGAGCCGGGCTGGCTGGAAAACCTGTTCCAGGAGCTGCACAACCGTCCTAGTACCGCGGCCTGCTCCTCGTTGGTGCTCTTGCCCGGTGATCCCCCCCGGGTACACTATGCCGGCTCGCAAGCGCATGTCCTGGGGCATATCGCCAACCTCCATTACCTCCAACCCTTGCCGGAGGTCCAGGCCAAACTGCAGGCAGGATGCACCGGCGTCTATGTCGGCTCATCGGTGCTGTTTCGCAAAGCCGCTTTGGATGAGGTCGGGCTTCTGGAGGAGAGGTTCTTCATCTACGAAGATGAGCTGGACATGAGCCTGAGGCTGCGGATGCTCGGCTGGTCGATCCGGTTCACTCCGCGCTCGGTGGTGTGGCACTTCGCCGGTACTCCAGGGCTTGCCGTCCGCGCGCCGCAACCCTATCCCCGGCTCCGGGCATTCTTGGTCACGCGCAACCGATGGCTGGTGCTTCTTCGGCTCTACCGAGTTCGAACCCTGTTGGCATTGGCACCGCCGCTGGTGCTGTTTGAACTCGCGTGGATCATGGCAATGGCCCAGGCCGGCCGGGTCCGTCAGGTGGCTCAGGCTGTGGGCTGGAACTGGCGACACCGGCGGTGGGTACTGCAAGAGCGGAAGCGTGTCCAAGTCTCCCGGACCGCCCCGGATTCCGCGCTCCTCGTCGCGTGCCCCCTCTCCCCGGTACCCGGCCTTGCCACCGCCGGGGTTTTCGCCACCCTTCGCCGGGGAGGAGAAGCGTTGATCCGCTTGTATTGGACGGGCGTACGGTGGCTCCTCTAACCCCCGCGGGGTAGCACATATGATCATTGGAGTATGTTTGCTCGGGCTGCTGGCCGGCACGGCAGAGCCCATCGATCACCTCTCGCTGGTCTACAGCACGATCGCAGGAACCGAACTACGGATCCAGGCACCTGACCCGTCCTGGGAGTCGACCGTGATCCGTGGCACCAGCTACCGAGCCGCGCGGCTTGAGGGTGCGGTACCCCGGGGCATGGCGGGCGAGCCTGACCTGCCCGTGTACCATTTCGCCGTGGCCATTCCGCCCGGTACCCGGCCCGAGGTAGAGGTTGTCGCATCCGACCGCGTCAGCTATCGCGATATCAACATTCCGCCTGCGCCGCGCACCGTGGTGCTGCCCCGGTCCCAGGGCAGGGGTATGGAACCGCTGAACATCCCCGCTGATCCTGCCGCGGTGGGCGAGCCGTACCCGACCACCCGGGCCCGAATCCTACGCACCGGGCGTGTTCGGTCGCTGGATATCGCTTACATCGAGGTAAGTCCCTTCCAGTACTACCCTTCTCAGAAACTGCTCTGCCTTGACCGGTCCATGACGGTCGTGGTGAAGACGGCCAAGGGTGGCGCACGCACCCCTGCCAGGCAAGCCCTGCCGCACGACTTCATGGAGCCTGTGCTCTCCCATCTGGTGGTGAACTGGGAAGCGGCGCGTGAGTGGCGGCAGGGGCCTCCGGCCATGCTCCTCCGCGATATCCGGCAGTGGGATCCGCCCTCGCCGGCTTTGAAGCTCACGGTGGACCATGAAGCCTACTACTCAGTAACCGGCGCACAGCTTCAGGCCGCGGGTATGCCCATCGCGTCAGTGAACCCGGCCACGATTCAGATGCTGGTCGGGGGTAATGAGATCCCGATTCACGTGGTGGGGGAGTCAGACGGCAGGCTGGATCCCCAGGACCGCGTCGAGTTCGTGGGTGCGCCGGTCTACCGCGAGGATTGGGGCAACCGGCTTCTTCCCGTGGGCGGCGAGTACACCGAGGCCAATGTGTACTGGCTGACCTGGGGAACAGCGACAGGGCTGCGGATGCCGGTACGGATTGTGGAGGCAGGCGGCAGCGGCATCCGCCCCTCGCAGTTTCGCGAGCAGGTTCACCTGGAGCGGGATCTCAACCCCTTCGTGCCCAACGTGGGCGCCATAAGTGGCGATCGCTACGGCACCGAGTGGTTCTGGGGGCCACCGCTGCGGCCGGGAGACGGGAGGGTTTACTACTCCTTTACGTTGCGGGGGCTAGCCGATGTCACCGATCCGGTGCATCTGCGGGCCAGCCTCAGGGGCTACACCCATCCGGACCTTATGCAGAATCCCCACCATCACGCGGTCGTCTATCTCAACAATGTGCAGTTGGCCCACCTCCAGTGGTACGCCAACGATGAGAAGTTCTACGACTCCCGCACCGATACCTTCTACAATCCCGACCAGTGGCCGAACAATGGAGCGTTGGGCATAGAGAACCATTTTGCCGTCGAGATCACGGGAGATACCCAATACGGATGGATGGATGGCGCCTACACCGACTGGTTCGAGGTCGACTATTGGCGCTCCTACGGGGCGTGGAACGACTCGTTGGCGTTCTGGAGCCCGCAGCAGAGCGGCCCGGGGATCTACCTGTATTCCGTGACCGGCTTCAGCGATGCCGGGCAGATGCTCGTTGACCTGACCCACGGCGAGATTCTGCAAGGATTCCAGGAAACCGACCTGGGCGTGGGCGGATGGGCGGTGAAATTCAGAGACTCGACCCTGGATTCTACCCGCTACCTGGCCCTGGCCCTGAATCGCCGGGAGCCCGTGATGAGCATCGTAGAGGATACCCCTTCCGGCCTGCATGCCTCCCTGGGAGCCGATTTCGTGGTGATCTCCCATGCGGACCTCCTGGAAGAGGCCGGCCGGCTCACGCCGGGGAGGGTCTTCAACGGCAGCCCCCTCGCGGCCATGCTGGTGGATGTGCAAGACGTGTATGATGAGTATCGTTTCGGGGTATTCGATCCGAGGGGAATCCGGGACTTCCTGGAGGACGCCTACGTGAACTGGCCCACTCCGCCCTGCTTCGTGCTCTTGTTCGGCGACGCCTCGTGGGACTACAAGCTCAACAGCCCCACCTCCGATCCGGCTCATCGCAACTTCGTACCCTCCTTGGGCAACCCTGTGATGGATGACTACTTCGCCAATGTGGACGATGCCGATAGCGTCGACCTATTACCCGATCTCTACCTGGCACGGATCCCGGTGGAGAATGCCGACACCGCGCGCATCGTGGTGGACAAACTCCTAGGCTATGCAGGGGGCACCTGGGATCCGGGCTTGTGGCGAGAGAATGTGTTCCTCATCGCCGGTGGTCATCTTGACAATAATGGTAATGACAGCCGGAGTTTCTTCCGGAGTCAATGTCAGAACCTCATCGATGACTGGGTGCTTCCCGAACCCGCCCACTACAACGCCATCCTGTTCTCCCGACCGGATAGTGTCCATTACAACAATGAGTTCGAAACAACGGAAGACGAATCACTGCAGTACATCTTCAACGATGTCGGTGTCGCCCACGCGACCTACATCGGCCACGGTGCCAGTTGGACGTGGGAAACCATGTTCTGGGCCAGCGACGTAGAGAACGACCTGACGAATACCCGGATGCTCCCCATGGTGAACAGCCTGACGTGTCACACGGGGAGATTTGCCAACCCGGAGATTGACAGCTTCGGCGAGATCTGGTTGTGGCAACCCCATGGGGCCATGGGATTCTGGGGTTCCACCGGATGGGGGCACACGACGCCCGACTACTACATGGCCAAGCGTCAGTTCGAATCAATCTTCCGATACCAGGAACGAACACCCATCGTAGCGCTCACCTACGCCAAGCTTGCGCCGGAGATGCAGAACTGGTGGGCCGACCCAATGGCCTCACCGCTCTTCTTCACGTGGCTGGGCGACCCGCTGATCCCGCTGGCCTTGGCCGAACGGCCGGACTGGACCATGGGGCTCATCAGCGTCGACCCGCAACCCATCGTGTCCGGCGATACCGTCGTGATTCGGCTTACGGTGCGCAACGACGGCATCGATGCCGGCCCGGCCACGACCCTGCGGCTTTTCGATGCCGATCCCGACAGTGGGGGCTTTGTCCTCACAACCCTGATCGTGCCTCCCCTGAGTGCCCGCGACAGCACCACCGTAGCGTGGACTACAGTAACCGCAGGTGCCGCGGGTGACAGGATCATCTACTCTTGGGCCAATCCCGACACGGCCCAGCAGGAGGGCTACCGCGGCAACAATCGGGGCATGACAGGCTACGCAGTCATCGACCCGGTTCCCGACCTCGCCACGGCCGACAGCATGCTCACCCATGCACCCCTTGCTCCCGAAGTGCTGGATAGCGTCATTACGTTCACTGTGGGCATCACCAATGTCGGCACGGCGCCAGTGGGACCATTTCGTGTCACCTTCGTGGATTCTGCCCTCAGCAGCGGTGTGCTGCAGGAGTTGGCCGACCTTCCTGTTGACACCCTGGCCCGGGGAGGATTCACCACGGTCCACGCAGTCTGGCCGATCGGCGACCTCGATGCCGGCGATCATGTGGTGCGAGTCACGGTGGATTCCCGGGATGAAATCCAGGAAGTGGACGAGACGAACAATACCGCTCTGGCCTCGGTACATATCGCCTCGCGCGCCGAACTGGTGGCGGATCGGATCACTCCCTCCAACGCCCGCCCTCCCGAAGGGGACTCCCTCTCGCTCACCGGGGTGTGGCACAATGCCGGCGAATCTCCCACTCCATCCTATGAAGTCGCCATCTACCACGGTCATCCCGACAGCACCGGCTCCACCACGCTCGCAGTTGAGAGTCGTGAGTCAACGCCCGGTGCCGGCATCGACTCGATGACCGTTGCCTGGGACACCTTGGGCCAGGTGGGATTGCATTCATTCTTTCTCGTGGTTGACCGCGGGGGCATGGTGGCAGAACTGAACGAGATCGACAATGTGCAATGGGTCACCCTGGAGGTGGTCAGCGGTCCTGACCTGTATGTATCGAGCTTCTCGCTGGCTCCGCCGAATCCTGTGGAAGGCGACAGCGCCACAGTGACCTTCATCGTGCGCAATGGCGGCATGATCCCGGCAGACTCCTTCAGCGTCCTATTGCACCTGGACGGGGCCGTGATCCGGGAATGGCGATTCGATGCCGCCGGGAGGAGCTCCGAGACTCTTACCCATTCGTGGGCGTGGGAACGGGGGGAATCCTCGGGTGATCACATGGTGGAGGTCGTGGTGGACTCGTTCGATGAGGTTAGCGAGACCAACGAAGACAACAATGTGGAGAGCCGCCCAGTGTATGTCATGACCCTAACAGACCTTGCCGTCTCCCTGACGCCCTCGGCCACGGCTCTGGTCGATGGTGAGATACTGACACTGCTTAGCAATATCGCCAATGTGGGTGAGGCGGAGGCGCACACCGTACGCGTGTGGTGGCACCGCGGAACAGATGGCTCATGGAGCCCGGTGGACAGCCTCGTCATCCCGGCGTTGGCCGGAGGAGAAGCCCGGAGTGAGAGCACATCGTTGGTAGTGCACCCGGGCCTGTTCACATTCCGGGCCACGGTCAGCACCCCCGTGGAGGAACAGCGGCTTGATAACAATGAGGCCTCCTGCACCGTCACGGTGCGCGCCAAGTATCCGCCCGACCTAATGCTGCAGGAGATCACACTGGCTGCCGACACGGTGACCGTGGGTGAAACGGTATCCGCTTTGGTCATGGTGGGGAATGCCGGAGAGGTCACGCCAGACAGCGCGTGGGTTGAGCTGCGGAGCGTCCCCGGAGACTCCCTGGCGAAGGCTGTTGTGCTCACCCCTCCCGCGCCGGGCGAATCATCGACGACGACTCTCACCTGGGGCGTGCCGCATGGCACCTCCGGCTGGAGCATGGTGGCCGCCTGTCTTCCGACCGACGGGGTCCCAGGCAATGAGTCAGACACTGTGCAGGTCGTGGCCGTGTGGCCCGCAGAACTGGAGGCCGAAGGGGATGTGCTGGCCCAACCTCTTCTCCCCCTGGCGGGAGATACGGTCACGGTGACAGTAAGCGTACGCAACAGTGGGGAGCGGCCGGCGCCGCTCTATAGCGTGGCGCTGTATCGAGGCGATCCCTCGCCTGGGCAGGCCGAGACCGCCAAACTGCTGCATACGGTGACGCCGGAACAGGGCCTCGGGCCCGGTGACACGGCGACCATGACCCTGCACTGGGCGACTCCCGATACGGCCGCGGGACGTGTCGACCTGTATGTGTGGATCGATGCGGCGCAACTGGTACCGGAGCGGGATGAGGCGAATAACCTCGTCAGCACCGGAATTGAGATCCTCACCAGGGACTTCCGCGTCCAGCAGGTGCTCCCCATACCCTCGCCGGCACCGGGGAGAACGAGCTTCCTGGTCTCCGCGAGCCACGAAGCCACCGCGACGATCCGGATCTACACGGTCACGGGCCGGCTAGTACAGATCCTGGGACCGACCAGTGTTGCGCCCGCCCGACACGACGCCATCGTCTGGGAATGCGACGACCGCGATGGTGACCGCGTTGCCAACGGGGTCTACCTCTACCGGGCCGAGGCAACCAGCGCCCGAACCGGCGAGAGACAACGCCATGAAGGCAAGGTGACGGTAGTGCGATAGGCGCACCCGCAGGCTCACGTTCATCCAACCCGAAACGCGGCCCGGCGCGAAGCCTACTTCAGTGCTTCGCCTCCCCCGAACGTGCGGGCCGGGGACAACTCTGACAGCACGCCCGTATCACCGTCTACCGTGTGACCGGTGACGATTCGTGCCACCAGGGCGCCTACTCCTGGCCCCAGCATGTACCCCTGCCCACACATGCCCTCTGCATGCACGTAGCCTTCCAGAATCTTTGATTTCCCCACGATGGGCGAACCATCCGGCGTCATGGGGTAGAGACCCCGCCAGGTCCGCCGCACCTTCAGATTCGCCAAGATCGGCATGAGGTCAACCATGCGTCGCGCCACCATGGGCAGGAATGTCGAAGTCTCCCGGCGGTCGGTGCCCACAACAGGGGGATCGGGCGTGATGCAGAAGATGATCGGTCCTGGTGCATGCTGGAAGAAGTAGTAGTTGTGCGAGCCGGGTGCAGGCCGGATATCCACCACCATGGGCTGCAGGAATTGCGCCACTGGCTCAGTGACGCCCGCTTCATGGCTGTCGGGGTGGACCGGCACGTCCAACGCTCCGGCCTGGGCAACTGAACGAGCCCACGCTCCTGCGGCATTGACCATGGTGTCGCTGGCATAGCCCCCCTTGTCGGTGCGGACGCCGATGACCTTACCCTTGCGCTGCATGATGCCAGTCACTCGCTCCCCGAATCGGAACTCCACGCCTGCCTGCTTGGCACGACGGTAAAAAGCAAGGCATGAGAGCATTGGTGATGCCGAGCCGTCTCCCGGCGAAAATGTACCCCCCCGCAGTCCGTGCAGGCTCAACCCGGGAATGATCTTCACTAGGGCAGCCGCATCATACCAGTCGATATCGAGGCCGTAGGCCTTCTGCGTCGTCAGTAGCCCCTTAAGCACCTGTTCCTCGCGCTCGCGGTATGCCACGAAGCAGTAGCCACCCTGGACCCACTCGATCTTGTCCCCATGGATCTGTTCCCATGTAGAGAAAATACGAAGCGACTCAAGGCAGAGCATGATCTTGGCGGGCGCCGAGTGGGTCGCCCGGATGCCGCCAATGGCGCACTTGTTGCTTCCCTGCCCGGGACTGGCGAATTGGTCGATGACCAGCACCTTCAGGCCCCTCTCCGCCATCGATAGCGCCGCTGGCATACCCACCGAACCAGCGCCGACCACGATGGCATCGTACACCGTGGTGGCCATCAAACCCCTCCTTCGTGGGCGGCGACCGTGTGGATCGGCGGCACATCCCTCACCGGACCGGTGCCCGTGACGACGCCGGCGAATGCCCCTAGGGGAACTTCCATGATGAGCGGACGCTGGGTCAGGTCTGTCACCTCCGCCAGGGCCACGCCCTCCTCCCGGAACAATCGCTTCATGAGGTTGGGGCATGTCTTGCCGCCGCAGGCACCCATGCCAGCGCGCGTCAGGCCTTTTAACTCGTTCAGGTCGCGCAGGCCTGTCCGGATCAGCGAACGGATTTCTCCCGCCGTGACTCGCTCACAGCGGCACACGATCTCGTCATCCTCAATGCGTTCGATCATCTCTTCCAGGGGTTCGCCGACCCAGGGCTCCTGTACTCTGATGCCGGCAATGAGGGTCGCGAACTCAGCGGGGGCTTTCACCTGAACCATGAGCGCGTGATCTGCGAATTTCGGTTCACGTACCTTGGTGACGGGCACATTGCCCAGAACATTGCCATCGGTGTCCAGCACCGTCACTGTGTCGCCCTCCTTTATCCGCTGTCGAGTGAACTCGAAGGGTATGGTCACGGTGGCCTCGTCGGCGCCTTTGCGGTAGTCAACCAGCGTCACCGCCAGCCCTGGACAGATGGCAACGCACTGCTCACAACCGATGCAGCCGTCCCTGACAAAGGTTGGCAACCCCAGAATCTCGTCGCCCTCAATACGGATCGCGTGCTGCGGGCATATGGACGTACAGGGATTGCACGGGATTTCCTGGCTGCAGTGGAACACGGGAAACACCCCGCTGCGCTCCGACGGTATCTCCTCGGTCACCGTTGCCCCAGGCCGAGACTTGAGAACCTCGGCGGTCTTGTGCCACTCGGGCGGCACTTCACCGACATCGCGCCCCAGCGCCTTCGCAATCTGAAGTCCCCGGATCTTCCCGGTGAACATCGCCGCGGAGGCTTCAGCGATCTCCTCGGCATCACCGGCACCGTAGACAGGGAGCCCATACTCCTTGGCCTTCTTGAGGAACTCATCGCAGGGGTCAAGCCCCACCGCGACAAGAATGGTGTCGCAGGCAAACGTCCTCTCCGTGCCCGGTATAGACCGCCAGGAAGGATCGAGCCGCGCGATGGTGACCGACTCGACTTCCTTGCTCCCATTGGCGGACACGACACTGTGGGAGGTGTAGATGGGGACTCCCATGCGGTGCAGCTTGTCCTTGTGTACCTTGTAGCCGCCGCACTCGGGGAGCGCCTCGCAGAGACCCACCACCTCGATGCCGGCCTGGAGGGCATGGTACGCGGCGATGAGCCCGACGTTCCCGCCGCCGATGACGAACAGACGCTCCGAAGGCCGCACGAGATCCCGGTTGACGAGGGTCTGGAATGCACCGGCGCCGTAGACCCCTGGCAAGGTGTTGCCCTTGAACACCAGCGACTTCTCTCGAGCTCCGGTAGCGACCAGGAGAACCTGGGGGCGAACCACTACATAGTGTCCCTGGCGGAGGACGCCGACTTTGCGATCGGCAAACACGGCCAATGCCACGGAATCCATCCAAACACGGATGCTCTCGAACCCTCTGACTTCATTCTCCAGCCGTTCTGCAATATCAATGCCTCTAGTACCGGCATGGCAGGCTTCGATGGACCCGAAAAACTTGTGCGTCTGCAACACGAGCTTGCCGCCCAGGGCGTGTTTGTCGTCCACGATGAGTACGCCGACGCCGGCCTTTCCCAATTCAACGGCTGCGGAAAGACCGGCGGGGCCGCCCCCCAGCACAAGGCACTCAACCTCCACCGTCTGGATAGGGTGAAACGTCATTTCGAAGGGAACGTCAGGCAGCAAAGGCCTGTCACTTAGCGGTTCGACCCGCATCCCGGGCTTGACCGGCACCATACACGACTTCACTGCCAAGCCATCCGCCATAACCGAGCACTGGGCACATTGACCGTTGGCGCAGAAGATACCCAAGGGGGCGCGGTCCTTGGTGTGGTGACCAAACACGCGGATCCCGTTGGCGAAGAGCGCCGAGGCGATCATCTCTCCTTCGCGGGCAAAGAGCTCTCTTCCTTGCCAGAAGAAGGGAACGGGTGGGGATTCAGGGATAGCCAAAACGGGGTGCTCTCGTATTCTGAAGTCAGGCATCTAAATCCTCCGTGGTCCAATCGTACGCAACGATACCGCGCGTCGAAGCGAGGAACGGTACAGCATCCGGCCCATGAGTCAAGCCCCTTCCCTCTCTATGAGGTAGTTCAGGGCTCCCAGTACCAAAAGGTTGAACAGCAATCCCGTCAGGGCACCAAACTGCTGACCGGCGAACACAAACACCTGGGTGAGGAATATGTTCACGAGGATCGAAGTACGGAATAGGCGAAACGCCTCGACCCGAGACCTCCTCATCCGGACGATACCCAGGAGAATGAAGATGCCCTCGACGAAGCCCATGAAGATCTTCGCGGTATGTGCGAAGCTGAGATCATGAACGCGGCCTGCGAGATGGCTCATCAAACGCCCTTCGAGGATGACACGCTCATCGACCCCCCAAAGGAATGCCAGAGTGAAGGCATAGCCGAGTTTCACGGCCAATTGGGCTACGAAAAAGAGGATCAACACCGTGGGAAAGACCTGAAGACCGACAACCCTGCGATGCATGCGGGCGACCCACCTTCGAAACCGCATCGCTCTGCCTGGCTGTCTCAGGGGGGAAAGCCGGGCACCAGCCACAATCGCCCGCAACGCTGGGGTTAGGGGATGGAGGGGATCGCTTCTCTCCAGATGGCGCATCGCGCGCTCATGTTCCTCAAGGTCAAGATCCTCTACGGCCAGCTCCTCAGTCTCTCTGAGGGCGTTCACCAGGTATTCGGTGGCCGAGTAGTCGCGG
This sequence comes from Candidatus Fermentibacterota bacterium, assembly GCA_016928395.1. Classification (GTDB taxonomy): domain Bacteria; phylum JAFGKV01; class JAFGKV01; order JAFGKV01; family JAFGKV01; genus JAFGKV01. The sequence continues at coordinate 15,780 of JAFGKV010000324.1, read as the reverse complement.
CGGCTGAGCACCAGCCGCCCGGTGAGGTAGAAGAGCACACAAGTGGCGTACATGATAGCTGCGGCAGGCTCGTAGAAGTAGTCGTTGTCGTGGGTGACGAACTTGCCTATCTCGTCAATGAAGGCGCCGAAACCAATCCCGCCTACTATGGCGGCCAGGCGCACGGTCGTACGGCTCAGAAAGGAGAGCAGCAGCGCGATGGCGACGAGCATGAGCAGGCCGCCCCACAGCAGGTGGGCGACATGAAGGTGCTCGCCGCCCACCGTGGGGTAGCCTGTGACGTGCAGGATGAATCGAATGCTGAGAATGGCGCACACGGCGGAAACCAGCAGGTCGTCGAGATAGTCACCAGCCTGGGTATTGCGAATGAATCGGTAGCCGCAACGCATTATGCCGAATCCCCTCCACTGACGCCGGGAAATCGGAGCGGCATTTCCGCTCCCGTCGGGCACGTGGCAGGTTCTGCAGAACGGCCACGTCCGTTCCCAAGCCCCAAGGGCGTCAGCACCACCGGATCGGCAGACGTCCGCGACCCAGGAGACACGCCATCGTCGACGACGGTATTTCCTCGCGACACTGCCCCGGTGGGGAGCGCGTGGCTCCGCGCGCACCCTGCGGGTAACCGATCACCGACGGCTGAGAACCGGGGACGAAGCGAGCACCACACGCAGCGGACTGCGCGAGTGTCAGACCTGCCGGCCAGCCTCTCGGGATCGGGTGAGCTCCTCCCGAAGAGAGCACGGCTCCTCACCTACTGGCCCGACCAAGGCGACTGTTGGTTCCTGCTGCCAGAACAGGCTCCGAGCCATCTCGATTACCTCTTCGCCCCGGACGGCGTCGATAGCCGCGATGGTCTCGTCAAGGTCCATATAGAGGCCGAAGTATGCCTGGTGGGTGGCCAGCCGGGTCATCCTGGCCGATGTACTTTCCTGCGAAAGCACGAGAGCCCCCTTGATCTGTTCCTTCGCCTCGCCCAGTTCCTCGGCCGTGATCCCCTCGGCACAAACCGCGCCAAGTTCATGGGAAAGCAACGCAGATGCCTCGCCCAGATTCGATGGATCTGTGGCCAAGTAGACTCCCAGCATCCCCGTGTCCCGCATCTGCGCCACCTGGGAGTAGACGGAGTACACCAGGCCGTGGGTCTCGCGAATGGTCTGAAACAGCCGCGAACCCATTCCACCCCCAAGGGCAGCATTGAACACCAGAAGTGGAAAACGCGATTGGGACACCGCTCCGGCCGTGCGCGCGCCCATGAGGAGATGAACCTGGGCAAGAGACCGCTGGGCGATCACGGTGCGACGCTGAAAAGTCGGCAAAGCCGGCGGTGCTCCTCGAGGAGCACCGTTGTCTTCGAACACCAGCCACCGTTCGAAAAGGCCTCGCAACTGGGTGGGATCTATACTGCCCGCCGCGGCCACGGTAAGGGTTGAAGGCGCGTAGCGACGCCTCCAGAAGGCACGAATGTCCTCACCAGTGAAGGCAACAACCGACTCCCGACTACCCAGCAGGCCTGTGCCGATAGGATGATCGGGCCACAAGCCCTCGGCCAAGAGGTCGTGCACCAGGTCCTCGGGGGTATCCTCAAGATCACTGATCTCTTCAAGGATGACGCCCTTCTCCTTGGCGAGCTGAGATTCATCAAAGAGGTAGTTGAGGATCAGGTCGCAGAGTACGTCCACCGCAATCTCAAGATGGTCGTCGAGCACAACGGCATAATAGCAGCAGAACTCCTTCTCGGTGAACGCACCGAGATTCCCGCCATGCCCCTCAATCGCACGGGCCAATTCTCTGGCCGTCCGCCGCCGAGTCCCCTTGAAGACCAGGTGTTCGAGGAGGTGCGCGATACCGTGTTCATGCTCCTCCTCGAACAATCCTCCGGCTTCAACCCAAAGACCCACGGCAGCGCTTCGAACGTGGTCCATCGGCTCGCAGACGACTGTGACGCCGTTGGCGAGTACGACTCGGCTGATACCGGTAGCGGTCACGTCGGTCGATTATCGGCGCCGGGGACCGCGATCGCCACCCGGCCTTCGCCCGCGATCACCGCCAGGCCTGGGGCCTCGACGCTCCGGGCGCGGAGAATCCTCGGGAGCATCCGCGGGTCGGGGAAGCAGTGCCTTCCTGCTGAGGTCGACCCTGCCCATCTCATCGATTCCGATGCACTGGACGGTGATCTCTTCACCTTCCTGGACCACGTCTTCGACTTTGCCGACACGGTAGTGCTCCAGTTGGGAGATGTGAACCAGGCCCTCCTTGCCGGGAAGATACTCAACATAGGCGCCGAAATTGGTGATACGCTTCACCTTGCCGGTGTAGGTCTTCCCGACTTCGGCCTCCTGGACGATCCGCTCGATCCACTCGCGCGCCTTATTGCTGCACTCCTCATCCACTGCAGCGATGATGACGCGGCCGTCATCCTCAATATCGATCTTGGCGCCGGTCTCTTCGGTGATCTGCCTGATGTTCTTGCCACCCGGGCCGATAATCTCACCGATCTTCGACACCCTGACCTTCAAGATGGTGATCCGAGGCGCATAGGGCGACATCTTCGGTCGCGGTTCGGAGATAGTGGCATTCATGATCTCGAGGATCTTCAGTCTGGCCGTGCGCGCCTTGTCCAGCGCTTCGGCAATCTCTTCGACTCCAATGCCGGTGATCTTGATGTCCATCTGGCAGGCGGTGATGCCGTCACGAGTGCCCGCGACCTTCAGATCCATATCGCCGAGGTGATCCTCATCACCAAGGATGTCGGTGAGGATCACGGAACGCCCGCCCTCCTTGATGAGCCCCATGGCAATCCCTGCCGTACCGGCACGAGCCGGTACGCCGGCATCCAGAAGAGCCAATGATCCCGCACATACGGTGGCCATGGATGACGAGCCATTGCTTTCCAGGATGTCGGACACGATGCGCACCGTGTAAGGAAACACGTCCTCGCTGGGGATCGTCGGCTCGATGGCCCGCTCGGCCAGCATCCCGTGGCCGATCTCGCGACGGCCGGGGCCCCGGCTCGGCCGTGCCTCTCCCACACTGTAGGGCGGGAAGTTGTAATGGAGCATGTAGCTCTTGTAGCTCTCCCCCTCCAGGTCCTCAATCTTCTGCTCGTCGACCTTGGTTCCCAGAGTGACCGTCGCCAACGCCTGGGTCTGTCCCCGGGTGAAGAGCGCCGAGCCGTGGACGCGCGGCAAGATTCCGATCTCGCAGGTGATGGGCCGAATGTCATCTGAGCCACGCCCATCCAACCGGACATGATCCTCGACGATCATTCGTCGCACCATGTCGTACTCCAACTCGCCCAGAATCTGGGCGATGAGCCGCTCTGATTCGGGGAACTCAGTCTCAAGGGCAGTCTGTACAGACTCACGCACGGTGTCCAACGAAGCCCGGCGCGCAGCCTTGTCTCGTATAGCGATCGCCTCGCGCATGCCCACGGATGCCAGCGCAAGAACTCGATCCTTAAGTTCGGGAGCAGGACCGACCGCGACGACGCTCATCTTGGGTTTCCCGACGCGGGCCACCAGCTCTTCCTGGAGCGCCACAAGATCACTGATCGGACCCTGGGCGAACGCCAAAGCACCCGCCAGATCCTTCTCGCTCACCTCCCGAGCTCCACCCTCGACCATGACCAGAGCGTCCTTTGAGCCTGCGACGACCAGATCCAGTGCGCTCTCCTCTTGCTGCGAGAAGGTCGGATTAAGCACGAACTCCCCGTCGATCATGCCGATGCGCACTGCCGCAATCGGGCCAAGAAAGGGTATCGAACTGACGCTCAACGCTGCCGAGGCGCCGATGATGCCGAGAATTCCCGCGGGATTCTCCTGGTCTGATGAGAGAACGGTGCAGTATATCTGCGTCTCTCGTCGAAAACCCTCGGCGAAAAGGGGCCGAATGGGCCTGTCGATGAGCCGGGCACTCAGGACTTCCGCGTCCTTGGGCTTGCCCTCACGCTTGAAAAACCCACCGGGAATCCGCCCGACGGCATATGACTTTTCACGATAATCCACCGTGAGAGGAAAGAAATCCTGATTCTCCACATCCTTGTCCGCTGCGACACAGGCAACGAGGATCATGGTCTCTCCATATCGCACGATGACCGCTCCATCCGCCTGGCGGGCGACGCGCCCGGTCTCGATGGACAGCTCTCGTCCCGCCAACTCAATCCGTACTGTTTCCATGATTCTCCTCTACCGCCGCAGGCCGAGCTCGGCAATAATGGCGCGATAGCGTGTGATGTCCTTCCATTTGAGGTAATCCAGCAACCGGCGTCGCTGGGCGACCAGTTTGATGAGCCCCCTTCGGCTGTGATTGTCTTTCTTGTGCAGAATCAGATGTTGCGTCAGCGAACTGATACGCTCGCTCAACATTGCGACCTGCACCTCCGGCGAACCGGAGTCCTGCTCATGGGTCCTGAACTTCCCGATGATCTCCCGCTTGCGAGACGGATCCAACGGCATGGCAAATCCTCCACATCACCTGAACGGGAAAGGGTCGTTGTTCCCCGCGGTGTTCCCAAAACTCTGATCCGCTCCCGCGTTCGTCAGGGTGCGGATACGACCCACATCTTCGGCGATCTGCTGGCGCAAATCCTCAGCGCCCACGAAACGCCGTTCCTCACGGATACGAACGAAAAAACTGATACCGATGCTCCTGCTATACAGCACGGCATCATGATCGATGAGATGAACCTCGACCCGTCGCTGCTTCGGCCTCAATCCACGGATCGTCGGTGCAAAGCCGATGTTCACCACGGCCGGAAATCTCCCCTCATCCAGGTGTGCGACACACCCGTACACCCCATCGCCGGGAATAATGCGGCCCGAGGCTGCTTCCAGATTCGCCGTGGGAAATCCCAACTCCCTTCCGATCCCCGATCCCCTGACAACCGTCCCATCAAGCCGATAGGGTCGCCCCAACCCGTCGGCAGCCTCTACAACCCTGCCGGCCGCCAGGTAGGATCGAATCCGCCGGGAGCTGATGGTCAGCCCATTCGAGGCGGTCTCCGGTGCGATCACAACGTCCACGCCTGCAGCAGCTCCCAGACGCCGTAGCAGGGTCGCCTCCCCGGTGCCACCATAGCCAAAATGGTGCGTCGGCCCGACAATAACGACCCGTGCACCCAACCTGGCAAGCAACACCTCGTGAAAAAACCTCTCCGCCGGCATGGTCTTGATACTCTCGGTGAACCTCAACACCACTACCCACTGCACTCCCAGCGCCCGCAGCAGCGCCCCTCGCTCATCCGGAGAGAGGAGCAAGCCGCCCTCCTGTGCGATAGCCTCGGGCCGGGGATGAGGATCAAAGGTCAGCACCACGGAAGGAATCGACCGTCGTGCAGCCTGGCCCGCCAGAAGCCGAATAATCTCCTGGTGCCCCCTGTGCACCCCGTCAAACACCCCCACCGACACCGCACATCCCGTCATGGGGCAAGGCCTGTGGTTTTGAGCACAATCCACGGCTGAAGGACCGAGCCCTGCGCGTGTGCGATCAAGCCCAGGCACCCACTCTCATTCACCACGGCTGCGGTCTCACCGCAGCGCTCCCCTGGCAGCTCCTGAGCCTGCCCATGGCACAGCCGGTCAAAGGCATCGTCATCGGCATTCACGACGGGCACCCATGGGATCGCGGCCGCGTCCCTGAGAATGTGACGCGCTAGAGAGCCTCTCTCCAGCTCCTCCAACGCCACCGAGGTCTCCATTCGGTAGGAGCCAACGCGTGTTCGCGTCAACCGCGCCAGGAGAGCTGGGATACCCAGGGCATCTCCCAGATCCTTGGCCCACGCCCGCACATAGAAACCTGAGCCAGTCACCAGCTTGAACCGAATCCGGCGGCGAGATCTGCAGTCCGGCAACACCTCTGCCCTGTGAAGCTCCACCCACTTGCGACGGAGGGGAGTCTCCATGCCTTTCCGTACGAGACGGTGAAACGCAACGCCACCATGCTTCGCGGCCGAGTACCGAGGTACCTCCTGCAGGTAGCCGCCGCAAAATGCGGGAAGAGCCGCGGCAACGCGCTGAGGCAGATCCTCAGGCACATAGCAACGGAGGATGGTTCGTCCCTGAAGGTCTAATGTGTCGGTAGACCTGCCGAAAAGCACGACCCCTTCGTACTCCTTCGGGGTAGCCTGGAAAAGCGCTGCCAGCCGAGTGTACGCGCCAAGACACACCACGACAACGCCATCGGCAGCCGGATCCAGCGTACCGGCGTGCCCGACTTTCGTCCCCGGAACAAGGCGCCTGACGGCCCGCACGACATCGTGGGACGTGGGCCCACGGGGTTTCCTGATCGAAATGATGCCATCCAGCGGATCGTTCCTCGCCTAGTCTGCAGCCTCCGGCGATTCGCCGCGCCACTCCTGCAGAAGCCGGTCGACTTTGGCGCCGTACCGAAGGGAATCGTCCTCCAGGAACCGAAGCGTAGGCATCTGGCGGAGGCGAACCCGCTTGGCCACTTCACCCCGGATAAACGATGCTGCGCGGGTGAGTGTTGCCAAGGCCTCTCGAGTAGCATCCTCGTCACCGTACACCGACACGAAGACTTTGGCCGCGCCCAGGTCGGCTGAGACCTGGACCGACGTCACCGACACAAATCCCAGCCGCGGATCGGACAGGCGATGTTCGATGATATCGGCGATTTCCTGGCGGAAGAGCGCAGCCAACCGTTCCCGACGACGGGTATCAATCATCGCCACTCCTCATCGAAGCGTAGCACCACAACTCGTGGATCCGAATAGACATGTTCCCGCAGTCGCTGAAAAAGAGCCTTGCTAGAACGGTCCTCGATGCTGACCATGGCGACACCAAGCAAGGACCGCTGCCACAGATCCTGATAGTCAAGCTCGGCCACCGAGACGCCGAACCGGTCGCGGAGGCGATCCTTCGTGCCCTTGATCACCATCCGCTTCTCCTTCAAAGACCCACACTCCGGAAGGTGAATCTCGATCTCCGCGCACAGAATGTCCACAGTGTGCCACTCTAGCGAAGCGTACGCGCCACTTCCTGGGTCTTGTACGCTTCCAGCACGTCACCTTCGTGGATATCGCCGAAGTTCTCGATCACTATGCCGCATTCGTAGCCGGTCTGTACTTCGCGCACATCCTCCTTGAAACGTTTCAACGAGCCGATCCGTGCATCCGCTTTGACGACGCCGTCTCGCAGAACTCGAACTCTGGATGAACGGTCGATGTTTCCCTCCAGCACGTAGCAGCCCGCCACAAAGCCCACCTTGGGATGGTGGAACACACGGCGAACCGCCACCCTGCCGGTGATCACCTCAAGCAGTTCCGGTTCAAGCATACCCTCCAGGGCCTGCTCTATGTCGGCGACGCATTCGTAAATCACCCGGTAGGTTCGAATCTCGACACCCTCCCGCTCGGCGACTTCCTGGGCACGGGCACTGGGACGAACGTGGTAGCCTATCACCACCGCTTTTGAAGCGGAGGCCAGCAGCACATCAGACTCTGTGATCGCACCGATGCCCTGATGGAGAATACTTACCCGCACCTCCCCGGTGCCGAGCCTGACCAGCGCCTCCATCACCGCCTCCAGCGATCCTTGCACATCGCCCTTGACAACGAGCCGAAGTTCCTTGACGTCACCTTCTCGAATCTGCCGGTACAGGTCCTCCAAGGTGGCCCTTCGAGGCGCTCCCGTGCCCTTCTGCTTGCGCACAGTCTGGCGTCGTTCAGCAACCTCGCGGGATGCACGTTCGTCGGCGGTTACCTGGAACGGGTCACCCGCCTGCGGGACGCCCTCGATGCCGGCTACGCGAACGGCCTTGGACGGTGGCGCCTCCTTCAGCCGGGCACCCCGTTCGTCCATGAGCACCCTGGCCCTGCCACAGTAGGGGCCAGCAACAAGCATATCACCGACACGCAGCGTTCCACTCTTGACGAGTACCGTCGCCACCGGCCCCAAACCGAGGCCAAGTTCGGCTTCCAGCACCACCCCCGAGGCTCGCCCTCGGCGCGGCGCAGTCAGTTCCATCATCTCGGCCTGGAGTAGTATCGCCTCCAGGAGTTTGTCCACGCCCTCGCCGGTTCGGGCGCTGGTGGGCACATCGATGGTCTCTCCGCCCCAGGCTTCGACCATCACGCCGTGGCCGGCGAGCTGTTGGCGAACCGCATCCGGGTTGACATCCAGCAGGTCCATCTTGCTCATGGCCACGATGATGGGGACTCGGGCGGCCTTGGCGTGATTGATGGCTTCGACGGTCTGCGGCATCACGCCCTCACTGGCAGACACCACCAAGACGACTATGTCGGTTGCTTGGGCGCCTCGGGTACGCATTGAGGTAAATGCCTCGTGACCCGGCGTATCGATGAACGTGATTCTTCCCTCGGGAAGCACTACTTCATAGGCACCCATGTGCTGCGTGATGCCGCCCACCTCACCGGAGACAACATTGGTCCGCCGGATGAAGTCCAGCAACGAGGTCTTGCCGTGGTCAACATGGCCCATGACGGTCACCACCGGCGCCCTGGGCTCCTGGGCAAGATCCTCCTCGTCCTCCACTTTGACGGCACTGGGGCGCTCCACGGCGAAGCCGAGTTCATCGGCTACAGCCTCGATGGTGTCAGCGTCAAGGCGCTGATTCATCGTGGCCATGAGTCCAAGGCTCATGCACGCCCGGATGATATCCGATGCCGGCCGAGCCATGAGCTTCGCCAGATCCCCCACGGTGGCCGTTTCGTCGTGAAGGGTGAGGACTGGCATGGCCTCTTGTTCGGAAGTCTCAACGTCCTCATCCTCGCGGATCCTGCGCCGATGCTTGCGCTGACGGCGTCCTCCCTCCATGAGAGCAAGGGTCTTCTTGACGCTGGCGACTACCGCGACGCGATCCTCACGGCGGTCTCTGAAACTCCCCTTCTTCTTCTGAGGCTTCTTGGATTTATCCACGGATTCGACCGGCCGTTGCTGTTCCCGGCGCCGGGCAAGTTCCTTCTCCTTGCGGGCCGATTCCTCCCGCATCTTCTCCTTCTCAGCCTCGAAGTGCCTCTTGATTCGATCCACCGTGTCGTCGTCGACGGTGCTCATGTGACTCTTCACGTCAATGGACATCCCGCGAAGCAGCTCTACGAGAGCTTCCGAGGATATGTGGAATTCCTTCGCGACTTGGTGCACGCGCTTCCTACTCACCGGATCACCCCGCTTTCCCTCTCGCTCTCATCGATTTCTGCGTCTTTGACCACCTCGGATGCCACACCACCCGTCTCAGACAGACCCAAAGCATTGTCCTGTTCCACAACGGGAGAGGGCTCATCATCCACGGTGGGAGCACGGGCAGGTCCGTTCTCCAATTCTTCATGTGCGCCGGTCGGACCTGCCAGCAGTTTGAGTGCGGCCTCTCTGATACTCCGTGCCCTGACCTTGCCGATGCCGGGTGCTGCCATAAGATCCTCCACCCGAGCATTGGCCACATCCTGCACCGTTTCGAATCCGGCCATCTCGAGCTGACGAGCGATCCGGGGGCCGACCCCCGGAAGCCGGGCAACGCCAACAGCAACGACCTGGGCGACTCCCAGGCGTTCGCTTTGCTGGCTGATCGTCATGAGATCTATTTCCCAGCCCGATAGTCGCGCCGCAAGTCGGACATTCTGGCCTCCCTTGCCTATGGCCAAGGAAAGCTGATCGTCAGGCACCACCACCGTGGCCCTCTTGTCCCTTTCGTTCAGCACTACCCGCTCAATCTTGGCGGGGCTCAAGGCGCGGGCAATGAACACGGCAGTATCGGTGGTAAACGCGATGATATCCATGCGTTCTCCACCCAATTCCCTCACCACGGCCTGCACGCGTACCCCCTTGACACCCACACACGCGCCCACTGGATCGACCCGGGACTCCCGGGAGGAAACGGCCAGTTTGGTGCGCACACCGGCTTCGCGGGCGATAGCCTCGATCCACACAATCCCTTCCCTGATCTCGGGTGCCTCTAAAAGGAACAGCGCCGCGACAAGTTCGGGTGCCGCCCGAGAGAGTATGACCTGTGGGCCGTGAGGTGCGTTCGAGGCCTCGATGACCACTGCGCGGACCGTGTCCCCCTGCGCATAGCGTTCTCTGCGGATCTGATGTCGCCATGGAAGGAGCGCTTCCACGCCGGTGACGAGCACCGTGGCGTTCCCTCGTTCGACATGTTGTACTGCGCCGCTGACCAGACGGCCCACCTTGTCTTTGAAGTCGAGGTACACGCGCTCACGGCGGGCCTCTCTGACCTTCTGGTAGATAACCTGCTTGGCTGCCTGTACGGCACTGCGGCCGAAGTCGTCCAAGGCCAGCGGAACATGGATCTCCTCTCCCAGCAGAACGTCTGGATTGATCGCCTTCGCCGCATCATGGGAGATCTCCTGCTGCGGGTTGTGCACCGTGTCCACAACGGTGCACACCATGGTCATCGAGACATCGCCGGTTTCGAGGTCCACCATGGCCGCCACATCTCGCGCATCGGTGTAGTGTCTGAGCGCTGCCGAAACCAGCCCGGCTTGGAGCGTCTCCACCAGGACGGCTCGGTCGATTTCCTTCTCGCGTGCAATCTGACCGATGGCCTCGAGCACCTCATAGTTCATTCTGCAAATCTCCTGCACGGCGGTGAAAGCCACCACCGGCTACTGGTTCACCGCTGGGTTCGAGAGTCTATGGCCGACGAAGCGGAACTACAAGCCGTTCATGAATGACGGCGATACCCTGACGCGAGATGTCGCCCCTTCGCCGTGGCCCCCAATGCAGGCGGCCACGGGCGTCGCCACCCCTGCATGGGCCGTCTGACAACGGTAGGGACGCCGGGCGCTCCATGCTGACACCGATCCCACACAAGACCTATCGTGTGCCTCCGGACGAGCCAGAAGCGTGCCATTCCCGTGCGTGCTCAACGGCGACTCCCTGCTATTCATACGGCAGTCTCATCTTGGCCGTACGGATTCGAGAGTAGGGAACACCGCGTTCCGACCCGTCAGCATCGCTTTCGACCACCACCGCCTCGGAGTCGGCCCTAAGCACGGTCCCCACGATCTCTGACTCACCATCGTCGGCCTCACCCTCAATGCGCACCGCAACCCGACGCCCAAGGATGAGGGCGAAGTCTCTTTGGGTGCCAAGGGGCCGGTCGGTCCCGGGCGACGAAACACTCACCGCGAAAGGCCGAACTGATCCGAAATGAGCAGCGATGGCACGCCGCAAGGCCTTTGCCGCGTCCACGCATTCCCCCACCGTGACTCCTCCGACACGATCCACATACACCATGAGGGACGGCTGTCTGGGGGAACCGCCCACCGTGAAGCGGATCAGCTCAAGCCCACACAGCGCCAGAACTGGCGACAACACACCTTCCAGGGCAGCCTTGTCATGCATCTGGACTGAGTCCGACAATGATCAGGGTCATGAACACCGGGAAACGGCGCCTGCGCGGGAGGAGAACGGGTGGATTCGCATCACGGAGACAATGTACCGCTCCCCTTGAAAGCGCACAAGCCCCTTGCAGAGACCAGCGTGCCACAGAGCCCGAGAGCGGCGTGTTCTGGCGGGAGCACATGGGAATCGAACCCACCCAGGGCGTGTTTACCACCCCACACTGGATTTGAAGTCCAGGAGGACCACCAGGCTCCTGTGTACTCCCACTCAGTCAAAGAGGCATCCGTGCCTCCCACGGTCAAGTCGGTTATGAGGCGAGCCCCCGCCGATCAGCTCCCGCATCCAGGGCAGGAGCGCTCCTGCGACCACCCGATGGCCCGCGATGGAATAGTGACACTGGTCAAGATAACAGCCATGGGTCCCGCGGAGCCTGGGCAAGAGATCCAGGAAGGGCAGCCCCATGGTGCAACAAAGGTCCTCCAGGAGTTTCCCGGGGCCGGGTTCAGGGACTGCTCGTCCCTCCACTTCTATCTGCACTGGCGTGTAGACGACGGCCAGAGCCACGCCACGCCGCATGCACCAACGTTCCATCGCGGTCAGTTCCCGCTTCACCAGAGCCCAACCGTCACCACCCCAACCGGCTCCCCAATCGAAACGGGCCAGAGAGATGAGCGAATCCAACACGGCCGCGTCCTGGCGCCAGGCTCCCTCACGCCAGAGATCGACCCAAGCGAACCGGGCGGGGATGGGGCTTCGGTAGAGGTGAAACCGTGTCACGAGCCTGCGATATCGAAAATGGAGGAATGACGCCAACCGGCTCCGCGATACTATACGCGGATGGGTTCTTGCCCACCGATCCACCGGGTCTTCAGAAAGATACTCTTGGAGGAAACCCACGGGGGGTCGAGAATCGTTCGCATAGAAGCACACGACCACAAGGGATGGGTCGAGTTCGGGGCCAATCTCCTCCAAGAGCATCCGTTCCTCGACAATCCCCGCATCCTCAATGCCGCCGTTCATCGCCTCCCACCCTGGCGATGCCCTCCTCCCTTCCTCCCAGACGCGACCCACAAAGGTTGATTCCTCGCTGACGGCGTACCCAAAGGTAACGGAGTCGCCCAGGAACAGAATCCTGGCTGGGCCTCCAGCGGATCGTGGCAAAGGCTCAGGGCCGCGGAGACCGCGGCTGTTGATGGAGACGCGAACGGCTTCCATGGTGCTCTCGAATAGGAATTGAGTGTCAACACCTGGCAGAAGCCGCCACCCCCGCGCCGTGTGCGCACGATAGGGAAACGGTGGCGCGACCGCAGGCGAGTGATGCCGAAGCCTCAATAGACCCTCGGCGAGAAGGAATGCCACCGCGAATGCGCCAAGCAGAATCGTGACGTTGACTATACTCGTGCGGACGTTCATACTGTAGAAGTGAGCATGAGTGAGCTCCGGAGTTCCCGGAGGCTGCGAACCTGGTGACGTGGCAGTTGCCAACGCAAAAGCCGGGGAATCGCAGGGATGTCCCATCCTCGAATTCGGAGCAGTATGGGTCTTGCTGCGGCGTGGGGCATGCCGGGCCCAGATCCTGCCTGCAGTGGATGCCGGCATCCTGCACGATCCGGTTCCCGTCGCGCGGACCCCGTTCGCAGGCCCGCCCAAGGGTGCAGCGTGGGTGTAGTACGACTGTGAGGTGCACGGTGGCTGATGTGTATGACTGCCATCTTCATACGGAATTCTCCGGCGATGCAGAGCTGAAGCTCTCCTGGGTGCTGGCGAATGCGCCTCGCCTGGGCCTGGCTGGCGTATGCCCCACCGAACATTTCGATCCCGCACCTACCGAGTACCGTTTCCTCAACACCGATCTCGAAGGTATGTTCCGGCGTCATCGCCGCCTCATCAGCGAACCTCACCCGGTGGCCCTTGGCATCGGTCTCGAAGTGACCTATCGCCCGGAAAATGAGGACGAAACGCGACACCTCCTCGCGGCGCACCACTATGACCTGGTCATCGGCGCAGTGCACGACATCGACGGTCTCTACCTTCGGGAATGGCTCCAAAACCAGTCTCCCCGGTACTCCCTTCGGGAACGCCTTGCCCCGTTCTTCGCTCTCACTGCGGATATGGTTCACTCCGGGCTATTTAGGGTGATCGGTCACATCGATTACGTCAAGAGATATGTGCCCGGCCTTGCCGGAGACACCCTAGTAGCGATGTTCCACGATGAGTACGCGGAGATCCTATCGGCGCTCGTCGCGCAGGGTGGACTCCTGGAGATCAACCTCGCGGGGCTCCGTCACGACCTCAAGGAACCCTACCCTTCCAAGGCTGTACTGGATCTGTACCGTGACCTGGGGGGAAAGACGGTCACCATCGGCAGCGATGCCCATAGCCCGCGCCATTACGAGATCCCCCTGACCCACGGCCTGGCGATCGCGCAGACCGCAGGTCTTCGGGTGATCGACTGGCGATCCCTGCCCTGATTCCATCATCCCGTGGTCCATCGGCATCGTTGGAGCGTCCGTCGGCCGCAACCCCTCAGCGCGTGTGGCTTGACAGCACGGTACGCGCCACCGAAATAGATAACCGGTCCTGGAGTGGAGCTCCTGCCGGGAAGGCCGTGAGGCGGCCATGCCGATCCACTGCCCTTGAGCTGGTAGCCGTCCGGGGCGTATCTGCCATGGCACATCGGGCATCAGAGGGCCGCTGACATCACCGAACGCGACGTCTCTGACGGATACCTTCAACCGGTAGACGCACGCCCGCGAATGCCCTGGATATCGTGAGCATCAGGCCGCACGGTGCGGCGAGTCGAAGACGGGGACGCCTGAGAGCAGGCTAACCTCACACGGAGGACAAGCCATGGATACTTTTCTTCAGACTGAGCTGCCCGCAATCGTGTGGGCGTCGCTCCTCGCCGTCGTCGTTGGTCTGTATGCACTCAAGGGTTGGAAGAGGCGAGAGGGTTCGCATGGAGCGGCCGTGGGCATTCTTCTCGGGCTGGCAACTCTTGTCCGCGTGGCAATAGCCGTGGCGTTGATCGCCGTGGGAGTGGGTTCTTTCTTGGTGGGCCGGGAGCTGCAGCATTTCCCAATCCTGGAGGGAAGGCATCCCGTCGGGGTTGTACAGATCTGGTGGACGCGGGGTGACACGGCCACGATGCTGAACATTTCCCGCAGCGACGATCCGTTCGCCCAGGCGGAGGAGCTGGTGCAGATTCCAGGTTCGTCATGGGGAGTGCGCGCCGAGGTGATCAGCTGGCCGACCTGGGGCGCGACGTTGGGGCTTCGCACCATCTACAGAATCAAGGACGTCGTGGCCTGGGAGCAGGGATCGACTGCCCCGGTGGTGTTCTCCCACGCTATGCCTCATTCCCGTCAGAAGACCTGGAACCATCTACTCACCTATGGGCCCTATCTTCCCGGCTTCCCCCCCGTTGAAGTCATCGCCAGCCGGAGAACATCCGCGGCGGAGAACACCATCTATCGCCTGGTCATGACACCGGAAGCTCTGGAGATCAACGAAGAGATTACCAGAGCGCCTCCCCTTCTTCGAATGCCCGCCGGAGAAGAGACCTGAGCGAAGCGGTTCCGCGCACCCAGCCCTCCCGCATCGTCTACAGGCTGATCAAGAGCCTGGAGAAAGCCCAGTCGCTCTTTGGGCTCCTCTCCCCCGGCGATCGAGTGGTGGTAGGAATATCGGGAGGAAAGGACAGCGTCGGATTGCTGTACCTTCTCTGGTGGCAACGCCGCCTTCGGGGAGCTCCGTTCGAGATCCTTCCCGTCCACATCGCCGATACCGGCAGGGATCTGGCGGAATTTGATCCTCTCATTCGTTGGGCTGAGACACTCGGCCTCCGACTCATCACGGTGCACACCGACCTCAGACCGCATAGCGCCGCAGGGCTCTCTCCGTGCTTTTCCTGTGCATGGAACCGGAAGAAGGCTCTGTTCGAGACCGCCGAACGGCTGGGAAGTTCGGTGGTGGCCCTTGGCCATCATTCCGACGATGTGGTGACCACGGCTTTGATGAACCTCTTTTTTCAGGGCCGTTTCGATGGCATACTGCCCCGCCTGTCATACTTCGGGGGCACGTTCCGCCTCATTCGGCCTCTCTACTTTGTGTCTGAGCACGCCTTGATGAAACTGGCCAGAGAAGAGGCGCTTCCCTTGATCCCGACAACCTGCGAGTTCGCCGACAGGTCGAAGCGGGCTCTGGCCCGTTCCTGGCTGGATATGATCATGCGGGATCAGCCCTCGGCCAAACGGAGTCTCCTGGGAGCCCTTCACCGCCAGGCTCTCGCCACCTGCGCGGAAAACGGCACCCGATGACCGGTGATTCAATCCAGGTCGGCCAGGACGCGAGTCCCTATCGCCGCTCAGCTCCCGCCTTCTCGTTTCCCTTCGCCGCGCTTCCCGTGTTCCGCTCGAACTCGCCCACGGTCTCCTCCGAT
>JAFGKV010000323.1 GCA_016928395.1 Candidatus Fermentibacterota bacterium | reverse complement strand
GGGATCTTCTGCCAGCCGGTGCTCTCGGTGAACTCGCGGGCGGCGAAGCACCAGATGATGACACGTTTCGCGGAGAGGTAGCCGGGGGAGGAGCGGGCGCGGCGCATGAGGTTTATCCTCGCGGGCGTAGCGCCGGAGCCCCGGACACCCACCAGATCAACGGGCGACCCCAGTTCCAGGGCGAGCTGGTCCAGGAGACCGGCACCGCCCGCATGCATGTCGTCGCCGGCGTGAAACACGAGGCAATGGCTGTCGCCCAGGAGCAGGATTGGGCTTTTTCGATCGGGAGGCACGGGGATGAGCCCCCCACCCATTCGTCGTCCGACGGATCGGACCCTGAGAGGCTCCGTGGATCCCGTGCAACCCAAGGTAGCGGAGAGATCACCCACGATGTCGATATCCCGCCACTCGTAGGTCATCTCCTCTGTGGCCTGCGGCGCCCAGGTGCGGTCTCTCAGCTCCTGGGCGATAACCTCGGCCGCCACGACACAGCCATGGCCCGACCAGTGGGTATCGGTCTTGCAGTACAGGTGCTCGCCGGTGTCCTGCCGGGCGTCGCGAAACACAGGGCTCAGATCGAGCACCGCGACACCCTCGCGGCGGAGCAGGTCATAGAACTCCCTGTGGAAGGGATCGAGGCGGCGGGAGTCCAAGGGCTCGCCGGCCAGCATGTCGGGGTAGACCATCGCCTTGGGAGGCACGGGAACCATGAGCAGGTTCACGCCCAGGCGGTCCAACTGGGTCCTGAAATCGAGGATGGCGGCTATGGGATCGGCATCGGTCGAAGCCGAATGCCGGGCCGCGTCGAGCCCCCAGAATGGGCCGAGGCTGATATGGCGAAGCTCCGGCCCGAAGAACAGCCATCCTTCTCTTCCCTCCACGACCTGGTGGGTCGCGTGTTCCACGCTGCGCCACTGTTCGGCGCAGAGGGTTTGGAAGGCTCTCGCCGGATCCTGGGAGGGAAAGCAGGCCATCGTCAGCAGAAACAGGAGCGACAAGGATGGGCAGAGGCGGGCCATGGCAGGGCGCGAGCTCGATGGTCTTTGTGTCATGGTGTCAGGCTACTCCGGAAGTTCTCCCCAGCATGGGGCAAGGACCAGCTCATCCAGTTCGCTGCGGTTGACGGCATCGAGGGTATCGGAGACATCGGACCACGGTCTGAGGCGCACAGTGATAGTGTGCCCCAGCCGGATACGAGTCGCTCGGGTCAGCGCATTGTCCCGCATACTCCAGAGGTACACGGCGGCCCGTCCCAAAGATTCGTTCCCGTCCGGCATCTGCAGGCCCGTCAGTTGCACGGCGAAGATGTGATCCCGATACGGTACGGAAAAGGGCCTCGGCACGTCAGACACAGCCTCAACGGTACCGGTGACTGTCACGAGACTCCCGGGAGGCGGGCAGAAGAGGTCTCCGGCGGCCTCAGGCACGAGTGGCAAATCGATTAACTTCCAGTCACCGAAGGCCAGCTCACGGGCCGAGAACTGGTAAACTACTACCCGTTTCCCCGCCAGGCGGTCATGACCTCGCGCCATCTCATCCCGCAGCATCTCCCTGGTGGCGAAGGACCCACTGTCGTTGCGGAGGATACAGTCCACCGGACGGCGGAGGTAGTAGCTCAGCTGGGCCGCGAATCCCGCCGTTTCTCCCCACCCCAACGCCTCCAAGGAGTATATGTTGGCATAGCTGTCTCCGAGGACCAAGACTTGGGAGTCTCGTACAGGCTGCCACGGTACGCCATCCGGTGTCATCACCCGGCGGATCTGGACCGCTTGCGCGGGATAGACCCCATGCTGGGCCGGAAGCTGCAGCATGGCAGCCAGGTCGCCGGTATTGATAATCTCTGCGGCGGCGTGCGTGTATCCACTCTCCTCAGACTCTGGGAGTACGCCCCGGTTTCGCAGATATGACGCCAGTGTCCGTGCCGCCTCCTCGACAACCTCAGGTCGCCAGTGGGTATCAGTGCGCAGATAGGTCTCATGGCCGCTGTGACGCATGCGGTTGAGAAGGCTGTCGATGACCATGACGTGGATGCCGGCCTGCTCCAGCTCGCGATGGAACTCGTCGAAGGAGGGATCATGCAGGATCTCTCCGCCCGGGTGGAATCCCCGGGAGAACTTCTCCGGATGTGCCGCCGGTTTCACGGGTACGGGCATCACGACGAGCTGGATGCCACGGGTGCGAAGTTGCGTGTGAAAATGGAGGAGGGCCTTGAGGGGATTCGGTTGTGCGACCTCCTCCGCGCGACGCGCCCTGTGCCGGGGGCTGAGGAATCCCGGGCCCATGGCATAATCAATGGACTGACGGTAGAAGAGCCAGCCGTCGCGACCACAGTAGACTTTCTCATTGCCTGCGCCCAGCAGGCCTGAGAGGATCTGCTGCGACGGCGGCAGCAAGAATCGCGAGACAATGGATCGGTCTTCCAGATCGTCTTCGTACCGCTGGATCTCCGTCTTCAGCCGGCGGTTGAGTGCGGAGAGTCTTCGCGTGAACGATGGCCCGCTGCCGGTCCACGCCGCGGCTGAACCCGCGACAAAGCGTCGCGCGTCGATGGCCTGCGGAATGGCCGTATCCCGCCTTCCCGCGCGGTATTCCCGGCCCTCCCAGATGGTCTGGCTGACCGGGACGGCCAGGATGAGAGCCGCTGCCACCACCGTCACCGCAAAGGCGCAGGGCCGAGACACGATAGTCCGTGCCACTTCCGCCGCTGCGGGCTCTTTGGACGTCGAAAGCAGTGAAGCACACATACTTTAAAAAATAAAGTAAATGAAGGGGTTGTATGCCTGGGTGAAGAGAACCAGCAGAGACACGACGAGCAAGGCCACGGACCACGCGGCTTTGATTCCGGTGATGCGGCGGGTGAACTCCCATGTATCCGGGCATGCCCAGGTGACCACAGCCGCGATTGCCATGGTGCCGAGGTAGTAGGGTTGCTGCCATACGCCGGCAAGGAGCCCGGCGCCGGGCTGTGCTGTGCCCAACCCCGTCATGCTCCCCATGTACGCCGCCGCCGCGGCGAGGCTCTCGGCGCGGAAGACCACCCACCCTAGGAGCGTGATCAGAAAGGTCGTGGCGATCCGCGCGGGCCGGGGCAGGCTTCTCCTCCTTTTGGGCCTGTGGATCCCGGACAGCCGCTCACCCACCAGCCACAGGCCATGGTAGAGGCCCCAGAGAACGAAGCTCCAGGCGGCGCCGTGCCACAGCCCGGCCAAAGTCATGGTCAGCACCGCTGCACCGGCATACACGACGTGGTCATGGCTGAGCCCGAGAGGGCGGTCTTCGGGCAATAGGCGGGAAAGCCGATACGCCAGGGGCAGGAACAGGTAGCTGCGGAACCATGTCGACAGCGTCATGTGCCAGCGGGTCCAAAACTCGGTGATGGATGTGGAGAGATAGGGCCGGTTGAAGTTGCGGGGGAAAGTGAAGCCCAGCATGAGGCCCAGGCCGATGGCCATGTCGGAGTATCCGCTGAAATCGAAGTAGATCTGGAACGAGTAGGCAATGACGCCGATCCAGGCATCGAATGCGGCCAAGGATCCGGCACTGAACGCGGCATCCGCCACCGTGCCGCAGGGGTTGGCCAGCAGCACCTTCTTGCTCAATCCCAGGGCAAGAAAGAGTGTGCCCCGAGCGAAACTGGCTATCGTGTAGGTACGCCGGGCCAGTTGGCCGGCGATCTCATGGTAGCGGACGATGGGCCCCGCCACCAACTGCGGGAACATGGACACGTAGCAGGCGAAATCCGTCAGCCGGTGCTGTGGCGTGGCTTGGCCCCTGTACGTGTCGATGGTATAACTCATCGATTGGAACGTGTAGAAGCTGATTCCCAGGGGAAGGGTCACCCGGAACGCGACATCGAGGCCAAGCTGCGGAAGCCCCAGCGCGGTGATCAACTGATCATAGCTGGACGCGGCGAAGTTGAAGTACTTGAAGAACCCCAAGAGAGACAGGTTTGAGATCACCGAGAGCGCCAGCGCGGCCTTCTGCGGTCGCGTTCTCGGCGTGCCGGGCTGCAGGGGCTCGATGGGGCGGCGGTCGCGGGGATTCAGGCGGCCCACCATGAGCAATGCGGCAGCGTAGTCAATCAGCGTCGAAGTGGCCATGACCAGCACGAACGCGGGATTGGCCCATCCGTAGAAGAGGTAGCTGATCGCGGTCAGAAAGGCGTGCTTGCCCCGGTGGGGCAGCGCATAGTAGCCCAAGAGCGCCAAGGGCAGGAGGTAGAAGAGGAAGACGTGAGAGCTGAAGACCATCTACGGAGTGTTCAGGATTGGAATAATGGAATGGTGGAACGATGGAATGGACGAATGGATGGTTGGGTGAATGAGTGGGTGAGGGTTGGATATTCCAGCCGTGGAATATTGGAGGAGATGGGTGGATGGCTACGCTTCGCTCTCGGAGAGAGGAGATAGGAGTGAGGAGAGGGGGGCAGCATCAGGAAGGCAGCCTCCAGGGTTCGGGGTTCAGCTAACACGGGTAAGAAGGTGAGGAAGCGAAGGAAACGTCGAACGTCGCACATCGAACGCAATCCGAATTCCGCATTCATCCCCGGTCTCATCGCAGCTACGGGCGGGCCAGGAGGAGGCCGATGTCGTAGAAGAGAGGGAGGGTCAAATCCGAATTCTCCATGAGCAGTCGCTCCGACTCAAGTTGGGGATGATCCTCGAATCGTTGGAGGACGAGACCGTAGGTCGATCCGATCTCGGCGGGTACACCGGCCAAAACTGCGCGATCGAGAATTCCCCAGTGGGCCACCAGAATCCTGGGCGAGCCTTCCGGGGGATTGTACGAGACATCGTAGGCGTTGACTACCAGTGCCCGATGGTAGGGTGCGACGGTACGCGGATCGGGTATCGGCGTCACCTCAACCAAAGTGGCGTCAACCCTCCACGAATCAGCCTCGGGCCTCCCGCGAACCGTGGACAGCCGAGTCTGCGCGCGATGGGCGGCCTCTTCTTCATCGATGAACCTGCTCCAGAGCGTAATGCCCTCAAGGGACCCGGCCCAGGGAGCCAGACCATCCAGCGCATTTCCAAAGGTCAGATGCTGTACAGTCCACGAGTCAAACCCTCCCTGGATGCGTGAGACCGTGGTTTCGAGGCGCCCATCGCGGTAGCAGGCCAATCGGCCTTGCTGGTAGCTCACGAGCAGATGATTGGGTAGTGTTTCATTCAGCCGGCAGAGGACCGCAGTGGAAGGCGAGCCCGAGCCGGATGTCTGGATGGCCACCACTAGGCTATCGCCACATTGGCTCAGCATGAACTGAGGGGACCCGGCAGGCGGACCGTAGGCGATGATGGACGCGGGACTTTGTGATCTCTTCGCAGGCGTCAGCACTGCTTCAATGCTCAGGGCATTGCTGATCTTCCATTGGTCGAGCATGCTCTGATCGACGTCCTCCGCCTCGAATGCCCCGCCCCGCAGAACCATGTCGAAGAAACGTCCGTACCACGCCTGACCCCGGGGAATCACGCGGCAGGTGCGGACAAAGACGCCGTTTGCAGTGACGATGTTAGGAGCCGACCTGTTTTCCCACACGAATGCCACCCCCTCGGGGGAGGGAAATGTGCCGCTTCGGGAGACGTCCGCGGGCTCGGGCATGGCCTTGCGCGGAGGGATCGACCCGGTGTCCGGCATATCCTGGTGTGACGCCGCAATCCACACGTCGGGGAAGAAATCGGCCCGCGCATTGCGGGTAAGACGCACCAGCTCGTCGATGGACGCGAAGTCTTCGGCGAATCGGCCCACGAAGACCTCCACACCGTGTCCGGAGACGGCTCTCCCGGTGCCGTCATCAGCGCAATAGGGACCCGTCATGGTCATGTAGCGAGGGTGATTACTCCAGCGGGGATGCCTGACCTCGCAGTTGTTCATCCCCGGCAACGTGCCGAGGTGGAGGATACGTTTGTTGGTTCCTTCGTCATCGAACACCGAGAGGTCGCGGTGATTGCCATCGAATACCCAGGAGCGGTAGCTATTGTCAGGTGCCAGCGAGGTCCAGCACCCCTCGTCATACTTCCGCCACGCGCCGTTGGGAAGCTCGGCCATGCCGCCCGAAGGCCACGGGAAGAGACCGCAGGCGCGGGTACCGTCGGCCGACACTTGGAAGTTGTCGATGTCGATGTCGGTTCGATCCCAGACCAGTTCGCCCGCTGCAGGCCGGTCGATAGGATACCGCCAGATGCTGCCCATGGGCCAGCCGGTGGAATCGGTGTTGGCCCCCGGCCGGGCTACGAAGAGCCACTCCTCGGCGCTCAGAGGATCGATCCAGACGGCAACGCCGAGGCCGTCCGTGATCTCACGGAGGTTGGAGCCGTCCCAGTTCACGATGTAGGCCTTGGCGGTCTTGCGGCTGGAGAATACGATGCGATCTCCCTGGCGCGTTATGAGGGGGCGGGCGTAGTTGGCGATTTCGGGAAGGATGACGACCTCCCCTCGGGGGTCGGAGGAATCGTAGCCCATGAGCCGCAACCGATCTCCCTGGACTTCGAAATCGGATCCGTCACCAATGTCCTGCACCCACACCGCGCGGAACGAGGAACCGAAGAGAGGCGTCATGTCGGCTGGGGAACCCTCGGTTGCCTCGCGGGGAGCACACGCAGGCGTGCCACAGAACAGCCCCGCGAGCACTATCGCGGGAACACACCAAGGCAGAACCCATCGGTACATCAAGACTCCACTGTTGCTGAGGTGCGGCGCCGCCGGGGAACGGCATTGCCCGGCCGGGATGCTAGACCGCCCGAAGGTAGGCGCGGCTGCCGGTTATGCGCTTGCACTCAAGGGTGGATGCTCCCGAGCGTATGAGACATTGTCTGAGAGTACCCTCAAAACGGGACGATGTATCCCTGAATGACGGGTCTGCGGGCCGACTGCGTCGTAGGCTACAGGAGACAGGCTATCGGAGCGTCCCGCCCGACAGCCGCACGCCACGCAGAGCGCGACGGCTCCGGGAGAGGCTCAAGATGCCGCGGTCTCCTCCCGTCAGTCTAGCAGTTCATACTCCTTCTCTCCCACTCGGGCTGAGGGGATCGATTCGTTGCCGGCGTCGTCGAATGCCGTCACCGCGTAGAAGTGGTCAACCGAGGGATCGCCCAGCACGGACAGATCTGTGAACTGCGTGGTCTGAGGCGAGGCGATGAGCGTTCGAGGCAAGACCTGGAAGTATGGGAAGCTCCCGCGATAGACGCGATATCCGGCCACCCCCACGTTGTCGGTTGATGGTTGCCAGGTGAGGAAGACATCAGACTCCAAGGCGAGACACTGCAGCCCTCCGACCTGTGACGGAGGTTGCCCATCCTCCTGGCAGGTCACTCGCAGACAGGGCTGCTGGGCATCGTTGGTGTGTTCCTTCGAGTAGAATGCGCCTCCGCGGCTGGGTGGCCCGTTGATGGCCAGGGAGTAGGTTCCTGGAGCGGTAATGTACGCCGAGAGGTCAACTGTGTACGCGTACGCGGAGGTTTGGGCCGGAATCCCACCAATCGCCGTGCCTCCCAGGAAGGGCCTGGTGTTCCAGGTGATGGTCTCCTCCGCCCAGGTAATGGATGCCACGGGCCACACTGTCGCGCTATCGCCCGATGTCGCAGCCACCACGCGAAGCTCGGCCCCCACCACGTCGCCCTCGTCGGGCACGACGAACTTCAGGTAGCTGATCTGCCCGGCACTGACCAACAGGAGGGTTGATCCGCCGAAGTTGGCATCCGGCTCCGCACTGCTGACATACGCGTCATCGACGGGGAGATACTCGTATGTCGGGAGCTGGGCGGTGGTGAAGGTGTCGACATCGCTCTGAATCCAGTTCTGGGAAGAGTCAACGGCGTAGACCCGGAAGAAGTAGGCGGTTGCGGCCTGCAGCCCCGTGAGGTGGACGCTGTGATCTGTGGCCATCGTGGGATCCTCGACCGCAGTGCTATCGTCAGGGCCGACCCAGTAGCCAACTATCCCCGTGGTGGGTTCGTCCGTGCTCCACCAGATGAATGCCGATCCGGAGGTGATCCCAGACACGGAGGGGTCATTTACGAAGGAAGGAGGCCCACTCTCCGACGGAGTGCAGATCAGCTCCACGGTGTTGGTGTCTTCGTTGCCGACGAGGTCCACGGCCCGGACGCCGAAGTAGTATGGCACGTCGACAGTGAGCCCGGGCACCACAAAGGTGCAGGAGTAGTCGAGGCCAGGAGTCCAGCTCACGTCGCTCTGGCATGTCCCGGAGAATGCGGGCGAAGAGGTGCTGTAGTAGACGTTGTATCGAATCGGGGGGTTCTGATCCGTTGCGGCATTCCAGAGTAGTCTGACAGATCCTCCGTTTGCCAGGTCTTCCACGGCCTGGATCCCGGTTCCGTCGGGCCAGGTGGGGGGTGAGGTGTCGGGGGGGAGCACTTCCAGAGAGGAGGTGTCGGGTACAGACCATTCGCCCTCATTGTCCTGCACCGTGAGTGACACGGTATGAACACCGGTCGCCAACGCCGTCGGCGCGAGGGTGAAGGAGGACGCGGTGCCGATCTGGCCGTTGAGGCTGGAGGTCCACGTCCACGCGACGATACTGGCGCCGCCTTCATCGTTGTCCCAACCGCTTCCGTAGAACCCGACAGCGGGGTGGAATCCCTGGATGACAGGGTTGGGAAGGATCGAATCGATACGCGCTGTGGGCGGAAGTTCGGGGATCTCGCCTCCCATGAGCACCTCAAGGTAGGGGCGAAGACTGGTGGTTTCGTACTCCTTGGAAGCAAAGTGGGCTCCGTTGGGTTCGGTGGAACGCAAGGCGAAGGCGTAGGTGCCGTTCCCCACTACAAGCGAGGTAACCTCATACGCGTACCAGTTGCCCTCATACACCCATGGGATTGACGAAACCGGAGAGGCGCCCATGCCGGGTTTGTTGTTCCACGTCAGCGTTTCCTCTGTCCATGTCGTGCTGTTCACCGAGTGAGCCCCTCCTCCACCCCCTGATTCAACGCACCGAAGGCGGAGATACGCACGGACGACGCCATACTCTAAACCCGCAACCTCGAACCTGAAGAATGCCAGCTCGTCGGGTGTGCCTTGGTCATCAGCACCGACGTCAAGGTCATCCCGATCGCCATGGGGGAGGTCAGGCTCCCAGTCGCGGTATACACTGGCGTCATCGGTGGGGGCGAACGTGATACTGGTCAGGACGGTCACCGTGCCGGTGGAGTGGGAATAGCCATTGTACTGGCCATCGAAGATACGGGCGTAGATCCGATACGTGCCGGGCGGCATACTGGAGATGTTCCACGCATAGCTGTCCTCGGCATCATCCTCGGAGAGGTCGAATACGATCAGTGTGGATTCGTTGGGAGCATCAACCGAGGAGTAGAAGAGCCATATCGATGCGTCGTCATCGGGGTCATCGTCGGTCCACGCGATCTCGAAGGTGCCACCCCCGACGGTATCGGGCGATGAGGGCGACGTAAGGGTGATCGAGGGTGGATCGTTCACATGGTTCACAAACACGTAGCCCGGCGAGTACGAAACGGTGACGGGACTGGTGCCGTCATCGATTGTCGCGTACACCCAGTAGCGGGAGTTGTCAGGCAGCCCAGTGATGTTCCAGATGAACTGGTCACCGGCGCCGTCGGGATCCTCCGGGATGTTCTGAGCTCCCGGGATAGGCGTACCATCGAAGCCCGAGGAGTTAGTGTCATAGAAGAGGGCGATCGTCGCGTTGTTGTCAGGATCGTCATCGGACCACGAGAGTGTGTAGGAGGCATTGGCTTCCGCATTCTGGGCAGGAGGCGACAGCATCTGGATTGTCGGCGGGACATTGGATCCCCCCCCGGCGATCTGCTGGAAGTACATGGGGCCGGGATCACCGGCACAGCGAAGGTAGTACGCCCCGCCCGCACCGGCACACACGTCGATGTGCCCCGGGGAGTAGAACACATTGGTGCCCCCCGGGCCCATGTAGTAGTGCTCGTGCTCCGCCCAGTGGTACCATGAGATATACCGGTCACCATTGGAGTGAAATGCAACATTCGGGGGCCAGAAGTCTTCGAACTCCTCGCTCAGGGCGGCTGCACCGGTCAGCTGAACGCCATTGGTCCATCCCGGCCGAGTAGAGAACAGTCCGACATAGTACGGCGATCCATTCCAATCGGCGACGAGGTAGGCGATCTCTACATGACCGTCGGGTGCAACGCCAATACCTGGGGAGTCCACATACTGCCGGTAGCCTACATTGCTCAGCTGTTGAGGAGTGAAGTTGGGTGACGCCGCATACCAGATATTGGTCCTGTTGTTGCCGGTCTCCCACCAGGTGATATGCACGGTCCCGTTGCTATAGGCGATCCGGGGCCTGACGACCTGCTGCGGATCCCACTTCTCTCGAATGACATGCTCAATGCCGCAAGGGTCGCGGTAGATGATCTTGTGCCACCAGGGTGAGTACTTATTGGTCTGTTTGTAGACCATATGCGGCTGATTGCTCGCGTCCAGGGCTATGTCCGCGGTACCTCTCCGCAAACCGTCGTTTCCAATCGTCGTGTACACCCACGACGTGCATGCCTGGTTTGATGCGCGCGCGTAGGTGAAGTAGTTGAGGTCATGCGGGTAGCTCCCGGTATCGGTTCCGTACACGATGTGGGGAACAAGGTCAGATCCGACGGCAATGGCCGGGTAAGTGTAGGTGAGCCAGCAGGGAGTCGAGTTCCCCAGATACGACGAGTCGCTCCACGTCGAACCGTCGTATCTTCTGTAGAACACGTCCATCGCAGGAGAGACGTAGGCAATGTGTATGTTGCCCTGGTTATCCAGTGCACTCTGCACATACCAGTCGGGGCCGCCGATCCTTTCCTCCGCGAATGCGGGAACCATCGCCCCCACTATCAGCGCCGCGAGTACCCATAGTGCAGTCATGGCCATCCTCCGTCCCCCATGTCAATTCGATACCTCCCCGCATGCCTGCGATCCGCATCATTCAGCGAGACCGGGCCTACAGGCTTGGGCATCGCCGCGCTAGCGAAGAAGCACAAACTATGCCCACCACGCAGGGGCCTTTACTTCGTACGGATGCGAAGCGTGGGGCGTGGCTAGTCCGACACGGTGAGACTCATCGTGTACCGGTAGGCGCCCTTTCGCACGCCGTCAGGGTTGGCATTGCCATCAACATCGACAGGCACGACCAGGTAGAAGGCCATGTCGCTCTCTTCGTATGGGCTGTCATCGGTGTAGCCCAGCGGAAAGCTGCCGGCGCCTATCGACGCGATTGGT
>JAFGKV010000322.1 GCA_016928395.1 Candidatus Fermentibacterota bacterium | reverse complement strand
TGCTCTCTCAAACACGTGGGGGCCCCGGGCCCGCCCGGACGATACGTGGTGCAACTTCCGGTGCCGCGGCGGGAAGTTACAGCTTAGGCAGCAGCCAGGGGGTTCCGCCGACTTCCTCCCCCCTCAGCTTCTTCACTTCTCTGCCTCTCTACTTCCTCACTTTTTTGATGTTTCGGGTCTCGTGCCTCGAACTTCCCGCTCAGCGGGCCGACTGCTGCCCACCTCCTTACTCCTATCTCCCATTTCAGAGAGCGCAGCGAAGCCGGAAAGAGGTGAAAGGGCACAGGGGAAGACGGGATGGGCGGTGAACTGCATACCGTCGACTATGAACTGCGAGCTATGCGAATCCTAGTCGGCCGTTTCTCCTTCAGGCACACTCAGGAGGCGAGCAAGGGATGGGAGGCGGGCCCGCAGCTCGTCTGTCATGAGGCCGACCTGGCGGCGAATGTCCCATTGGGCGTGGTGGTCAAGACGGAGACGAGCCATCTGGTGGAAGGCGCGGGCATTTATGACGAGCAGGACCCGCCGCCGGTGGGCATTGAGAAGCCCGTAGGCGCCCGCCGCGGGATGATCCTTGGCCATGGCGACCCTCATCTCCGTTGACCGCGACGCTAGTTCCTCAAATTCACGGGCCATGCCGGCCGCCTCGACCGTCGGCGGGATGGTCAGGCCCAGGGCCGGATCGTATGGCTGGGCCAGGATCGAGGCCATGCGGTGGCGCTTGAGCTGGGCAAATGCCGAGGCGCTGACCACCACAACAAAGGCAAGCTGTACCGCTTCGAAGGCGCGGGGCAGCACCGTGAGCGCCGAAGCACCGTCTGCGACGGGTCGGGGCTGCCAGAACTTCCCACCGCAGAACTGAAGGGCGTCGCGTACCGCCTGTTCGGGTTCGGGAGTGTGCCAGACCAAGGCCGGCGCATCCGCACTCACGACCCACGGGCTGAGTCCATTGATCCCCATCGTTTCGACCGGAGCTTCGCTGGGGGATTTGGCCGGGATGAGAGCGGGGGCTACGCGGGCAACGAGGCGACGAATGCGGTTGCCCAGCGTTCGCGCTTCGTGCAATGGCCCGGTTTCCAGCCGCGCGAGCATGGAGGCCAAAGCCCGGGCATTGGCCGTGAGCCCAAGCTGCGTGGTGGTCGCCAGTCCCAAAGCGTACCGCGCATCCTCTTTGGCCGCCCGGGAATCGCCCGATGCGCTCAGGCGCTTTGCGGCTGCCCGATACACCGCATGCTGCTGGCGCACCAAGTCCCCGAAGGACTTGGAAAACCCCAGTTCCCGGGCCTCATGGGGGATCAGAAAGTCCTCTCCGAGGCAGATGTACCGTTGGGACCGCTCGGTATATGACGCCAGCCGTGAATGCTCCACGATCTCGGTGACAAGCCGGGAAATGCCAAGGATGTCGAGGTTGAATACCGCATGCTCAGCGACCGACTCATGT
Organism: Candidatus Fermentibacterota bacterium; assembly: GCA_016928395.1. Lineage (GTDB taxonomy): Bacteria > JAFGKV01 > JAFGKV01 > JAFGKV01 > JAFGKV01 > JAFGKV01. The sequence continues at coordinate 7,813 of JAFGKV010000322.1, read as the reverse complement.
CCCAGATGGTACACGATTCGTTCGGTGAAGGCCCGGGTCTTGGGAAGATCATCACGGGCCCTGGCGCGGAGTTCGTGTACGGGGAGCGGGCTGCGGCTGATCCTGGCATAGGCGGCGCAGATGACCTCGGGAGTCGCATCACCTGGCGAAGCGCGCAGCGGGGTATTCGTCCCCGCAAGAGTGACAAGCATCGCGGTTACGCCAAAGAGTCCAGCCTGGCCTTCACGCTCTTCTTGTAGGCCTCGACGCCGGGCTGGTCAAAGGGATTTGCCCCATGGAACAGGGCGGTCAGGGCCACGGCGACTTGGAAGAAGTAGAAGAGAGCCCCAAGACACTGAGCATCGAGCCTTCGGGTACTGATGGTGACCCCCGGTACGCCGCCTGCGCGGTGGGCCTGACGGGTACCCTCCAGTGCAATTCGATTGACCAGGCCCAGGGGTCGATTCGCGACGAGGTCCAAGCCATCGGCCACCGGCGCCGAGGCAGGAATGAGCGGTTCGCCATCGATTTCATCGAAGGCCAGAAACGTTTCCTGGAGCATGCGTCTCCCGTCCTGAAGATACTGGCCCACGCTGTGAAGGTCGGTCGTCAGGGTCAGCAGCGAGGGCCAGATGCCCGCGCCGTGCTTGCCTTCGCTTTCTCCGGCCAACTGGCGCCACCACTCCCCGAACTGGTGCAGCTCTGGCCCCGGGAGCGTCAATACTTCCACAACCCGGCCCTGCTGTTCCAGCGCACAACGCGCCGCGGCGTAGAGCACTGCGGGATCGTCACCCAGAGGGTTCGATTCGGTAACGTGTTGCATCTGCAGGGCGCCGGAGAGCAACGCAGCGACATCGATACCGGCACAGGCCAGAGGGAGCAGTCCTACCGGGCTGAGCACTGAGAACCGGCCGCCCACCGAGGGCGGGATGTCCAGGGCCGTGATGCCGTGCTCGCCTGCCCAACGGCGCAGGGCGCCCTTGGATGGATCCGTGGTCACGATGACTCGATCGATCCATCCTTCACCGTAACGGTTTCGGGCATACTCGCCAAGGAGCCGCAACGCCAAGGCGGGCTCCATGGTGCCGCCGCTCTTGGAGATGACATTGATCGTGAAGTCGCGCCCGCCCAGGCTGTCAAACAGCCGGCGCGTCATCACCGGGCTCAGGGACCATCCGGCCCACAGCAGCTCGACGCCGTCCACGCCCCGGCCCAGGGCCTCGCACGCGGCCCGAGCGCCCACGTAGGAGCCGCCGATGCCCACGACCACCATGGCGTCGGCGCGGCGCCGGGCTTCCTCGGCCAGCGCGGTGACCTGATTCAGGTGTCGCATCATGTCTGTAGGCAGAGTAACCCAGCCGGTATACTCCGAGCCCGGCACCGTCTTGGCGATGAGGCGGGCCTTGAGGCGGCCCACGAGGTCAACCACGAGATCGAACTCGGGGGAGCTGACCTCCAGCCCCTCCATATCTATCCGAAGATCTGCCTGTGTCATGGCTAGTTCACCACTACCAGCGGTACGGCGCCCCGCCCCTCGGTTGCCCGCCAGACCAGAAGATACACCCCCGGCGACAGGGCAGCGACGGGTATTGGCGCCTGCAATGCAGACGATTCGTGGATCTGGAGCCTCTGGCGGCCGACCAGATCGTAGACGGTCAGCCTGGTGAGCTGAATGCTCGCCGGTGTCACCAGCCGGAAAGAAGAAGAGGCGGGGTTGGGATGTATCTTCAGCGTGAGGACAGCCGGGTGTGCACCATCAGGCACGGATGACGGCGCAGGCAGCACATCGGTGCGAAACCCCGCGTCGTACACCGGGTCGAGACGGAAAGAGGTCAGACAAAGTGCCGAGGTCTCACCGTAGAGAAGGCGCGCATCACCGCACAGCAGGGCATAGTCGCCGGTAGACGTCACCGGGCCTGCGGCCTCCAGGAAGGCTTCGCTCCCCGAGGTGGCCGTCAGCGAAACCGGCTCCGTCCAGGTGCCGGTGCCTGCATCGTGCCCGCATGCCCACACATCCAGGTTGCTGCCGTCTTCCGACAGGTCTGACCACAGCACGACGGCGTTGCGGCCATCGAGCGCCACGGTGGGCCAGTCAGCAGTATCGTAGGCCAGCGCCGAATCGTTCATCGCTCTGCCGACATAGGTTGTCTGCCATCCATCATCGGTCGGATAGGAGCACAGCAGGGCCCGGGCAACCGACCAGAGGCGCTCCTCGGCGGTTGACGTGTCGACGGGAGAGCGCCGGGCGGTCCAGAACACCAGAGGTGTCGACCCGGCATAGACGAGCTGAGGGCCATACCAGGAGGTCCCCCCGCGGAAGGATCCATAGGGCATTCGCCCCGGAGAATCCCCCAGGGCCGATCCGTGGGCTTCGGCCGGGAGGAGTACGAGTTCATCCCAGTTTTCGCCGCCATCCCTGCTCCTCGTGACCCAAGGCTGGAGCGCCACGTGCAGCGAGTCGCCGGCCTCTGCCAGCACGCAGGCGGTGATCTCTCCCGATGGACCGACCGCGATGGGTGTGGGGCCGCCGGGAATCGTGTCGGGGCGGGGGAAGGCGGAGGACCAGGCAGTCGGATCCGGAGCGAAGGCAGTTTCTCCTTCGGATAGGGTGAACAGGTAGGAATCCCACGTGGTGGGATCCCACACCGAGAGGGCAACCAGACCATCGGCACGACTGGGTATCACCAAGGCCGGGTCGTGGGGCGCGGCCGAGGAATCCGGTGCCGAATCCGTCACTGTCATTCCGGACGCGCTGCACGAATCCGGGGAGGAGGGATCGAGCGTCTGATAGAAGGCGTAGGGCGTGCCGCCGGAGCATCTCTGAACGATGGTGGACAGCGCCGCCGTGCCCTGATCTTCGGCCACGAGTCCTGGGAAGGACGGGCAGAGGGGGAGTGTGTCACAGGGGCCGATCGCGGTAATGGGCTGCCAGGGTTCCCCCGGCGCCGCGCTGTGCAGCACGACCAGGCCGCTGTCGCCGGAGATGGCTACGGTCAGCTCTCCCATGGCCCCGACGATGCTGGGGCAGTATGCCGGAATGAGCTGCTGAGGACTGGTCAGCACGGCCAGGCTGTCGCCCGCCAGTGTCCCGGCTCGGGGAAAAAAGGTGGGTTCGACCTCGGGGAAACGCCCCGTCGAGAGTAGCATAAGCACCAGCATCAAAGAAGCAGTCACCTGTCACCTCCAAGACGGCCCCCTGCCAGGAATGAATGGTATCCACCCAATGAAGGCCACAACCCATGCCCTGACAAGCGGCGCCGCAGGCGGCAGCCTGAGTGATTCGAACATGGGAGGCAATGGTGGAGTTGATGAACGGGCGACTGATCCCCTTGCCAAGCGGTACATCCGAATACTGCGATCCGAACGAAACCTGCCACCGGTGAATACGGAATGATGGCGTATCGAAGTGACGAGGCGTATTTTGATACTAGTCGCTCGTATGGGCGTCATTGTACGTACGCTGTGGGCGTGCGGGCATCCACATACCCACGAGACAAGGAGGTATCCCATGCGTGGATCGTCCAGGTATCCGACGACAGTCTTCACCTTGATGCTCCTCGTCGCTCTGGCCGGCGCTGCGCGGGGCGAGATTCCCCTGATGATCAGCTACCAGGGCCGCGTCACCGATGCCGGAGGCGTGCCGGTGAGCGACGACACCTACACCATGAGCTTTCGTCTCTTTAACGCCTCCTCGGGCGGCACGCAGGTATGGGAGAGTGGGGATGTCTCTATCCCGACAGAAGGCGGGGTGTTCTCCGTCGTACTGGGAGCCTCTCCGCAGCCGGCCATAATCCTGGCCTTCGATGCGAACTACTGGCTTCAGGTCACCTTTGATGGAGTGGTGCAGACGCCCCGCCAACCGATGGCCAGCGTCGGGTATGCCTACATGGCCAGCGGGCTGGTGCCGGGCACGTCCGTGACGGGTGCCTTGCCTGCCGCCATGATTTCCGGCGCCAATTCCATGACGACTGGGAATGCCGATGGTCTCTGGGGCTCTACACCCTCCAGTGGCGGGTGGGCGTTGTACGGCAATGCGACAGCAGCCTCAGGCACCACCCGCGGCGTGTATGGGCGCAGTGCATCCTCCGCAGGGAGGGGAGTCGTGGGCTATGCCGCCGCGGGATCGGGATCGACCACGGGGGTGTGGGGGGAAACCGCATCGTCGGCGGGGTGGGGACTCCACGGTCTGGCCACGGCAACGACCGGCACGACCAAGGGCGTCTACGGGTTGATCGCTTCACCCTACGGTTATGGTGTCCACGGCAGTGCCACACGAACCGCCGGAGAGAGCTACGGCCTCTACGGCGAGACCAATGCCTCCTTGGGGGCCGGCGTCAAGGGCGAGAATCACTCCACTGAGGGGACCGCCACGGGTGGTCGGTTCGAAAGCGTCGCGGTCTCAGGATACGGGGTGCACGGCAAGTCGCCCTTCGCGGCAGGCTACTTCTACAATACCGGCGGCGGCTCGTGGGCCCGGGTTGCCTACGATACCTACAAGATCTACGGAAGCGCCAGCGTTGCCTTCGTGCAGAACCATCCCCATGACAGCGAAAAGGTGATCGTCTATGTGGCGCCGGAGGGAGATGAGGTCGCGACGTATACGCGGGGATCCGCGCGGCTGGTCGATGGCGAGGCACGGGTTCGTCTGGGAGAGACCTTTAAGTGGGTCACCAATCCCGATATCGGCCTGACCGCCCATCTGACTCCCCGAGGTGAGCCGGTACCTCTGGCGGTTGTATCGATCTCCCCTGAAGAACTGGTGGTGCGAGGGCCGTCAGGCGGGGCAGACATCGCCTTCGACTACCTCGTGTATGGCCTTAGGATCGGGTTCGAAGAGCAGAGCATAGTGCAAGTCAAGAGCCAGGATGCCCCCATCCCCTCCATGGAATCCCATCGCCGGCTGTTCGCCCAGTATCCCGACCTGCGGTCCTATACGGCGCAGGCGCGATTCGAGGCGATGTACCATGGCCTGGGCCTCCGAGAGCCTCTAGACCGGAGTGCCTCGGATGCACTCCGGTCGGCCATAGGCGAGGCCCCGTGGTCTGCCCCGTCTGTGCCGCCGCGAGATGCCGACCGGCGCGGGACCATTAAGGAGCAAGACCGCGAAAGGATGGAAGGCCAGGCGACTGTCCACTAGGACCATGACCGCGCCGCAACAGCGGGGGCCGCCCGGACATCGGTCTTGTCGCCTCCTCAAGTCTCACCCGGCCCCTGAAGGCGCTGCTATACTGTGGGTGCGCCAGAGCGTTGCCCCGTTGGAACCCTGCACCCAATGGCGAACAACCAGAAGTGAATCGAGCAGGGTAGGATATCGTTCCGCCACCTCTGCGTGCGGGGCAAACACTGTGGAGTATGGCGTCGAAAGCACCGCATGGCGGTCGAACGGTCCATGTACCCTCACACACGTGGGAGTCCCGAGCTCTCCCGGACGATACAGGGCGCAACTTCCATACTTCCCTCCGTCATTGCCCGACTCGTTCGGGCAATCCAGGCCGACGCATATCGACCGATTCGCTCCGGGGTATTCGAGCTCCTCAGTGAGTTCCTATGAACCCTCCATCCATGGTCCCCCGGCAGAGCCGGGGGCTTAGCTTTCTCACGGTTGAGGTTCGCGCGTTGACATTTCACCGACGCCCCCGCGTCAGCCGACCCAAGACCCCTCTGTTCAACACGGCGAAAACCACCGCTACACTCCGCAGACTGCCACGCCATCTCCGGCTGCGCTCGATGCAGCGACGGTCGAATGATTCCGTACTTCTGAATCCGAGTTCAGAACCGCCGTGGAGTATGGAGGACTAGGTCGGCGGTAGAGAGTCAGAATCCGATCCACTCTTGACACATACGCCGACAGGTTGCATGTGGAGTGGTGTGGCATTTCGATGTTCTCTTTGCGCAGGAGGTCAGTAGGGATGAGAAGCCCTTGGTCCGTAGTGGTGATCAGCTGTTGTATCGGCATCGTCCTTCTCGTTTCGTGTGGAGACAGTACCGATCCGACACAGGAGGCCGAGATCGACGGCACGTGGACCGGCACCTGGCAGAGTTCGGTCTTTACTCAAAGCGGCCAGTTCTTCGCCACCCTCCTCCGCCAAGAAACATCCTTGGGCGGCAAGATCACGATCCCGGGAATAGGCATGCAGAATGCCGACGTGCAGGGGAGCATCCACGGCAACTCCGTCACTTTCGGGGACATCGCAGGACGAATTGAGTTCTCGGGAACGATAGACGACAACGCCGGTTCTGGGACCTATGTGTATCCGGAGGAAGGTGATCATGGAAGTTGGGAGGCGGAGCGCGCGGATGGGTCGGCAGACGGGAGCAACGGTGAACTGGATCTGAGCTTCGGGCTTGGCGGCATTGTGGTTTCAGATGTACGTTGTGAGGTCCAGGATCTTGCCACTCTGCCGGACGGCAAGATCCTCGTTGCCGGGAACGGGCTGGATTTGTACTCGACCAAGGGTGACTTCATGGTGATTCGCTACACCGCAGAGGGGGCTCTCGATGCGTCATTCGGGGCAAATGGGATCGCCAGTGTCTCCATCGATGGCTCATCCGCCCATGGTACGAACTTCGCCGTCGGACCCAGCGGCATGATCAGCTTGTCAGGCAAGACGTTGCAGGATCAAGCCATGGTGCGCTTTCAGCAGGATGGGGCCCTGGACGATGCATTCGGGGTCGGAGGAATCCTCATCACAGACCTGGATACGAGCGGCGGGGAGAATCCCCTGGGAGTCCTGCTCTCGGGCACGCTGATCGTCGCAGGAACCAAGGACGGCCACTTGATAGTGAGTGCCTACGACTCAACAGGCGAGCCTGAGGAGTCGTTCGGTGGTGACGGCAGTGTCACGATTGACCTCGGTCTAGCCTTCGAAGTGGCCGATCTCTGCGTCCTCCCCGACCAGCGCATTGTGGTTGCCGGGAGCGCAGACAGGGCTGCGTGGGTGGTGAGATTCACGGCGGAGGGAGTGGTGGACAGCACCTTCGGGGCACACGGTACCGCGATGATCGATATGGGCGACGAATTCGTGGTGGCCAAGATAGTCGATCAACCGGATGGCAGGCTTGTCATGACGGGTTTTGCCGGCGATATGTTCTCTCCGGTGTTCGTGATGTTGCGTCTGGCGACCGATGGATCCCTGGACGGTGCATTCGGCTCGGCGGGGCTAGTGCATGAACCGGATGCCGGCCAGATCGCCCTTTTCGAGAAGGTAGGATTTCCGGCCGTCCAGGCTGACGGGAAGATTGTGGTGGCCAGCGTTGGGAATATGATCTTCTCACTCTATAGGTACACCGAGAACGGCTCGCGGGATATGGAGTTCGGGACCATGGGCATAGTCACAACGGACTTGGGCAGCACGGGCGGGTGGGACCACGCCCGGGCCGTCTGTATCCAGCCCAACGGTAGGATCGTGGCGGCCGGATGCGCCGGTTCAGCCGAAACGGCACTTGCCCGCTATTGGCCGTAGCCTGGAGCGCGTGACTAGGAACAAGTCTGCATTCTTTAGGATCAGACGACGAGAATCGGTCAGACGGACTCACTTGCCGACAGTGCCCCAGGTCTTTGACCACGCAGGGTCCGGATACGCTTCGCGAGAGCGACCTGCCCAGTAATGCCCAAAGTCACCACACGTATCGTCCGTGCCGGCCGGGGACGTGACTTGTACGGGAGAGCATCAGAACGGAGATCAGACAGCCGGACTCCCGGCCGAGCGCGAGCGCGACCCTGAGAAATCTGACGGCGCCGCGTTGTTCAGAGGCCGCACTTGTTTGAGAGTACATCCTGACCTCGTACTCATACTCGTACTCGGAATACTCGTACTCGGAGCTGCGGCTCCGA
>JAFGKV010000321.1 GCA_016928395.1 Candidatus Fermentibacterota bacterium | reverse complement strand
GACTGGCGCAGCCCATTACTCATGGGCATTACCATCCCCTTGAGCGTCGTGGTCGCCTTCATCGGGCTCTATGCCGCGGGGATCAGCCTGAACGTCATGTCTCTGGGCGGGCTCGCGTTGGGCGTCGGCCTGCTGGTGGACAATAGCATCGTGGTGCTGGAAGCGATCCACCGTCGGCGGGAGATGGGGCTCGATGCCCGGCAGGCCGCCCTCACCGGCACCACAGAGGTGGCCGGGGCCATCATCGGGGGAACCCTGACCAATCTTGTGGTCTTCCTTCCGGTGATCTACGTCGAAGGCGTCGCCGGGCAGATCTTCCGGGATCAGGCCCTGGCAGTCACTTTCGCCCTGCTGGCCAGCCTGCTGGTCGCGCTGACCCTCGTGCCCGCGCTGGCGTCACGCATCCGTCTCTCGCCTCGCGCGGCCTCAGCCGGCGCGAGAGACATGCTCGCACCCCTGCGCGCCCCCTACCTCCGTGCATTGACCTGGGTGCTGGATCATCGGCCCGCGGTGTTCACCGTGTCGGCGACGCTGCTGGCCGCATCTCTGGCCGCCGGACGGTTCCTTCCCGTCGAACTCCTCCCCGTGGAGGACACCGGCGCGGTGGATGTCGAGGTCTCCACGGAGCCCGGCATGCCGTTCGACGAGCTGGCGCGGGTCACCGAACGGATGGAACGGCGGTTTTTCGCCACGCCCGGCGTTCGACAGACTCTGGCGCGGGTAGGACTGCGCGGGAATCAGGAGGCGGTGGACGCGCTGATCACGGCCTACGGCGACGGCTCGATGGAGACCGCGGAGATGGGCCCCCGGCTGGCGGAGGCATGGGCAGGCGTGGCCGGATCGATCACGTGGAAACGACGCGTCACGCTCCTGGGCGATATCCTCGGTTCCGGGCCCCACGATCTTTCGGTGCTGGTCACCGGCGACAATGTGACGACCCTCCGGGAGGAAGCGGAGGAGGTCCGGCATCACGTCGCGGGTCTGCCGATGATTCAGCAGGCCGAGGTGCGGTGGCCCAGCGGGATTCCCGAGTTCCGGTGTGCGGTAGACCTCGATCTCGTGTCATCGGCGGGGCTGGCCCCCTCGGCGGTGGCTGACGCAATCCAAAGCGTGGCGCGCGGCACCATCGCCACCACCTACTACCGGGAAGAAGACAGGATCGAGGTCATCCTCCTGGCGGGAGAGGGTGAAGGCGCCGCGTGGGAGGAAGTGCTGGCCTATCCGGTGGCCACCCATCACGGACTGGTGCCCCTGCGGCGATTCCTGCGCTGCCGACAGAAGACCGTCCCCGGGGAGATCGAGCACGTCAACGGTGAGCGAACGGTGCGCATTCTCGTGGATGTGAAGGGCGCGAATATCGCCCGGGCGGCCCGGGAGATCGGCGCCGTTGCGGAGCGGTTCGCTCCCACGGCGAGGAACACCCGGATAGGCCTGGGGCCCGAAGCTGCGGAGATGAGACGTTCGCTGAACAGCCTCATAGTCGCGGGATTGCTGGCCATCGGGTTGCAGTTCGCGGTCATGGTCTTCGAGTTCGAATCGTTCAGGCTGCCGTTCGTGGTCATGTTCACCGTGCCCATGGGATTGGTCGGCGTGATGGCGGGGCTGCTCATCACGGGCACGAGCCTCGGCATCGTCAGCGGCATCGGGATTGTGGTCTTGGCCGGAATCGTGGACAATGACGCCATCCTGCTGGTCGACCGAACGCGCCAGGCCCTGGCTGAGGGCCTTGACCTTCGCGCCGCGGTCGTCGATGCGGCTCAGACCCGCTTCAGGCCGGTGATCATGACCACTGCCACCACGGCGCTGGGGCTGCTTCCCATGGCGCTGGGACTGGGAGAGGGTGCAGAGCTGCGCACGGGGCTGGCAGTCACCATTCTCGCGGGGATCATCGTCGCGACGGCGCTGACCCTGCTGCTGGTGCCGGCGCTGCATCTTACGTTCGCGGGGAAGGCGAAGCAGACGTGAGGGGTGCGGGGTGAGGAGTCAGCGGTGCAGAGGTCGATATCGATATCGAAAGCGATAGCGATATCGATTCCGATAACAACAGAGCGGCGGGTTCTCGATCGCTATCGGGGTCGGTATCGCTATCGAGGGGGGAGGCTGAGCACGAAATCGAAACCGATTCCTCTGCGAAAGGGGGAGGCGTGGGCGGCTCTATTGTGAACGGTGAACCGTGAGCGGCACGCCGTCCGACAAAGGAGGGCTCGCCCAGGCCGTGTTGAGCCGGCCCAGGGGCCTGACGGTTCTCTATGTCGCCATTGCCGTTCTGGGCGCGGTCTCCGTCGCACGGATCCCGGTTGAGGGGACTCCCAAGCTCTCCATGCCGACCCTGACCGTGGAGGCCCAGTGGCCCGGCGCCAGCCCCGAGGCCGTGTGCGAGCGGGTCACCCGTCTCGTGGAGGGCGCGGTGAGGGCCGTGGAAGGGCTGGAGGAGATCTCCAGCACGTCGGGATTCGGCACAGCGCGCATCACGGCATCCTTCGCCAAGGGAACCGATATGGACATGGCGGCCATGGAGGTGGGAGAACGCATCGCCGGGCTCATGGGCGAGCTTCCTCCGGGCGTGCGCCCGCCCCGGGTGCGGCCCTTCGTACCCACGGAGCTGCGAACCAGAGGTTTCCTGATCTACAGCCTGGCCGGAGACGCCGGGGCTCTGGAGTTGACGCGGCTGGCCCAGGAGATCATCGCCCCACGCCTTCAGCGGATCGACGGCGTGGCAGGGGTGACCATTTCCGGCACCCCGCAGCAGGAGGCGGTCATCGACCTGCGCCGGGTGGAGCTGCGTCGTCTGGGCCTGTCTGCGGCGGGGGTTGCCGCCGCACTGGCCACGGGACGGCTCGACCGCGGGGTCGGCCTGGCTCGGCACGAGGGGAGAGACACGCACCTTCGGCTCACGGCCGGATCCGGCGACCTGAAGGATCTCGGCGAGGTGGTAATCTGCCGCAGCGGCCCCACCACGGTCCGCCTGGCCGATATCGCCTCGATCCGGCGGGGTGTCGGCGATGAACCGTATGTCATCCGCTACAACGGCACAAGCCATATCGGCCTCGCCGTGGAACGCGCGCCCCAGGGGAATGCGCTCCGCATCGCCCGGCGCGTCGAGGCGGCCGTGGCGGAGCTTCGCCGGGAGCTGCCCGCGGGGACGACCCTGTCGCTGGAGTATGACGACACCCGCAAGGTTCGCAGCGACCTGGCGGACCTGCGCACCCGATCGGCCGTCAGCCTGGGCTTGATCCTCGCATCGCTCCTCCTGTTCTACCCGTCGTTTCACGCAGCAGTTGTGGTCTTCTCCACGATCCTCTTCTCCGCGACTCTGACCGTCACGGCCATGTACTGGGCCGGGATCTCGGTGAATGTGCTCACCATCACCGCCTTGGCCCTGGGGTTCGGGCTTCTGGTGGACGGCGCCATCGTGGTGACCGAGGCCGTGGCCATCCACCGGCGGGGGGGAGCCTCCCCGCTGCGGTCATCGGTGCAGAGCGTTCGCACCGTGGCCGCGCCCATTGCCGGATCCATCCTGACCACCGCGGTGGCCCTGGGCCCTCTCGTGGCAAGCCAGGGAACCCTCAAGCTCTACTATGCGCCGTTCGCCTTCACGGTGTGCATGACTTTGGCGGCCAGCTACCTGGTGAGCCTCACGCTGGTACCGACTCTGGCATCGAGATTCGGCCTGGCATGGTGCCGCGGCCGGCCCTTTGACGCTGCCCTGGCCGGCGTCACCGTTGGACTGTCACGACACCCGTGGGTCGGCGTAGCTTCGGGACTGCTGCTGGTGGGCGGCGCATGGTGGGTGCTGATCACCAAGGTACACCATGGCCGAGAGTGGAGCTTCCGCCGGGAGGGGAAGACGGTCTACGCCTACCTCACCATGCCCCCCGGTACGCCCCAGAGGATCCTGGATGGCCAGATACGCCGCTTCGAGTCTGCCCTGGCCTCGGAAGAGGGGGTGGCCTACTATGTCGCATCGGTGAGCGGAGAGGCCGGCCAGGTCATGGGCTACCTGGATGACGATGCTGCCGAGTCAGGGAGAGCGTTCGAGATCGAGTCGCGACTGGTCGCCGTGGCCGCCGGCATCGCCGGGGCGAAGAGCGTGAGCGTCGGAGGGGTCAGTCCGTTCCCGTACTACAGCGGCTCCCACGGCATCGGCCTGCAGAGCACCATCGAGCTGCGAGGCTTCGACTACCAAGGCCTAAAACAGTTGGCGAGGGGTGTCGCGGCGCTATTGGAGAATCACCCCCGGGTTCGCGGCACCGACATCAATGCCACCGGCGGCGTCGGATCATCCCGACACCAGATGGTGCTGACGCCGTGGAGGGACAGGATGGCAGCCGAGGGGCTTCCGGTGCACCAGGGCCTCTGGGCCGCCATGCACGAAATGGGCGCCAGATCCGGCGGCAGGATCCGGGCCGGGGAGGATGATCTCTACCTTCGATTCACCGTGGACGGCGCCCGGTACCCTGCCGTGGCCGACGTGGCTGCCGCCCCCGCGGCGGGCTACGGGGCGGGGCTGGCCATCGGCGATGTCTTTCACATGGAGAGCGAAGCGGTGCAGATCGAGGTAGAGCGGAACAATGGCGAGTATATCCGCCAGGTTGGCTACACGTTTCTCGGACCACCCGGCATGGCCTCGGAGTTTCACAAGGGGGTGATAGAGAACCTCGCGCTACCACCCGGCTACCGCATCGCCGATCCGATGGAACGCTGGCGTCGTTTCCAGGACACGGGAACCGGGGCGTTGGGCCTGTTCGTCGCGGCGGCCGTGGTCGTGGTGTTCATGGTGACCGCGACCCTATTTGACTCGCTGACGTTGCCTCTGGTTGTGATGCTGGCCATTCCCCTGGCCGTGGTGGGCGTCGCGGGAGCGTACTGGGCCTTCGGCCGAACGTTCACCCCCGAGGCCTATGTCGGTGCGATCTTCCTCGTCGGCATCGCGGTGAACAACGCGATTCTCTTAGTTGACGCGGTGCGAAGGCTGCGCGGAGAGGGATCCAGCAGTCATGAGGCAATCGAAGGGGCCATCCGTGAACGAACGAGGCCGGTGCTCATCACGACCTTGACTACTGCCTCAGGCATGGTGCCATTGGCGGTCGCCGCACAGAGCGGGGCAACCCTCTGGAGCACCCTGGCGTTCACCGCCATCGCCGGGCTGGTGGTCTCCACGCCGCTGGTGATGACCGTCGTGCCGGCGGTGCTGCGGCTGACCCTGCGGGACGAGGGGCGGGCGGGATGAGGGATGGCGAGAGGGATGAGACTGAGGCTTCCCAATCGCTATCGGGGTCGGAGTCGGGATCGAGGGGAGAGGCCGATAGCGAGGGCGAAAGCGATAGCGATAGCGATGGCACGAACGACGGCGGAACCGAAGATGTCGCGATAGAGCGGGAAAGGGGAATCGAGCAATGATCAGGCGAATCGCGCGCATGGGCGGAGCGATGATCTGCGTGGGAGTGGCGGTCATCGCCGGATGCGGGAAGAAAGAGAAGACGCCGGCGAAGGAGCGGGTCACGGCAGCAGCGGCAGCGGTACCCGTGATTGTCGATACGGTGCGGGCGGGGATCATGCCCCTGACGGTGCAGGCCACCGGCCAGGTGAAGGCCTGGCGTGAGGTGGACCTGGCGGCCCAGGTCGAGGGGAGGGTATTCCGGGCGCCAGACCGGGAAGGCCGGCGGTACCTCACGGGTGAGGTGGTGTATGAAATCGACCCCGCGGCGTACCGATTGGCGATGGAGCGCGCCCGGCTGAACGTGGAAAAAGCCCGGCTGGAGTACGAGTTCGAAGTTCGGCAACGGCCGAACGCGCCTGAGAGCGCAAAGGAGATGCTGAAGACCACCACGGGGCTCAAGGAGGCGGAGCTGGCCCAGGCCCAGGCCGAGCTGGCCCTGGAGAACGCCATCATCAGGGCGCCGTTTGCCTGCGTCGTGGCCGATCTGACAACCCGTGAGGGATCTCTTGTCTACCGCGGCCAGGCGCTGTGCCGGCTGTTGGACGTGTCGAAGCTGAGGGTCGGCCTCTCGGTCGGCGAAGAGGAGGCCGCGGCCATAAGGGAAGGCGCTCCGTGCTGGATGAGCTTCCCGGCCCTTGGGGATACGGAGTATGCCGCTGCCGTGCTGTCGGTGTCGCCCTCCATCAGCACCGAGACCAGAGGCTGCGGCGTCGATGTCGCATGCGCGGCGGGAACGGGGGCTAAACCCGGGATGCACGCCAAGGTACGGGTGCAGACCGGCGTGGTGGAGCACGCGGTGATGGTGCCGGAGCGGGCCATCCTTCAGCGTTCCGAACGGCCGATGGTCTTCGTGGTGAAAGGGGGCCGGGCAAAGTGGGAGTATGTCGAGCTGGGGAAGAAGGGGCACGGGGTCGTGCAGGTCGCCAAGGGTGCGTCTCCCGGAGACATCGTCATTGTCGACGGTCACTTCGCCTTGGCCCACGACACCCCGGTGGAGGCGCGGGCGGCATCGGCCGAGCCCGCCCCGTGAGGGCAAGGGTGACAGGGCGAACAGCATCAGGGGGCGGGGTCAAATCTTTAATCGATAATCTTCCGCATCAGGGGGCGGGGTCAAATCTTTAATCGATAATCTTCCGTGTGGGGGGATGTCGGCGCGCATGGGGAATGCCCTGGCCTGAACGGGCACTGCTGGTCGGTCAAAGGCCACTATTCTCACGTTAGAATAGTGGCCGGATGGGGCTCGGCGGGGTGGGGCAAGGCACCCATCCACCCGCATCGTACGACCATTCGGCTACGCGGACATCGGGCGTCGGGTATCCAGCGGTGTCCGGGCGGTCCCACGCGGCGCATGGAAATGGGCAGCAACCCAACCTGCCTCAACTAAGCTGTAACTTCCCGCCGCGGCACCGGAAGTTGCACCGCGTATCGTCCGGGCGGGCCCGGGGCCCCCACTAACCGGTAACTTCATCAGAATAGCCTCGTGCGAAACGCAACGGACGACGCAGAGGTCGTCCCTCCATTCGGGAAAGATACCCTGTCCCCTGGTCGCTCTGGAGGGGCGGGCTTCGTCCCGACCGCGACGCCACCAGGGTTTCGTAAGAGGCTCAGAAGTTTCCCTATGTATGAGCAGCCCCGGCGGGCAACGGACAATCGCTCCTACGAGGCAACGTTTCCTCGTAGCGCTGGGCGGGCCGATAGCCAACTGCCGGCCGTGCTCTCACCCTTGAAAGACCTGAGTGCGCCGGCGCCCTCAGAGGCCCGACTGAAACCAGATTCAGGAGGCGGGGCGGGCGGGCTGAGAGGGCAGAGCCTGGAGCGTCGCGATGCCGACTCCCGGGAAGCCGGCCTCGCGCACGATGTCCAGCAGCCCCACCACGTCGCCGTGGCGAACCCCCGTCTCGGCCTTGATCATGACCCGTCGCGTGGGATTCTCTGCGCGCATCGATCGCAGTCGGGCGCTCAATTCGCCTCGCTCCGTATGGGAACCATCAAGCAGCAGGTCACCCGTCTCGGTCAGCACGACCTGGACCTCCTGTTCCTCGGTTCCCGCATCCACCGGCGTGGAGGTCGTCGAGTCGGGCAGACGCAGCTCAAGAGCGCCCGTGCGTTTGAAGGTGCCGGCCACGGTGAAGAAGATGATCAGAAGGAAAAGCACATCCACCAGGGGCGTGATGTTCAGCACCACGCTGTTCTGGCGCCTCGGCGGCGCGAAGACCATGCCGCTCATGACGCGACCCCCTGTTGACCGTGCCGCACCCGCTGCACCAGAGCGCTGGCATGGGCCTCGATCTCCGTCACCAGTGCCTCCGACCGTGCGGTGAGGAGGTTATAGGCGACCAGAGTCGGGATGCCGATGGCGAGCCCCACCGCCGTGGTGAGAATCGCTTCGCTGATCCCCTCTGAGAGGGCCTGGGGATCCCCAAGGCCGGAGAGGGAAATGGCGCCGAAGAGCTTGATCATGCCGGTCACGGTTCCCAGAAGACCAAGGAGCGGCGCCGCCTGGGCCACGGTCTGCAGCCACACCAGATGGCGCTGCAGCATTGTCGTCTCCTGGCGACCGACATCCATCACCGCGTCGCGCATGATCTCCCAGGGCTCCCCGATCAGTTCAAGCCCTTTGCGCATGATGTTGGAGAACACGCCGGGATTCCGACGGCACACTTCGACGGCTAACGATACATCCCGGTCGGGGCGAACCGCCTCCACGACCTCCACGATCTCCCGGGGGAGAACGCGGCGTCTCTGCAGGGCCCAGAGGCGCTCGATGGTGATGGTAACGGCGACGAGGCTGCATAGGCCCAGCGGATAGATGAGCGGGCCGGCCTTCGACAGGAAATCAAGCATGGAGAACTCCTAGAGGGAAGTAAAGAAGTGAAGAGGTCGGCAGTCCGGCCTGCCCCAGTATCCAGAGGTGCGGGACCAAGCTGCGCAGGAAAGGCGAAGCAGGCATCTCACGCAAGGCCGCCAAGCTCGCAAAGGAGGGCGGGGGACTTACCACAGAGGCACAGAGGTCACAGAGAAGACAATTCACCACAAAGACTCCAAGGGCTCAAAGGGTAACAAGTGACGAAGGAATGGAGCGTACGCTCTGCATTCCTTCGCCACGGTGTGCCTTGCCCTGCGGGGCTGAACCAGACGGCAGTCGGCAGTAGGCAGTCGACAGTCATGAACTGCGAGCGGAGCGAAGCGTCCATTCGTCCATCCATCCAT
>JAFGKV010000050.1 GCA_016928395.1 Candidatus Fermentibacterota bacterium | reverse complement strand
CAGCTACTCTGCCTCCGCAAAGCTGAGCTATCGCTTCAAGCCTCAGATGAAGATGACGCTGAGCTATCGAGGGTCCTATGACCGCAATGAGGGATCTGACTGGGCCAAGATCTTTACGCCTTCGACAAACCATCAGACATTGCGAACCTCGAATCACTACAATCTCAATTTGACGCATACGCTCAGCAACAACACGTTTTATACCGTGAACGCCGGTCTGTTTACGACCCACTACGAGTTGCTTCCCGGGGGGAACCGTCCCGACTGGTTCCCCAAGATCGTGCCGGTCTCGACCTGGGGATCCTGGGGCGATTATCGCTCCTTCTACGACTTACTGGCGGATCTCGACAACCTTGTAATCTTGCCGTGGAGCTACTTCTGGGGCAGCTATCGAAGGTCCGTGCCCGACTACCACGAACCCTGGTGCGATGGCGAACCGTTCCTGGACTGCGGCGCCGATGGATTGCCGCTCACCGGCGATCGCTCGGCCGGAGAGGGAAACGGCGCGTGGGACCCCGGCGAACCGTATGAAGACCTCAACGGCAACGGCGTATACGATCTTCCCAACAGCCAGTTTGACTACGCGGAGGCATTCGGGGATCTGAACGTCAACGGCCGATGGGACGAGGGCGAGCCCTTCCAGGATGGATGGAGCTTCGTAGACCGCAACGGCAACGGTCTCTGGGACTCAGGCGAAGTCGCCTATATTGATTATCAGTTCAACGGCGTGTATGACCCGTGGAACGACCTGAACGGCGATGGAGTGTGGCAGCCTGGTGAAGGCGATATGCGGGTCGACGACCTCTGGGTCGTCACCGCCAATGGGATCCGCTCGTTTGCCTACGTTGAGCCCAACGGCGTGTACGATCCCGGCGAACGCTTCACCGACTGGAACGGTAATGGCCTGTGGGATCCCTACGACGGCTTTGCCGACCCCGGATTCGACGCTGAACCGTTCTATGACGTGGGCATAGACGGCGTGCCCGATGCGCAGGAGCCCGGCTTTGACCCGGTCACCAACCCCGATCCCAACGGCGACAACTACCACGCCACCCTCAACCCCTATGGAAGCGAAGGCAATAGCAAGTATGACCCGCCTGAGTGGCGCAGCCGTTGGGATGACTGGAACGGCAATGGCGTGGCCGATGGCTCCGGTCGGGCCGATGACCAAGACAGTGAGTGGGTCGACTACAACAACAACGGGGTGTGCGATCTCTTCGGCGAGCCGTATGAAGACGCCAACTGGAGCGGCTCATGGAACCGGGGCCGTGAAGGCACCTACGATCAGTGGGCACAGTATCACGAGCGCAAGGAGACCATCGGCACCGTCAAGTTCGACCTGACGACCCAACTCGGCAAGCACCACCAGGCCAAGACCGGCTTCTCGCTCAGCTTCAATGATTTCACCCACAAAGAGGTGCAGTACCCGCAGCATGAGTATCCCTACGAAGACGTTGAGGCGGACAGCCTGGGCGGGTATCCAGACCGCGGGACCTTCCGTGATTTCTACTCCCGCCAACCGGTAGACGGCGCGGTGTACGCGCAAGACAAGATGGAGTTCGAGGGGCTCATCGTGAACGCCGGGCTCCGGCTGGACTTCCGCTACCTCGGCACGAACCTCGAAGGCCGTGAAGTGTATGATCAAAGCGGCGCGCTCATCCCGCTGGACATGTGGAAGTTCTACATGAGCCCGCGCCTTGGCATCAGCCATCCCATCACCGACCATGACGTGCTCTATTTCAATTACGGCCACTTCGTCCAGTGGCCCGAGTTCGACAAGGTATATGCCAGGGATACGCAGGGCCCTTCGGCCTATAACCTGTTTGGAAATCCCAACTTACTGCCCGAGCGCACCGTGGCCTACGAGTTCGGCATCAATCATGCGTTCAACGAGAACTTCAAGGTTGATGTCACAGGGTTCTTCAAGGATGTGTTTGATTTGGTGAATCAATGGGTTCTCGGGGACCGGTTTGACCGGTTCTACGTGTACGGCAATGTAGACTATGGGCGCATCAGAGGCTTCGAGCTGAACTTCGAGAAGCGCTACTCCAACCATATCAGCGGGAATGCGTCATACGCATACATGATCGCCACGGGTAAGAGCTCCTCGGACCGCAGCGTGTACGACTCGGGCTTCGCCGGTGAGAACCTGCCGCTGACCGACAACTATCTTGACTGGGATGAACGCAACTCCCTCACGACCAGCGTGGACTTCCGATTCTTCCCCGGTGACGAAGTCCGGCTCTTCGGCCAGAGACTTCCCTCCAACTGGGGCGTTAATGTGCTCTGGAAGTATGGGAGCGGGCTGCCCTACACACTCGAGGATGAATCCAGTGGCAGAAAAGTCGAAGGGGACAATGTGGCAAACAATGTGCGAAAGCCTTATACCAGCGAACTGGACATCAAAATGAACAAGGGATTCCAGGTTGCCGGGATCGGGCTCGATCTGGTTCTCGATGTCCGCAATGTGTTTGACCGTTCCAATGTCCGAGAGGTCTACGCACGCTGGGGTACGCCCTGGGGCGACGGCAGGCTCTATCTGCGCGACCCCTATAACTACCTGGCCGGCCGCAATATCCGGGTCGGCATCAGAACCACCTTCTAGGGAGGCGTGACCGATGAAGCCGCGCACAGTTGCCGCGATCCTGGCGCTCCTTTCGACGCCGGCCGTGGCCCGCATGGCTGCCACCGTACCCGGCGGAGCAGGCCAGCGGGCGCCCAGCGCCGATGACCCGGCCCGAGAACAGAAGACCCACATGGTGGGCAATATCTGGCTCACCATTTCCAACTTTGGATTCTTCGGAAATGACGAGCAGACCGATGTTCGGGGCACGGAGCAATGGCTGCCCAAGTGCGAGTTCCCCGGGGGCTCAGGGATCGACTATCTGTTCCAGGGCGCCATGTGGATCGGCGGCGTGGTCGACAATGATACGCTGGTGTCCGTTGGCGCCGATGGGTGGCAGCATGAGAATGAGATGTTTCCCTGTACCTACAAGGCGATTCCCTGCCTCATCGATTCGCTCTCAATCTCCAGCAGTGATTCGCTCATCGCCGTCCGGGCCGTCTCTGAGCAGGACTACGTCGCGGTGTACGCCGACACCTTTACCTCGGAAACGTATGACAAGGTGCCGACGTCTCACATGCCTATGGGTATCGAGGTGACCCAGCGGAGCTACTCATGGAGTTATTCCTACGCGGAGGACTTCGTCCTGTTCGACTTCAGTGTGAAGAACATCCGGAATGATAACAAGACTATCCGCGATGTCTATTTGGGCGTCTATATCGACGCCGACTGCGTCGGTCCCAACACCGATATCCACGACGGGGCCCAGGACGACGTCACGGGCTTCGCCGAGAAGACGGTGGATGTCTTCGGCGACTCCATCACCATCAACCTCGCCTGGATCTCCGACTACTACGGTTCCGACAACACGAGCGGCGTCAGTGGCGTGCGCATTGTGCGCACCCCGAATCCAGACCTTCGCGTGAGCTACAACTGGTGGCTCTCCGACACCAATACCCAGCGCGACTGGGGCCCCAGGGTTGTGACTGATCCGACCGATGTGGGTGGCACCCCCGACGGCGATGCCGCCAAGTACCGCATCATGTCCAACGGGTATTTCGATCCGAATCAGGTCGAAGTTGCGGATCAGATCCCCGCGGGAACGCCCTATGAAGACACGAGATACCTGTTGTCATTCGGGCCGTTCGATATCGATCCGGGTGACACGCTCCCGGTGACCTTGGCCTATGTCTGCGGCGCCAACTTCGTACGCTCACCGGGCGTCTTCAACTTCCTGGACGTTGCCGCCAATGCCGTGTGGGCGGCCCGGGTATACGATATCCCGGGCATCGATACAGACGGCGACGGGTATCGCGGCGAGTTCCGCATAGTGAATGAAGACACTATCTGGGTCGAAGGTGACGGCATACCGGATTTCCGAGGCCCGCCTCCACCGTCTGCGCCCAAGGTCATGGCCGTTCCCGGCAAGAATAGAGTCACCCTCCACTGGTCCAGTGACTCGGAGCTAAGCATCGATCCGTTCACCCAGTTGGAGGACTTCGCAGGGTACCGTATCTACCGGAGCCGCTACGGCACCTTGGAAAGCTCCACCCTCCTGTACGAGTGGGCGCAGAACCCCGATGTGGTAGACTATGAGCCGGAATGGCCCCCTCCCCCCTACCAGGGCTCTCCGGGTGACGCCTACGCCTATACCTATGTAGACGAAGGATTGACTGCGCTCTACCCGTACTACTACTCCGTGGTGGCCTTCGACATGGGGGATGAACGCTCGGGGCTCGGCCCCCTGGAGAGCTCGGTTCTCAAGCACTACCTGGAACTGGGCCCTATCTTTCCTGGTGCCAATGAATTCGGTACGGACTCTGACCTTGCGGTACGGGTCGTGCCCAACCCATACCGAATCGACGCTGACTACGAAGGTCTCCAGTGGGAGGCCTACGATCCGAAGGTCCGGTGGAGCGAGCATACTCGCAGAATAGACTTCATCAATCTGGCGCCGGGAACCGCGACCATCAGGATCTACACATTGGACGGAGACTTGGTTGACACCGTCTATCATGCTGACGAGTCAAGCCCCCGAGAACCCTGGGACATGATTAACCGGAACAATCAAAGCATCGTGAGTGACATCTACCTCTTCAGCGTGGAATACACCTCAGGCCCCAAGAAGGGATCCATCGAGGTGGGCAAGTTCGTGGTGCTGAAGTAGCCGGGAGGACTGCAATGAAGAAGATCGCCATCCTGGCCGCCCTGCTCGTCATACCGGGGACTCTCAGCGCCCAGGTAAAGGTTGGAACTACTGGGGCCAATTTCCTTCAGATCGGTGTCTCGCCTCGGGCCGTGGGTATGGGGGAGGCATTCCTGGCCGTGGCGGACGATGCGGCGGCCATCTACTACAATCCGGGCGCTTTGAGCCTGGTGGACCAACGGCAACTCCTGTTGAGCCATACGGAGTGGCCTGCGGACATCAAGTGTGAATTCCTCGCATTCGCCATGCCTGTGCCCGGAGACGCCGGAGTAGTTGGGGTGTCGGCGACCCTGCTTCACATGGACGACATGGAGGTCACCACGCCGTTCTACCCCAATGGAACGGGGCAAACCTTCAGCACCCACAATATGGCCGTGGGCCTTTCCTATTCGCGCTTTCTCACGGACAAATTCAGTTTTGGCATCACGGCGAAATACATTCAGCTGTATGCCCACGATGTGGATGCCACCGGATGGTCCGCGGATGTCGGTACGAACTATGAGACAGGCTTCAAGTCGCTGAGAATCGCGATGGCGGTCACGAACTTCGGGCCGGACCTGACCTTCATCACTGAGAGTTTTCCCCTCCCCATCAACTTCAATCTGGGGTTCGCCATAGACCCGCTGCATAGCGGGCCTCACCGTCTGACTGTCGCCTTTGCCGGTAGCCATCCCAGCGACAACCAGGAAAGGTACACCATGGGCATGGAGTACTGGTACTCGGAAATGGTGGCATTGCGCACGGGCTATAAGATCCGCTACGATGACGAGGACCTGAGCTTTGGTGGTGGGCTAAGGACCTCTCTGGGTTCGATGGCAGCGGCCATTGACTACGCCTACGTACCGTACGCAAAGCTTCAGGACACGCACCGCCTCTCCTTAGGCATAGGCTTTTAGCGACGCGTCCCGGCCCCTCCTCCGCCCGCCCCCCGTCTCAGGTGGGGCGGGCGGCATTGTGGCATCGCAGATCCGCCAGGAAGCCCTGTTTTCACCCGGTCGCTGGGCGAAGGTCACGTTCCTTGACTGCTCTTCCTGACGAAGCACGCGGGCGTGGTGCCCTTGCCGTCGTGATACCCGTTCGCAATGAGGAGGCCGTGTTGCCGGACCTGGCGGCGAGTCTGCGCGCCTTCACCGCTGCCTCTGACCGGCCGGTTCGTATCGTGTTCGCGGACGACGCCTCCTCCGATGCCACTCCGATACTCCTGTCTGGGCTGGATACGAGACTGTTTGCGCATGTCAGATGCCCCTTACCATCAGGGCAACACCGCGCCGTGCTGCGGGGAATGGCCCACGCGTTGCGGATGCCGGACATTGCGATGGTAGCCACCATGGATGCCGACATGGATCCCCCGCCCGACCAACTGGCCCTCCTGATTCCCCTGATTGGACATGCTGACCTTGTCGTGGGATACCGCATGGGACGCCGACGCTCCGTGACCCGGTTAGCGGTGTCGCTGGTCTTGCGGATGTGCTGCAACCTGCTGCGCCCGAGCCCAATCCGAGACCATGGCTCTATGTTCAGACTCTATGCCCACGAAACAGCCGCTCGCTGTGTCCACTTGAGCGAACTCGGCCCGTGTCTGCCAGGGCTCGGTCTTCTGTCGGCGAGGAACCCTGTGGAGGTGCCCGTATGCGGCGGTGGCTCATGTCGGGCATCGCGCTATTCACCCGGCAGGATAGGGCGGGTCGGGCTGGACATGCTGACCCTGTGCGCCCGGGTCAGGCTTCGTTCTACGCCTCTCTTGGCGCAGCAGGACCGGCGATGAGCAGCGGACTGTCAGAGGCAACATCGTCAGGGGTCAGACCCCTGGAGCGCCAGTTCTTTCGGGAGTACTGGGGCGATTCTGCGGCGGGACGAAGGGCCTACGGGTATCAGTGGTTTCTTCGGCCATGTAGGTCCTGGGCCTTTGACGGGCTCCGTCGCGCACCGCCGGGTTCGATTCTGGAGCTTGGCAGCGGCATGGAATCGACCTGTGCCGACGAACAGAATCCGGCGGCGTACGCCATGGACATCGTGAACTGTCGGCCGGCTACCCTGCAGCTTGTCCTGGCCGATGCGCAGGTTCTTCCGCTCCGCACCGGTATGATGGCCGCAGTCTGGGAACAGACAATGCTGATGCATGTGGAGCCCCGCACGGTGGTTGAGGAGGTGTATCGGGTCCTCATGCCCGGAGGCGTGTTCGCCGTGGTGGAACCACTGGCCGGGCACCCGCTGGTCTCCTTGGCCAGGCGGGCGCTTCCGGGGCGGCATGTGCGGCCTCGCTTCCTGAGCGCGCGAGAGCTGGATTCGTTGGGAAGCGGCTTCATGCGAAAAGAGATGGCGTGGTTCTTCCTACTCTCACCTCTTGTCGTGCTCCTCTCGCGGCGGATGACGCCTGCCGTTCGATGGCTGCAGAATCTTGACGCCAGACTGATGGGCACTGTGCCTGCACTCCGGCACCGGGCATGGTACGCTGCCGGGTGGTTCCAGAAGTGATACCATACTTCGCCCTGCGCATCGACGTGGAAACGGCAACCGGTCTCATGCTTGGACTCCCGAGCATGCTTCGCATTCTTGCATCGCGGGGTGTGCGGGCAACGGTGATGATGCCCATGGGTCCGGATCGATCCGGCTTAGCTTTGGCACGCATCATCGGAAAGCCCCATCGGCTACGCCAGATGCTCCGGCTTCGACCCGCCGGCGCCAGCATTGTCAGCGCGTTCATGGCGGGTATCGCGGTGCCCGTCCGCTCCATGGCGGCTGCGGCGCGGGTGGCGCGGCCCATGGTCTTCGGGCATGAGCTGGCACTGCACGGGCATGATCACTGGCTGTGGATTCACCGCTGCCGGGCATGGCCTCTGGAACGAGTAGACCTGGAAGTGCGCCGAGGCCAAGCCGCGTTCGCCGCCGCTTTGGGAGAGCGGGCCAAGGCATTCGCCGCACCCGGATGGATCGTGACCCCAGAGACCCTTGCAGCCGTGGACAAGGCGGGGTTTCTCTATGCATCAGATTGTCGAGGCTCCACGCCCTTTCTGCCAGACGGCATGCACACTCCTCAACTGCCCGTCACCTTGCCCACCGCCGAAGAGACGGTGCGCGCCGGTCAATCGTTGAAGATCCTCACCAACCGAGTGGCACGCGAGGTGACCTGCCGGGAGTACTCGTGCTACTGTGCCCACGCAGAGGTCGAGGGCCTGCGTTTCCCCGATCTTCTGTCCCGGCTTCTTGACATCGTACAAGCCGTCGCCAGGGTTGGAACCCTGAGCGATGCCATGGCTCTTCAGGCGAGCCTCCCGGTCTGCCCAGTCGTGCAGATCCCTCTCGCCGGCCGCTTCGACACGGTCGCATCACAAGGTGTCGCATGAAGGTCCTGCTTATCGCGCCTCCGCAATGGGCGGCCTATGGCAGCCCGATGAGACCGGTGTACCCGCCGATGGGGTTGCTTCAGATCGCGGCGTGCCTGGAGTCCGAGGGCCACAGTGTCCGGGTGGTGGATGCTGATGGGGAGGGGGCAGATAGTCATGGCGTGAGGGTGTGGGCCCGCCGGTGGCAGCCCGACATCGTGGGATTCACCGCTACGACGCCGGCATTTCCTGCTGCGCGGAGATGGGCTGCGCGGATGAGATCCGCTGTTGGGTGCCCGGTGCTCATCGGCGGACCCCACGCCAGTGCCCTCCCGGGTGAGGTGCTGGCTACTGGCTGCTTCGATGCCGTGTTCCAGGGTGAAGCTGAGAACGCGATCACCGAGTACTGCGCTCTCCTGGTGAGGCAAGAGCCAGACCTTTCAGTATCGGGCGTGGTGCGGCCTGACGAACCAGCCGTGCCCCGCACCCTGCTCACTGAGGGGGAGTTGAATGATCTCCCCTTACCGGCATGGCACCTGGTCAGAAGGCCGTCCGGCTATCGCCCCCCGGATGCCCGGGCACTTCCTGTCGGTACGATCATGCTTAGCCGAGGATGCCCGGGGCGCTGCGGCTTCTGTCAGTCAACCAGCCTCTTCGGTGCAAAGGTACGATATCTGACGCCGGAACGGGCGGTGGAGCATGCCTGGCATGTTCGTCAAACCATCGGGGCCCGGGAGATCCATATCATGGATGATTGCTTCACCGCGGATCGAGACCGCGCCATGGCAATCATGGAAGCCTTCGCAAGTCGAGGCCCCCGCATACCCTATGCCTTCGGTAATGGTCTCCGGTGCGACATGCTGGATGATGGCCTGCTGTCCGCGATGCGGACCATGGGGGTCCATAGCTTCGGCATGGGCATTGAAACCTCCAACGATGCCGTCGCGGTTCGGGCGGGCAAGCATCAGAGCCTCGACCGCGCGACCCCGGTAATTGATGCCGCCCATCGCTTGGGCATGACCGTGTGGGGGTTCTTCATGCTTGGTCTACCGGGCGAATCGGCTAACACTCTGGTACAGACGGCTCACTTCTCCAGATCCTTGGGTCTCGATGTCGCCAAGTTTGAAATATTCAAGCCCTATCCGGGCACGAGGCTCTACGATGAGCTGATCGCACGCAAGGCGATTCTCTCCCCCCGATGGTCGGACTGGGGCATTCACACACCCCCGGTTCACCGTAGTGAGGGACTGCCGCCCCGCGATGTGTGGCGCGCACGACGATCCGCGGTCCTGGCGTTCTACCGGAGACCGAAGGCCCTGAGCTCTCTCACCCGGCACAAGACCTTCACCCAGCGGGCACTCAATGCCAATGCCGCATGGTTTCTGCTCAAGACTCTCTTGAGAATGCCGTGAAACCGATCCTGACCGCGCTGGCAGCAGGCATCCTGGTCCTGACGGCCTACGCGGCCACGATGCTCCCTGATGTGGGGTGGGATGACACGCCCGAGTTGGCCCTGGCGGCGGAGTGCCACGGAATTCCTCACTCACCCGGCTTCCCGCTCTTCGTCCTGCTGAGTCGCGCGGTGAAGGTCCTCTCCGGTGTCTCGGGGGCACGGGCGGCTTCGTGGGTCGCCGCAGTGAGCGGCGCGAGTGCCGCGGCAGTGCTAGCGGGGATCCTGGCCGCCCGAGCAGGCGTAGCACTGGGTCTGGCCGGAGGATTCGCACTCGGCGCCTCGCCGGTGGTATGGATGCAGGGAACCCACGGCGAGGTCTATACGCTACAGGTCCTGCTGACCATGATTCTCATCGCGCTTGCCACCGCGATGTCCTCACCCAGGGCAGCGCTTGGGGCAGGCTATGTGTTCGGGCTTGCGCTGGGGAATCACCCATCCGCCGTCGCATTCGCCCCGGTGCTGTTCCCTCTTGTGCGTGCGCGTCTCAAGCCTCTGGCGGCGGGTACCGCGCTGGCACTATCGATCTTTGCGATACTGCCACTGAGATCTCTCGACGCTCCCTGCATTGACTGGGGCAGCAGCCGGACGATCCGAGGATTCCTGTGGATCGTGACGCTCCAGGAATTCCGCTCCGACGCGCTTTCGGGGCGCCTGCTGGCCGGTGGGTCCCTGGCCGGGACGTTCGGCACCCTCAAGGGTTTCCTCAACGCATCCCTGCCACCGGTCACGCTGGGACTTTCCGCCCTGGCACTGCCGGTACTGATTCGCCGCATGCCGTTGGTGGTGCTATCGGGTGGTCTTCTGGCTGCCGTGGCGGTAACCACAGGCGGGGGGCCCGATGTCATCGGCTATCTGCTGCCCCTGTGCCCCTTGATAATAGGCTCGGCAATCCTAGCGGTCGGTGTGCTAAGGTTCCCCAGGATGGCTGCCGCCATCGCCATCTGTTCGGGGACTGCGCTGCTCGTGGCTCCGCTTCTCCCTCGGCTTGACCGTTCCACCGACCTGTCGGCGTGTGACTACAGGGATGCGTTGGCCTCTCAGTTGGAGGGTCGGGTCTTGTTCACCGACAGCAGCACCGACCTCTTCCTCATGCTGCACCATGCGTGGTCTCAGCACACCCGACCTCGCGTGGTATACACGCCGTATCTGGGATTAGCATGGTACCGTTCAACCTTGGATCCGAGGCTTTCTGCGGCTCTACCGGCCCAGCCGGATCCTCCCTATGCTTCGATCTCCCGCGCCGCGGAGGCCGCCGGCCTGCAGCCCGTATTCACCTTCTCGCAGCTGCCGGATGAAACGCGAGGCCTCCTGATTCCTGAAGGGTGGCTGTCCTTTCAGGGCTCGTATGACCACGACGAGGATCGAGCCGCTCTGGCGCGGTGGGCCGACCACGGGCGTCCGGGCTCCCAGGGAGGCCGTCATCGAGCACTCCGCATGGCGCAAGGCGCTCAGCTCTTGGCGGCAGTCTCACAGCACCAGAGTGCCGTGCAGCGCTTCGCGTGGGCACTCCAGACCGATTCGGGCAATCGGGCCATCTGGTACTCGCTGGTTGTCTCCTTGGCGAAGATGGGCCGTTGCGAGGATCTGGGCCGGGGCGCTCGATCGTTCATCCGTTGCGGCCCCTTGCCGGTGGTGAGTGCTGAGCTGTTGGCCTCAGCCGTGGAGAGCCTCCGAGGCCCCTGCCCTACCGTCACTGCGCTATCGGAGTCGTTGGCCACCTCGTTCCCCTCCAGTGTCTCGCTGACAGCTCATGCGACCCGGCGCGCCCTCGCCGATGGTGACCCCGGCCGAGCTCTGCGTATACTTGCGTCTCACAAGGGCCAGTCCAGCACCGAAATCCTGAACCTTCGAGGAGTTTCCCTCATGTTGACAGGCGCCTTTGACCAGGCTCTCACCAGATTCGCCCAAGCCATGACGCGAGGTGACCCTTCGATGCGCCCTCTCGTGGCAGCCAACATGGCTCTCTGCCTCCGCCGCTTGGGCCGACATGCCGAAGCCGATTCGCTGCTGGCATCACATCCTGTCCGGGGCCGCTCGCCATGAACGGGCCATGCGGTTCTGCCATTCTGGCCAGACGGGCAGTCAGCATTGACAGGGAATCCCCGGGTTACACGGCCACTGCGCCCCGCGTCGGTTTCGTCTTGGCACGATATCCCGTGCTCTCCGAGACATTCATCCTCCGCGAGCTCTACGAGATGCACAGACTCGGCATCCAGGTGTCCATCTTCGCCTTCGGATCCAATCCTGACAATCTGGCCCATCCCATGGTGCAGGCCCTGGATGCCCCTGTGGTCATCCTGCCCGAAGAGCGGCGCAGGGCGCATATCGCCCGGGCATTCTTGTTCTGGGGAACTCACGCACCCCGCACCTTGACGAGGGCCCTGCGCGGGGCCGGAGGCCCCGAAGCATTCCACGCGTCTCTGGGCGCACTCTATCTCGCACGGGAGGCGATCCCCCACGCACCCGAGCACTTCCATGCGCACTACCTTTCGTCTCCAGCAGCAGCCGCGCGTACTATGGCCATTCTTCACGGGACCACCTTCAGCGCCACGGCTCACGCACACGACATCTACCTCTCCGATCCCGATGAGCTGGGCCGTCGCATCACCCAAGCCGCCTGGGTAAGGACTATCAGCCGGTTCAACCGCCGTCTCCTCCGCGGCATGGCCTTAGGCATCTCTCCGCGCAGAGTACAGGTCATTCGAGTCGGCATCGACCTGTCCTCCTATGCGTACCGGCCTCCGGATCCCCAGCCGGCCGTGTGCAGGATCGCCTCGGTGGGCCGGCTGGTCGCAATCAAAGGCTTTGATGTGCTCCTCAAGGCCGTGGCTCTGCTCAGCGCGAGGCCGTGGTTTCTTTCCATCGTCGGCGCCGGTCCTCTGGAGCACTCTCTGAAGGGGCTCGCCACGGAGCTGGGGATCTCCCATCGTGTGCGCTTCGAAGGCCCGCTGGTGCAGGAAGCGGTGAGGGATCTGCTGGCGAAGACAGATCTCTTCGTGCTCGCCGCACGGAGGGATGACGCGGGAAACATGGATGGTCTTCCGTCGGTGCTCACTGAGGCATTGGCCACGGGAATTCCCACCGTGTCCACCACGGTGAGCGGTATTCCCGAACTTGTCGGCGCCGGTGCCGGCCTGCTGGTGCCGCCCGGCGACCCGCAGGCCATGGCCGCGGCCATGGCGCGGCTCATGGATGAGCCCGAGCTTCGCCTGAGGCTCAGCGCCCGGGGGCGGCGGAGGGTGGAGAGGGCCTGGAGTGTACAGGCCCGGTGCAGGGATCTTTCCCGCCGGCTGGGCGAGCTATCGGGCCATGGGCTTGCTCCCAGCCCGCCCAGACCTTAGAATGCTCGATTGCAGCAGTTCGCGACAATGAGCTCTTGACATGCAGACAAGGAGGTTCCATGAGCAGAATAGTGAGGCGTACGGAGATTCACCGCAGGCGAGTCCGCCAACTGAAGCGCAAACGCGCCCAACGCAAGGCCCAGCGCGAGAACCGAACGAAAGAGGTTCGAGCCCCGCAGACAGGCTGACACCTCGTTTCTATATCGCACACCAAGACCCTCCGCCGCTGACGGCGGCCGGCTCGCATCGTACCATAGCCATCGAGCCCTGTCGACCCGCCGGGCCCCGGGCCGCGGTTCGGCTGAGGCGGTAACGACATGGATTCCCTGCTCCTGGTTGCCAATGACTTGTTCCACCATCACGAGCACCGCATACGGCACCTTGCCGCATTCCTCGAGTCCCTGGCTCCTTTGCGCAAGGTGAGTCTCGTCCCTCCGGGGATCGGCATCAGCGGTGACCAGGCGCCGCCCGGATCCCCCTTGCGCGGGTGGCCCCGCCGGGTTGTCGGCGAGGGATGCCCGCTCATCTGGCTGGCGGGGACTACCACCGCGGTGAGACGCAGCCCTTTGCCCAGCTTGCTGGGACCGGTAATCAATCGCGTGATGCTGCGCACGGCTCTGCGTGCGGTGGCGCCCGTGGAGAAGGTAGCGTTGGTTCAGGGCCCTGTACCCGCCATGGCCTGCCGTGATAGAGGGATCCGCTTCATCTATGATCATGCGGATGACTATGGCGGAGGCCGAGTTGATGGACCCCATCGCTGGATCCTCAACAGGTGGCAGGAATGTGCCCTGCGCGGTGCGACATCCGTCTCATGTGCTGGGTTCTCCCTGCAGCGTCACGCTGCTGAGACCGGCGCAAAGTCAACCCACCTCTACCCAAATGGCGTGCACACGCGCCTTTTTGGGCTTCCCCGCGCAGAATCTCCGGAGCCAACCATTCTCTACGTGGGTGGCCTGGAGCGCGATTGCGGCCTCGATGTCGTGCTCAGGGCGTTTCCATTGATGAAGCGCGAAATACGCATTGTGGTAGCAGGAGACGGCCCGGCTCGAAGACCGCTTGCCTCCCTTGCCCAACGCCTTGGTCTGGCGTCGTTTGTTACATGGCACGGCAGCATATCGAGTAACGCTACGCCTCCTCTGATGGCCGCAGCGTGGGTCGGCCTGGCAATCCTCCCGCCGACCCGTTGGAACCGGTATGCCTTCCATTTGAAGATCCTGGAGTATATGGCGGCGGGGCTTCCTTTTGTCACGACACCGGTAGGCGACGGCGCCCGGATAGCCAGAGAGAGCGGTGCGGGTGTAGTGACGCGGCCCGAACCCTCGGCAGTGGCTGCGTGCCTGACGGAACTGCTCGATGCTGCGGATCGAAGAACGGGAATGTCTCTCAGAGGGAGGGAGACCGCGGCTCAGTATGACTGGAACGTCATCGGCCCTCGCTTCGCGCGGTGGGTGAGGGCGACTCTGGCGGAGATGGCGTGAGGGTCTGCCTTGCCACCGGGCAGTATGCCTTGCCGTATAGCGGTGTCGGAACCTATGCGCGGGCCCTGGCAGCGGGCTTGCTCCGCTTGGGGATCCAGGTAGTCGTGGCGTGTCCGCCGAGCCAATGCGCTTCCGTGCCGGGCCTGGATTTCCTCCCGGTCCCATTTCGCCGACTGCCCAATCATGCCCGATGGATGGGCCATGCATGGGCATTCTCGCGACGTCTGCGCCCGTTGCGCGATGTTGACCTCGTACACTTCATCGACGCCCGTGAGGCCTTGTGGTTCAGGACGCGGGACATCGCCTCGGTGGGCACGGTGCATGACTACTACTTCGTCGATCCAGGGTACTACTGGCGGCATCGCTCCCGGTATCCGGACTGGCCCACCCGCCTCGCCTATGCGACCATTGCCCGAGCCCTGGAACGAGTCGCCTACGGGAAGGTTCACGCGCTCATCGCCAATTCCGATGCGACCAAGACCAGGGTCCTCCACGCGTACCACCCAGGCGGATGCATGACGACGATTCACATCGGGCTGGATCTTGCTATCGATAAGGGAGACGCCGCCGGCCGGAACGACAGCATCCTCTTTGTGGGCGGGAACCCTTACCGCAAGGGGCTTGACCGCCTTGTGGCCTGTCTGCCCTACCTCGCCGTACCCGATGCCGAACTGTGGGTTGCAGGCACCAGGATACCTTCCCCCATGGCATCGCTGGCCATCAAAAACGGCCTCTGGCCGCGAATCAAGCGCTTCGGCCTGGTTCACGGTGATGCCCTGGCATCTCTCTACCGCAAGGCCAAGGTTGTGGCCTTGCCGGGAGTGACCGAGGCCTTCGGCCTGGTCTTTATGGAGGCTATGGCCGCGGGGTGTGCGGTGGTAGGCCCATCCGATGGTGGCGCAGGCGAGTTGATCCACGACGGGAAAGACGGCTTTCTTGTGCCCTACGAGGACGATGAGCTTCTCCGAGGGCGGCTGAACGAATTGCTGACAGATGATGAGCTCCGACAACACATGGTTGATGCGGCGGCGCAGACCGTGGCCCAGTTTACACCCCATCGCATGGCAGTGCAGACCCGCGAAGTCTATGACGCGGCCCTCAATGTGCGAAGTCCCATACGACGCGAGGGAATCACATCGTGAACCTAAAACGAATTCTCTCCTGGCAGCACCATCGTGTAAGCGGGATGGTACGTCTTCAGGGTGGCTGGTCATATCAGCCGTTTATGGTCAGCTTTACGCTCACCGGGGCGTGCAATCTCCGCTGTGCCATGTGTTCTACCAGAAGCACGTCGGGGATTCATCTGGATGCCGATCTTGTCTCGCGAACCCTCGATGACCTCGCCCGGCGATGGTGGTGGCGCAAGCCTGTAGTGCACTTCATCGGGGGAGAACCCATGGTGCATGTCGCCTTCGCGGAACTGGTCCGCCAGGCGTGTCGCCAGGGATTCGCCACCAGTATCACCACGAACGGGTATTTCCTTCCCCGCTACGCCAAGGACCTGGCGGCCTGGGGCGTCAACCATATCACGGTGAGTGTCGACGGCCCCGAGGGTCTCCATGACCACATTCGAGGGGTCACTGGCAGCTATCAGGCCGCACGGGAGGGGGTGAGCCGTGTGCTCCAGGCCCGGAAGAAGACCCCGAGCATCGCGCTGAACTGCACGATCAGTCCCGACAATCAGGCCCGGCTCCAGGAGACCGTTACCGACCTGGCAGCGTGGGGCGCCGATTCCCTCACTTTGCAGCATCTGGTCTTCGATCGCTCCACAATCGACCTCGCCCGGGCCATGAACCCAGAGGAGATAGGCAGGCAGCTTCAGAGTATTCGCGGTCGAAGCTTCGGCATGCGACTGAACGTGTTTCCGCCTATTAGGGAGGGAGACATCAATCCGTACTACCGCGATCTCGACTATCCGTTTGGCACCCTCTGCGTGGTGCCGTGGGTCGTGGCCCGGGTGTACCCCGGTGCGGAGGTTGCGCCATGTCTCGATCTGTACATGGGGACTCTGCGTGAGCAGCCTCTGCCGCAGATCTGGAACTCGCCGCGCTGGCGAAAGTTCCGGGCTGCCAGACGACGCGGCTCGATGCTGCCGGGATGCCTGCGCTGCTGCCACCGCCAGTACTACGGCTGATCCATGGGTCGCACGAGCGCCCCTGGTGAATCTCGGCGTGCCCACACCTCAATACTCCGGTCCAGCAATGCGCCGAGTTCAGCAAAGACCGTGATTCCGATCGCGTTGATTGGGGCGTTCCCTCCGCCTTCGGGAGGACAAGCGATCTACAATAGACGGCTTAGTGATGAACTGGCCTCTCGTGGCGTAGGAGTTGTAGCCGTTGACGTGGCGGCGCGGCCACGAGGGTCCGCAGGTGCGGCCCTCACACGAACGACTCTGATGCGTGTGCTGCTGACACGACGCTTTTCAGCGTTCCATCTCACAGCGAGCGACTCGCGAGTCCTCGGTTTCGAGGTCATCGTGGCCCTGGCCTCTGCCATCCGGCACACGCCCTTCATCTACAATATTCTGGCCGGCCGGTTCGGTGACAGGGTGGCCGGCTACGCCCCCGCCCATCGACTTCTCTTGTGTTTCGCGCTACGCCGGGCAGCTGTGATCTTAGTGTCCAATCAGGCCATGGCCGAACACGTGCGGGGACTGCCCCTGCTGTCGCAGGTCATGGTGAGAGTCGTGGGATGCAGGCTGCCCTTGGGCGTGCCGCCACAGACGGATCCCGATCTTGCGCAGTTCTTGCACGGTGGCGATCCATCCATCGTCGCCGTCGGATCTCTGCGCACGGTGTATGGGTTCGATCTGCTGATACAGGCCTGCACCCTTCTTGGTGGCAGCGGCTGTACCCCAAGGATTCTCGCCATCGTATCCGGCAGGGCTGATCCCGATGCGGAGGCCGCACTGGAGAGAGCACTTGGTGCTGCGGGAGACCGTGTCGAAATGCGGACATGCCATGACCTTCCCCGGGCCATTGTGTTGGGCGCCATTCAAGCGGCAGATGTTCTGGCCCGCCCCACCAGAGCCGATGGCGACAGTCTGAGCATTCACGAAGCCCTGGCTTTGGGCACGCCTGCGGTCGCCAGCGACGTGGTGCCGCGGCCGGATGGCGTCGTGATGTGCCGAAACGAAGACCCCGAGTCCCTCGCGGAGGCCATCCGTACCGCGCGCTCGCTGCACCGCGAACCCTTGGGTGACGCCGGTGAGACCGTTGTCGACCGGATTCTTGCCTGCTATGAGGCTGTGCTGGGAGCACGGACGTGCTAGAGTGGTACGTCACGCAGGGAGCCAAGCATACCCTCGCCCTGGTTCCTTCAGCACTGCGGGAGCCCATGGGGCTCTGGCGGCGGAGCCGCGCGGTCCTGCAGGCCGAGACCTGGACACGGGAGCGTATTCGCGCCGAGAGGGTGCAGCGTCTCAACCGCGTGCTATCCCGGGCTGTCCGTCATGTCGCGTTCTATCGGGAGCATGCGCCGGGGGGGCTCCCCCTTCGCACAGTCGAAGACCTTCAACACTGGCCCGTCGTAGACAGGTCCACCATTTCGGAACGAATCGATGAGTTTCGGTCGGATTGTCTCCCGAAGTGGAGAACACGGGGGGGCGCCACCACCGGTCGTTCGGGGGTGCCGCTGGGGGTGCGCTGGGACTGGCCGGGTGCGCTCTGGTGGGAACACGCCTTCCACCGGCGACTATTCCGTTGGGCTGGCCTACCGAAGGGGTTCCGCAGGGTCATCCTCCGTGGCGGCCTCGTGCATGGTCCCCGTGGTCCTGAGTCGCGATGGTGGCAGGTCGTGCCCCAGCATCGCGCCTTGGTGCTCTCGGTGTTTCAACTCTCCCATGCCACGATCGAACCCTATGTCCGCGCCATGGCTCGATTCCAACCCCACGCGCTATTGGCATATCCATCTGCCGCCGCCAAGTTCGCGCGCTTGGTGCGGGAACGGGGACTGAGTCTTCCCCCCCTCCGCGCGATCGTGACCAGCTCCGAGAGTCTCTTGCCCGAGGACCGTGCCATCATCGAGGAGACTCTGGGAGCAACAGCGACGGATTTCTACGGTCACGCCGAACGTGCAGTGGCCGCGGCGCAGTGTGAGCACGGGAGCTACCACGTTTTCGAAGACTACGGGTATGCGGAGATTCTGGATGCGGCGGGGGAGCCGGTGCTTCCGGGTGCTGTGGGGGAAATCGTAGCCACCGGTTTTCACAACCGGGCCATGCCCTTCATACGATACCGCACCGGAGACCACGCCGCATTCTCTCCCGATGGCTGTGCATGCGGACGGGCGTTCCGGGTCCTGAGTATCCTGGAGGGTAGGCCTCCCGAGTACCTCATCGCCCATGACGGTACGCGCGTTGCTCTCCGCTTCGGGCTGGGGTCGGCTGAGCTAGGGGGAATTGAGGAGCTACGCTTCTTCCCGCGCGCGCCCGGCGTGGCGGAGATCCGATACGTATGCCGCGCTGGCGCGGCTGCGCCATCAAACCTGCTGGATTCGCTGCGCATCAGAACTGGCGATGCCATCGACTACCGCCTGGTGCGGGTCGACCGCCTTCACGCAGGCCCCGGTGGCAAAGCGGTCCTGGTGGATCGAAGCGAGTACAGGCCGTGACGCGGTCGGGGGTCTTGGTCATGAGCACGTTGGGTGTGGGAGACATCCTCCTGGCCCAGCCGTTGCTCGAGGCGCTTCGGCGGGCCCGCAGTGACCGCCTGGTGGTGCTGGCGCGGGCCGGATCCCCGGCGGATTTGGCGCGCCGGTTTCGTCTTGCCGACACGGTGGTTGACTATGTGCCCCGATGGCCACACAGGCTTACGCGGGGAGCCGCTCTTGCCCCATGGATCATGCGCCAGCGATTCAGCCTGGTGCTCACCACCACCGGCATGAACCCCTACTACTCGGCACTCATGGCCATGGCCAGCCGCGCCCCTCTACGGATAGGTGAAGGGCGCGGCTGGATGAGATGGGCATGGACCGACATGATCGCGGTGACCCCGCGGACTCACGCGGTGAAACGAAATCAGGCACTGGGCCGGGCCGCAGGGGTCAATTCAGGAGTCACTCCACGCATTGTGCCCTACGAGATGGAACTGGAACACGCCCGTGACTTGCTGGGCTCCGACGGATGCTGGATCGCTCTCAGTCCGGGCAGCAACAGGCACATCGCCCACAAACGCTGGCCCCTGAACAGGTTTGCCGAGCTTGTCCTCCGGTTGCGAGGGCGAGGCGCACAGATCGTGTTGCTGGGTGGTCCGGACGAGGGGGACATGGGCAGACAGCTCACCACACAAACTGGGGATGACGGCATTACTGACTTGATCGGTGCTACGGATGTTGGAACTGCGGCGGCAGTGCTCTCCCGATGCCGGATCGCAGTGGGAAACGACGGGATGCTGCTGCATCTTGCTGCAGCGGTGGGGACCCCGACGATCGCCATCTTTGGACCTTCGGATCCCGAGCTGTACGCGCCCGTTGGACCCCACAGCATCGTGGTGAAAAGGAGCCTTTCCTGCTCGCCGTGCGACAGGAGACTCCCGCGGGGATGCCCTGAACGACACTGCCTCATGGGCATCGAGGTAGACGAGATCGTGGAGCGTCTGGAGCCTTTCATCACCTGTAGGCCGATACGACCGCCGGGGCTGGCCTCTCTGCAGAGTGATGAGTGTGCCGTACCGCCTCGGTAGTGGGGAAACCCGCCTCGCCAACCGGTGTACACTCCTTCGTCCCACGCGAATACATTCAGAATCGCTACTGATCAGGAAACACACGCCGCATGGAAACGCTTCTGCTCGCGAGTCTACTGCTTACGGTGTATGCATATGCGGGCTATCCCCTCTGTATTACCGCCCTGGGATTGCTTCGCAATAGACGGGTTCACAAGGACACTGGCTTTGAACCGGAGGTCACTCTTGTCATCCCTGCGCACAATGAAGAAAAGGTGATTCGCGAGAAGATCGAGAACTCCCTCTCCCTGACCTATCCCCACGAAAGACTCCACGTGATGGTCGTCTCCGATGCCAGCACCGATGCAACCGACACCATCGTGGGAGACTATGCGTCCCGCGGCGTCGTTCTTGAGCGACTTTCCCGGCGGGGAGGTAAGACCCGCGCACTGAATTCGGTGGTGCCCCATGTTGCCACGGAGGTTGTGGTCCTCTGCGATGCCAACGTGATGTTCGCGCCCAATGCCATCAGCGAGCTGGTCAGCAACTTCGCTGACCCCGAGGTCGGGTGTGTGTGTGGGAGGAAGATCTACCGAAACAGCTGTCCCGCCGCCACCGCCCGGGGCGAACGCCTCTACTGGACGCTGGAGGAGTATCTGAAGCGATGTGAGAGCCTCTCGGGCTCGGTGGCGGGAGCAGACGGGGCCATCTATGCGATTCGGACACGGCTCTTCGTTCCCGTCCAAGATGAACTGAGTGACGATTTTCTCATCAGCTTGAACGTCCATTCCCAAGGGTACAGAATCGTCTCGGAGCCGCACGCGCTGGCATTCGAGAGCACAACGACGGTGGCGTCCGAGGAGTTCCGTCGGAAAAACAGAATCGTGGCTACCGCACTGAGAACTCTGACCCGCCACCTCCACCTGCTCAACCCGTTCCGTTCCGGACTCATGGCATGGCGCATCATGAGTCACAAGGTCATACGGTGGATGGTGCCTTTCTTCCTTCTGACATTCGGCTTCTCGCTGACGGTGTTGGTCATGCGAGGTCGATACGTGGGCCTGGGTATTGTCGTGGCGGCATTCCTCGCCGCGGGCCTGCTAGGGGGGCTGCTCCAGCGGGCAGGCAAACGAAGCCGCGTCTTCAGCCTTCCCTTCTACTTCCTCCTCGTCAATGCGGCGGCACTGGTCGGATGGGTCAAGTC
This sequence comes from Candidatus Fermentibacterota bacterium, assembly GCA_016928395.1. Lineage (GTDB taxonomy): Bacteria > JAFGKV01 > JAFGKV01 > JAFGKV01 > JAFGKV01 > JAFGKV01. The sequence goes on along the minus strand of JAFGKV010000050.1, from coordinate 15,276 downwards.
CCTCACGGGGAAGGTGCATCCCATCTGGAACAAACCCGAGTCATCCCGCGGGTGAGGCGGGCAGCGAACCCCGTCGTGAGTCGATGGGGAGAGTCATTCCAGGTTAGAGCGGCCGCCGCAGGGAACTTCGCGCCTCGGCTCGACACGGCAGGCGCGTGTTCGTCTCCACCGTGAGCACGATGCCGCAGTCACGTCCAGTCGTGGTGTTGACCGTGCCCTTCGGGGCGGCACACACCCGCACCGCTGAAGCCATCACCCATGCGTGGAGCACTCGTGCCAGGGCCGCCCCCTTGCGCGTGGTAGGATTGGGTGACTATCTGCCTCCTCGCCTCGTCACAACCCTCGTGAACGGCTACCTCGCGCTCATCACCAAGGCGCCATGGGCCTTTCGTTTCGCTTACGCAAGGGGGAAGAGGCCAGGCGTCAGCGATCGCGGGTTGGCAGTTGCCGTCACCTGCGCCAAGCTGGGCGGCCAACGACTCGCACGATTCCTTGGGGAGACCGCCGGTGTCTGGGTCTCGACGCATCCGCTCACCAGCGTCCTGTGTCGGGCCGCGGGGATGTCGGACGCCCTGCTTTCCATTCTTGTGACCGACCATCACTTCCATCCATTCTGGTGCATGCCGGGTACCGACCGGTATTTCGTGGGACGCCCGGAGATGCGTAAAGCTCTGATCGCCAGGGGTGTATCGCGGAGTGCCGTGGATCTCACTGGCATACCCATCGATCCCCGGTTCGGCGAAACGGCGAGCCGGGAGGATGCAGAGCACCGCCTTGGTCTTCCGGCGGCGCCGTTTCGGGCTCTGCTCATGGGTGGCGGTTTGGGTATCGGTCCCATCGAAGAGGTCGTAGCTGGCTTGCGCGGCGTGGATGCCGCCATTCACACGGTGGTAGTCGCGGGCTCGAACCGCAGGCTCTTGTCTCGCCTGTCATCCCTGGACGAGCGGATTGCGGTGTTTGGATTCACCGAAAGGATCCACGATCTGATGACCGCCAGCGACATATGCATAACCAAACCCGGGGGTCTGACTCTGGCGGAGACGGCCAGCGTGGGCCTTCCGACGCTTCTGGTCGATCCCCTTCCAGGACACGAAGAGGCAAATCAGGAAGTGCTGGTTCGTGAGGGCTCGGCCTTCCGGGTTTCCGATGCCGCACACGTCGCTGATATTGTTGCGGAACTGGCGAAAAGGCCTCGACTCGTGAGACGCATGGGTCGGCGAATCCGACGTCACGGCAGGCCTCAGGCAGCACGCGATGTGGCGGATATTCTCGAGGGAATGTGGATGGCCAGGTTCTCGGTATGCGAGCCATAGACGTATCACCCTATCGATCCGGCGACCGTGAGCAGATCCGTCGACTCTGCTGCGATGTCGCCTATGCCGGACAACCGCTGGAGAGGTGGATCGATCTGGATCGTGAGCTGTTCGCCGATCTATTCACCCGTTACTACACCGACTTCGAGCCCTCATCGGTGTTCGTCGCGCGCGACAAAGACGAGGTGCTCGGCTATGTCTTCGCGTGTCTCAATACCGCGCGCTATCGACGAGTGTGGCGTCGGCACGTCGTGCTGCCGGCTCTGGGGGGAATCGTGACGGGAAGGTATGCCCTGCCGTGGAAAGGCCTCCCACGCCTTATGAACCTTGGCATCTCCTATGTCCGAAGCGGTTGCCTCAAGGTGCCGTGGCGCCGATATCCAGGCCACGTACACATCAACACTGCCCCGGCCTGTCGAGGTCGCACCACCCTCTCTCGTGCACTGATGCACAGGGCCTTTGACCATTTCGCTTCGCATGGGGTCTTTCGAATCCACGGGGTGGTAATGACCTCGCGAGCGCGGATGCTCGAAAAGTACGAGCGATTGGGCTTCAAGGTTGACTCATCCCATGGGGCCGCTCGTCCAGACCCTAAGCGCAATCAGGCCTTCTGGCTGGTGCTGACCATGGATCTTGCGAAGGGCTCTCTTCGTCCGATGGAATCGGTACACATGCGCCGGCGGGGAACCTTGCGCCGAAAGGAGCCAACCATTAGTTGTAGCCTACCACCAAGCGAGGCATGAAATGGTACGAAAGACTATCGTGTGCGTCATCGGAGTGTCCATGATTGCAGGATGCGCTCCCCGTGTGGGTCTCTACAGAGCAGAGAAGCTTATGTCGAAAGGCAAGTGGGCGGAAGCCGAGAGCCTGCTTCATGGCATCGCCCAGTCGCATGCTCGCTCCCCGTGGTGCCAGAAGGCCCTCATGCTCAGGGGTTGTGTCGAATTCAAACAGAACCGCCTCGAGGATGCGGAACGAACCTTGGAGGCTGCGCGAGAGGCCGTGCCGGGGGGTGAGTGGGCCGATGACGCCGAGTACTACCTGGCTCGGGTCCGGTACCGTAAGGGGGATATCCTGGAAGCTCGCGAGGGGTTCAGGCGTGTCATGACGGCGTTCGGTGATGACGCCAAACGATCCAACTGCAAGGTATTGGCCCTGGAAGAGCTCGAGTTTATCGAAAAACGAGGCCTTGTCCCCTCGCATGGCTGACGCGATCCGTCACCCACCCAACTTCCTAGGGCGCGCGGTTGTGGGGGTCGTGTTCGGTGCGCTGGTATACGCGGCCCTTGCCTTCGTGGCAGACTACGGCAGGCTTCGGGGTGCACTCTACGGCCTTTCATGGCACATTGTGCCGGCGGTATTGGGTCTGGCATCTCTCAACTATCTCATCCGCTTCGAGAAGTGGCACTACTTCTTAAGGCATCTCGGGTTTCGGGTACCACGAAAGGGCAGCCTGCTCGTCTTCATGGCAGGCTTGGTGATGTCGATCACGCCAGGTAAGATGGGAGAAGTGCTCAAATCGTTCTTGCTCAAGCGGCTCTACGGTGCTCCCGTCAGCATGACGGCGCCTGCCGTTGTGGTCGAGCGTCTTACAGATCTGGTGGCGCTCATGGTATTGGCCGCCGCAGGTGGCTACGCGCTTACGGGCGCCACCGCTGCATTGGCAATCGGCGTGGGGTTGGTGGCCGGAATCGTGAGCATTCTGAGCATCGATCGTTTGAGCAGCTTGCTCGTTCGCCAGATTACCAGGTTCAAACGGCTCGCTCCCGGGGCGCTCAAGCTCGACCAGAGTCTGAAGGCGGCTCGAGCACTGGTGAAACCGAGACCACTGCTGCTCACCAGCCTCCTTTCCGTGCCTGCATGGTTCTGTGAGTGCGTTGGTTTCTGGCTCATAGTGGCGGGTCTGGGCTACGGTGCGTTGGGCCTGGGCAAACTCACGGGCATCTACGCACTGGCCGCGGTCATTGGGGCAGTGAGCATGCTTCCTGGCGGCCTTGGTGCGACCGAGCTCACGGTGGCCGGCCTGCTGAGTGCATCGGGTGTGCCCCGAAGCGAAGCGGTGGCGGCAACCCTGGTGGTTCGGGCGGCTACTCTGTGGTACGCCGTGGCGGTCGGTGGGGTGTTTCTCTTCCCACTTCGTCATGCAATGAAACGATCCGCTTCGATTGCCGCCGAGGAGGGAGGCGCATCGTGACGGCGATGAAGAGATACCAAATCAGATTGGCCGTATCCTTTCCGCCTATGGTCCGGCGCCTTATCCTGGCCACCGCGACGGTGTACCTGTTCCAAGTGCTTACGGGACATAGGTGGGATGGGGTCTTCGGCCTCGTGCCGGCTATGGTGGTATCCGGCGGCGCACTCTGGCAACTGGTCACCTATGCGCTGCAGCACGCGGGACCCATGCATCTGTTGTGGAACATGCTCGTACTATGGATGTTCGGCACCGAGATCGAGATCATGTGGGGCTCAGGAAGGCTTGTGGCGTACTACGTGACCTGCGCCTTCGGTGCTGCGGTCGGCACGGTGCTTATGTCCCCGAGCAGCCAGACGGTCACCGTCGGGGCGTCGGGCGCAATCTTCGGTATTCTACTCGCCTTTGCCGTGCTCTTCCCGGAACGAAGGGTTGCGTTCATGCTCATCTTTCCCATGAAGGCCAAGTACTTCATGATCGTGCTGGCGGGACTGCAACTGGTGCTGTTCGCGGAGGGCCAGGGAGGTGTCGCCTACGTGGCGCACCTTGCGGGGCTGTTCACAGGAGCAATCTGGCTTGCCGTGGCCTATCGGAGGGTGCTTTTCGCCGGCCCGCGACATCGCAAATGGCCTGTTCGACCACGGCTATCGGTGGTACCGTCTCCACGGGACCCAGGTGCGCGCGGTGGAGTTGGTGCGGAACCCGGTGAAGTGGATCGTATTCTGGACAAGATATCCGATATAGGCATATCGTCACTCACTGACCGAGAGCGGTCTATCCTCGAGCAGGCCAGCAAGGTGCTGGAACGAAGGGAAAATGGCGATGCGTGATTTCGTGCTGTGCATCCTCTTCGTGGCACTGTCCCTTACAGGGTGCAGCAAGCCGCGAGCCGGTGGCGATTTCCGCGAGGTGACGGTCATGGCCGATGAACGGGCCTGGGTCGCCGCCGAGTCTGCTTTGGTGGAGGGGTTGGAGCGAAAGGTGCTGCTCCTGGACGAGGAATCAGTGTTCTGGGTCCACCATCTCTCTGTGGATGCCATTGAGACAATCCGACGCAGGCCTCTCCTTGTGTTCCTTGCCACCTTGGATGGCAGGGGTCCGGTGACAGACATGGTATCGGCCCTCACCGGCAAGGACCTTTCGGTTCTCGCAGAGGAGGCTCCGTTCACCCGTCTTCTCGAACCATGGGCCTCCCATCAAGTCGCCTACGTGCTGGTGGCACACACCGCAAGCGAGCTGGATAGTCTGGCCTCCACGGTGGTCGGAATGCTGTACGATGACTTCTTTGATCGGTACCGAACAGTTGTGCGTGAACGGCTCTATGTTCGAGGAGAGGACAACCGCCTCGTTCGCGAGCTGACATCTCGGTATGGATGGTCCATCCGAGTTCCTCGCCCGTGGGGCATGGAGGAGAAACCTGAGGAGCGCTGGGTCCATTTCGTGAAGACTGATCCCGACCGTCACGTGTCGGTTTACTGGGAGGACTGGGCCGAGGATTCGGTGAGCCCCGAATTCTGCGTGCGCACCAGGCGAGACCTGGCCTGGCGCCACTATGACGAAGATGAGATCGACGATTCCCGAACCCACTACTCCCCGGTTGAGTTCCTGGGGTACCCCGCCATCGAGATACGCGGTGCATGGACGAACCAGAAGTACACCGCCGGCGGCCCTTTTCGTACGATCTGTTTCGTGGTTGAGGAACAACAGCGTTTCTACCTCATCGACTTGGTAACCTTTGCGCCGGACCGACCGAAGTTCTATGTTATGACACAGCTTGACATGGTTGCGGAAACATTCGTAGTCTCCCCGCCAGGCGCCAACGCGCCTGGGGCGAACTACGGCATGCACTAATCTCAGAGGAAGACGGAGTACGCGGTGGCAACGACATCCGACATACGCAACGGAATGGTCATGGTGTTCAGCGGCGAGCCCTGGCTCGTGGTCGAGTTCCAGCACGTGAAGCCGGGAAAGGGTAATGCCTTCGTTCGGACACGGATCAAAAACCTCACCAGCGGCCGGGTTCAGGACGTGACGTTCCGTTCGGGCGAGAAGATAGAAGAGATCCGAGTCGAACGACGTAAGATGCAGTTCCTTTACCGGGCCGGTGATATCTTTCACATGATGGACATGGGAACGTATGATCAGATCACTGTTGGCGCAGAGGTTATAGGTGACGCGGCCCGGTACTTGCGCGAAAACGAGGAGATCTATGTCGCCATGTCAGGGGATCGAGTCTACATCGTCGAACCACCCATGTTCGTAGAGCTGGCCATTGCGGAAACGGAGCCTGGAGTGCGAGGCGACACCGCGACGGGCGCGACGAAGAATGCGACCATGGAAACAGGTCTCGTCGTGCAGGTTCCACTCTTCTTGGAGAAGGGGGATATCCTGAAGATCGACACTCGAGACGGGCGCTACGTGGAGCGCGTGTCAAGGAAAACCTAGCCCGATATCGCAGAGAGAGTGAGGTGGCGATGGACCTTCGTGCATTGGAACGACTGGCGAGACTGGTTGCTGAACTTGACCTCTCTGAGATCGAGGTAAGGCGGCTCGGTGAACGAGTGCGGATCGTGCGGCGCTCATCACCGGATCATCCCACCGTACTGACACCCTCATTTCCCTTCGTCGCGGCGCCACCGGAACCAGCCATACCTCCTCCGAAGGAAGAGATATCGTCGTATGAACAACCCTCGCCCGTGGAGAATCTGGCGACCATAAAGGCGCCACTGGTGGGAACCTTCTACCGGGCGCCTTCTCCCGACGCCCCACCGTATGCTGAAATAGGACGAATTGTGGAAATCGGTCAGACCGTGTGCATCATTGAGGCCATGAAGATCATGAATGAGATTCACTCGGATGTCCGGGGTCGCGTTGTGTCGATACCGGTGGGGAATGCCCAGCCGGTCGAATTCGGCCAGACGCTCATCGAACTCGACACTCACGTCTGAAGCCCGCTGTGTTCAAAAAGATTCTGATCGCCAACAGAGGAGAAATCGCTCTCCGGGTGCTTAGGGCTTGCCGCGAGTTGGGCATCGAGACGGTAGTGGTGTACTCTCAGGCAGACGCTGACAGTCTGGCGGTCAAGTTCGCTGACGAAGCAGTCTGCATCGGTGCCGCATCCAGTGCTGAAAGCTATCTCAACATACCTCGAATCGTAAGCGCCGCGGAAATCGCCAACGTCGATGCCGTGCACCCGGGCTATGGGTTTCTGGCTGAAAGCCCCGCGTTTGCCGAGGTGCTGGCGTCATGTAATCTCACGCTCATAGGCCCTACGGCCGAAACGATGAGGATCATGGGAGACAAAGCGCTGGCCCGGGAGACAATGCGAGCCGCGGGTGTGCCGGTGATCCCGGGGAGCCCGGGACCTGTGTCCGAAGTACGGATCGCCTGTTCGGTGGCTGACGAGATCGGCTATCCGGTCCTGATCAAGGCCGTGGCCGGAGGCGGAGGGCGGGGGATGCGGGTGGTTCACGGCGAGGCCGACATGGAACGCGCGTTCAGTGCGGCGCACCGTGAGGCCGAATCGGCTTTCGGGGATGGGAGGCTCTACCTGGAGCACTACATTGATCACCCTCGCCACATCGAGTTCCAGGTGGCTGGGGATGGCGTTCAGTGCGTGCACTTCGGCGAACGAGAATGCTCCATCCAGCGTCGGCATCAGAAACTCATTGAAGAGTCACCATCCACCGCGGTAACTCCGGGCCTGAGGGATGAAATGGGCGCGGTGGCGGTCAGGGGCGCCCTTGCGGTCGACTACTTGGGTCTTGGCACCATGGAGTTTTTGCTCGATTCCGCGGGCTCCTACTTCTTCATTGAGATGAATACCCGCATCCAGGTTGAGCATCCGGTCACAGAGTTGGTCTGCGACATCGACCTGGTGAAACTGCAGATCCGGCTGGCCGCGGGGGATCGGCTCCCCCTGTCGAAGAACGATGTTCACCTACGCGGGCATGCCCTGGAATGTCGCATCAATGCCGAAGATCCTGACAATAGTTTCGCTCCGTGCCCGGGCGTCATCGGCGCATTCCACCAGCCGGGTGGGCCCGGCATCAGGATCGACACCCATCTCTATGCGGGATACACCGTGTCACCGAACTACGACAGCCTTTTGGCCAAGGTGATCGCCTACGGTACCGACCGGGAAGAAGCCAGGGTTCGGATGGTGCGCACCCTGGAAGAGATGGTCATCGAGGGAGTGAAAACTACCATCCCCTTCCATCTTAGAGTCCTTGCGGACGAGCGTTTCCGAAGCGGCTCGCTGCATACGGGGTTCATCGACGGAATGGTCGTGTGAGGCATGACAAAGGTCCAAACGAGAAGCGTGGAGTCGTACGACGGCATGTGTCGGGGAGGACGATGCATTCCATGAGTTTTAACACCCCTCACATCCCTTCTCGGGGCCGAAGCGCGTCCGATGGCAAGGTCATTGGCTGGTTCCCTCGTGTGGTACTCATGCGCGTGCCCCCGGAGACGGCGTACCCACAGCACGACACCAAGGAGTCCTGCCATGGCTGACAAACTCATAGATCAGGGAGCGAGGCTCCTGGCTCGCTGGTTGGCTCTTGAGCTGGTCAGCGCTCACGAAGACCGAATCGCGGTTGGTCTTGCGGAGGGAAACCTACCGGCACGGATAGGAGTCCAGGTACTGGAAGCGTACAACAGATACCGCGAGTCTCTTCCTGAAGACATCCTGAGCGAAACCGACTACTTCAAGGAAGCAATGAACGAGATTGTGGCCGGGGGGCGAAAGGTATTCTAGGTATGTACCGACTTGCGACCATCCTGTCCATCTTGTGCTCGTATGCCTCAGCAGGCGTTGTCATGGTCGCCCGGATCGACGGCGCAATCAACCCCGCTACGGCGGGGTATGCGGTGCGCGCCATTGAGGAAGCGCAACAAAGCAATGCCCATGTTCTCATACTCGAGATCGACACGCCGGGTGGCCTCATGGAATCCATGCGGAGCATCACGGGCGCGATGCTAAACGCGTCGATACCTGTCGTGGTTCACGTCGCGCCCGCGGGAGCAAGGGCCGCCAGCGCGGGCGCATTCATCTGTGCCGCCTCCCACATCGCCGCCATGTCGCCAGGGACTCATCTGGGGGCTGCCCATCCCGTGGGCATGGGCGGTGCCATGGATAGTATCATGTCCGGTAAGGCCGAGAGTGACGCCGCTGCACAGATACGTTCGCTGGCGACGCAGCGAGGGAGGAACGCCTCGTGGTATGAAAACTCGGTCCGTGAGAGTCTCTCCGCCACCGCCAAGGAAGCTTTGGACTTGGGCGTCATCGATCTGCTGGCCCGCGACCGCACGGAGTTGCTCCAGCTGCTGGATGGCCGTACCGTCACCATCAATGATACCCAAAGGGTGCTCTCTACCAAGGATGCGGTAGTGAAAGACTTCCGGATGAGCCTCCGCTTCCGTCTGCTGCATCAGATCGCCAACCCGAATCTCGCATATATCTTCCTGATTCTCGGGTTCTACGGTCTCTACTTCGAACTGTCGAATCCAGGCAGCATCTTCCCGGGCGTGGTGGGGGGAATCCTCCTTCTGCTGGGAATCTTCGCCATGCAAATGATGCCGGTGAATTACGTGGGCGTACTGCTGATCGCCTTTGCCATGCTGTTGTTCCTGGCTGAGATCAAGATCACCAGCTACGGGCTTTTGACCTTAGGCGGAATCGTAGCGCTCGTCTTGGGAAGTCTCATGCTGTTCGATACTACAGAGGAGGTGTACCGCGTGTCATTATCTGTGATCATCCCCGTCGTGGCGGTGACGGTGGCGTTTTTCCTCTTCGCGGTGGGCATGGGGGTCAGGGCACAACGGCGGCGCCCCGTCACCGGTGCATCGGGCCTGCTGGGCGCCCGTGGCACCGTGGTCGGGACATTGGCACCCAGCGGCAAGGTGTTTGTCAACGGTGAGATATGGTTTGCCACCGCACAGGAGCAGATAGAAGAGGGCGCCGATGTAGTGGTGACTGGTGTTGACGGTATGCGGCTCACGGTGGCGGTCACGCCACGGAGCCTTGAAGCGTAGGCTACTCACCAAGGAGTGTAGCTCATGTATCCCTTGACCATCCTCATTCTCCTGGTCTTCTTTATCCTCGGGAACGCTGTCCGCATCCTCAGGGAGTATGAACGCGGCGTCGTGTTCCGCCTCGGTAGATACGTCGGCGCAAAGGGCCCCGGGCTCATACTTCTGATTCCCATCGTCGACAAAATGGTGAAGGTCAGCCTTCGGACCGTGGCGATGGATGTGCCACCGCAGGACGTGATCACCCGCGACAATGTCTCGGTCAAAGTCAATGCGGTGATCTACTTCCGGGTCATGGAACCCGATAAGGCCATCATTGCCGTGGAAGACTACCTCTACGCCACCAGCCAGCTTGCGCAAACAACGCTTCGAAGCGTGCTGGGCCAGGCGGAATTGGACGACCTCCTCTCCGAGCGGGATAAGATCAACAGCGACCTGCAAGACATCCTCGATCGTCACACCGACACCTGGGGGATCAAGGTGTCCACGGTGGAAGTGAAGCACGTGGATCTGCCGACTGAGATGCAGCGCGCCATGGCCAGGCAGGCTGAGGCGGAGAGAGACCGGAGAGCTAAGATTATCAATGCTGAAGGCGAGTTCCAGGCATCAGAAAAACTGGCGCAGGCCGCAGGCATCATCAGCGCCCATCCTGAAGCTCTTCAGCTTCGGTATCTCCAGACCTTGCGTGAAGTGGCAGCGGAAAACAACTCGACGACATTGTTCCCGATCCCCATCGATCTGTTCGCGCCCTTTGTGAAGTCGATGGCGGGACGGAAGACCTCCGAAGAGGCCTGATACCCACCCCTGAGGACTGCGGGCGTGACGGCATCCATGCTTCGCAAGTTGCGCCGCCTCTTGACGCTGACGGCTTTTGCCGCTGCGTTGATTGCGGCCTTGGTCACGCTACGCCTCCAAAGACCGGACCTGGGAGTCAGTCTGCTCCGCGGTGCGGCCGTCCTCCTTGTCGCAGGTATCCTTGTGTCTTTGGGCATCCCACGGACGCGATGCCGGCGGCCGTTCGATCCCCGAGCCGGCCGCATGGAGAGTGAGCGATAGGCCGGTTCTAGCGCCTAACCGTACCCGCAAAATGGTACGGCGGCCTGCATTTTCCGCCTTCCTCCTGGTCGCGGGCGCCATGGTGGCGACCCGCGTGCCCTTTCCTTGGTGGCTCCTGCTGGCAGCCGGGGCCGTGCTCATCCTTCCGCTGCTCCCCTGGCAGCGGAAGGACAAGATGCTCGCGGTGGCGCTGTCGGCGGCCGGCATCATGATGCAACTCTCGACCAGGGGCACTGAGCGCGTTGCACGGTCGCTTTTGCAGACCGATGGCTCGGTGAGGGGCGTTGTCGCGTCACTTCCCCGCCGATCCGACCGTTCCGTTACCGCGGATCTGTCGCTCCTGGACTCCCGTGGCCAGAACAGCCGTCTCCGCCTCCGGGTTTCCATCCCGGACACCACCCTGCGGCTGGGCCGGGGAGATACGCTTTCGGCGTCGGGCTCAGTCCGCCCGTTGGAGCCCCCGGCGAATCCCGGCGAGACTGACTGGAGTCGACTCCTTCGACAACGAGGTATCATCGGGCGACTCAGGGTACGCCAACTGGGTGATGTACTCCCCAATGCAAAATCGCCTTCGGCGCGGGATGCGGCCCGCTCTCATGTCGAGGCGACACTCTCCACTCGAGCAGCTGGAGAGGAGGGGGCTTTGGCCCTGGCCATGCTCATCGGCATACGTGATCTCCTTGACCAAGAGACCATGGCGCGCTTCAGGAACTCCGGCATCGTACATATTCTCTCCATCTCCGGCTTCCACGTGGGTATCGTAGCCGCTCTGATCTGGGCCGTAGGCAGGGTGCTGCTTCCCGGTTTCCGGTACCCTGCGCTAGTCGCGCTCATCGGCGTTGCCGGCTACGTAGGACTTGTCGGCTTGTTCGCACCCGTCATGCGGGCCGGTGTCATGAGTGTGGTGGTGTTGCTGGGGTTGATGCTGGGGCGTCGAGCCGAGGGCATCAACAGCCTCGGATTGGCCGGGCTTGTTCTGCTGATCGCACAGCCACGATGGATCTGGGAGCCGGGATTCCAGCTGTCTTTCGGCGCGACACTGGGGATTCTGGTGTTCACGCCGCCTTTGCTGGCACCGTTTTGTCGATGGAGACGGGTAGCCCGATGGTGCATAGGCTCGGTTCTCACGTCGCTGTCGGCTCAGCTTGGTGTTCTTCCCCTTCTGCTGGCGTGGTTTCGGCAATGGCCAACCTACAGTCTCCTGGCCAACATACCGGCAGTGATTCTCGCCACGGTGCTCATCGCCGCATCTGCGGTGACCTCGCTCGCCCAGCTAGTCTGGGCGGATCTTGCGGCGTGGAGCGGGCGTCTCACCGAATGCACCGCGCGGATCTTGCTGTGGCTGGCGGCATTCGTTTCGAAGCTGCCTTTCTCCGTTCTGAACTTCGGAGACGTGCGGCTTTGGGCCCTGACCGTTGCCTGGGGTGCGGCAGTTGGTGCGCGTGTGGGCTGGCAGTGGGGCCGGCCTGCAGCTTCGGCAATGGTCGGAGCGTCCTGCATGGTCGCGGCGTGGCTTGTGTGGGGAACCCTTGATCCGTGGCAGGCAAAGGTGGAGAGGATCTCTTTTCTCCATGTGCCACTCGGCAATTGCGTCGCCATCGAGGCAGCGGGGGCCTTCGGAGTGATCGATCCCGGTGCGGTCGGCCAGCCCGAATGGGCTGCCCGAGTTGTCAACGACCATCTCCGTTTCCGCTGCATTGACCACGTCGATCTGGTGGCTGCCACCAGCGGAAGGCCTGCCCGACACGGATCGGTTGATACCTTGGTTCATGATCATAGTGCAGCCCGGGTCGTGCTGCCTGCGGCAGGTATGGATCGGAACTGGACGGACCACGTGGAGAGCTGGTTCGGCGATCGACCTGTTGAACTCGCGCGGGGATTCAGGCTGACGCCGCTGGGCGGCGGCGCTGACAGGTTGGATGGGCTACTCATCAACTCCGCCGGCGGACTCCGGGTCCTGATCGCGGGAGACGGCGGGTGGCAAGCGGATGCCCAGTGCGCGACGCACGCGGCCGTGGAGTCGACGGATGTACTCTACATGGGACCATGGCGGGATCTGGCGCCCTCTCACTTGCTGCTTCGTCGTGCGAAACCCCGGCTGGTGGTAATCGGCGGCGGAACCGCAGGAGAGCGCGACCTCCTTCGCGACATCTCCCATGCTGGGTTCCATGCGGTCGCGACAAGCCGAGGAGCAGTCACCGTGGAACGCAGTGGAGGCACGATATGGTGGAGGCAAAATGGGCGGTCTTGACCGGGCACGCTCAGGGCTCTATACTATTGCGCTGTCTGTTCACCAAGCGGGAGTAGCTCAGTTGGTAGAGCTTCACGTTGCCAACGTGACTGTCGCGGGTTCAAGTCCCGTCTCCCGCTCCAATCCGGCGGCATAGCCAAGTGGTAAGGCAGAGGACTGCAAATCCTTTATCCCCCGGTTCGAATCCGGGTGCCGCCTCCATGAAGACACTCTCGGCAAGACCCACATCTCCCTGAGCACCAGGCGGCAGACCCGGCCCAGTGTGATGGATGACCCACATCGGCATTCACGCAGCCTTGCCATGGCAGATTCGCCCGCCGTATCCGCGCCTCGGCAGGGGTCCTTGCCTATGGAGTGTGCGAAAGAAATGCAGGGGCTTCCTCGTGTCGGTGTGTCATCAGGGCGAGAACCCGTCGACTCGCCGTCTTCCCGCTGCAATGCACCGAGTCAATTCGCTGCCAGCGACCCGGATCAGGCGGATGGCCATCCGGAATACAGATCTCGATCTTCCCTGCGACCACTCTCGCAGAATGGCAGGCATCAGCATTTCGAGGATGAGGCCGCAGCATAGGCAGGTCTAGAGCCGTCTTCTCGGCGAGCACAACCGTGCGGATCTGATGAAATCACGACAGACGATCGACCCGCCTTGACTTGCACGACCAGGATCTATAGTTACTCCGCATGTAGATAGTAGGAATTCCTGAGTTGATCATCCGGAGGCATTCGTGAAGACATGTCGATTCCATGGGCTGTTGCTGGCCGGCGCTCTGCTGGTCGTTGCTGTTCCCCGTTCCGCCGGCGCCGACAACCTCGACCTGATTCGCCAGGCCATCGAGGCCAAGGGCGCGCAATGGTCCGCCGGCCCCAACCATATATGGGACCGCGCTCCCGAGGATCGTCGGGCGCTACTAGGGTGGGACCGTTCCATGGAGACCCGGCAGCCGGGAACGATCCACGAGCGGGGCTCAATGGATGGGCTTCCTCCGGCCTGGGATTGGCGCAGCGCCGAAGGTGACAACTACGTTACACCCATCCGTGACCAGGCCCAATGTGGATCATGTTGGGCTTTTGGCGCCCTGGCATGCATGGAGTCCCGCATGGCCATCGATGCCTTCGTGCCGGATCCCACGGTGGATCTCTCAGAGCAGTACCTTGTGTCCTGTAGTCCCGGCTCGTGCAATGGCTACAGCATTTCAGGAACCTGCGAGTTCCTCAGAACGCAGGGAACCCTTACCGAAGGCTGCATGGGATATCAGGCAACCGACTACGTCCCGTGCAGCAGTCACTGCCCTCACGGCGCATTGGAACTGGTTTATGTGCAAAACTGGGGCTGGATCGGCCCCAACCGTGATGCGATCAAGACCCGCGTTCTGGATGGCCCCGTCTATGTAGCATTCACCGTATACAGCGACTTCCAGGCTTACAATGGCGGGGTCTACGAGCATGTATGGGGCGAAGAAGAAGGCGGGCACGCCGTGGCCATCGTGGGCTGGGACGACGACCTGGAGTGTTGGATCTGCAAGAACTCCTGGGGCAATTGGGGCGAGGACGGATATTTCCGGATCAAGTATGGGCAATGCATGATGGAGGACTGGAGCATCTGGCTCTCCGTCAAGATTCCCGAGTATCCAAACCTCTCTGTCTCGCCGGTTTCTCTGGTGGAGATGGAAGGCGACGGCGACGGTGTGGCCAACCCCGGGGAGATCGCCAGCCTTTCATTCTGGGTGGTGAACAGCCCGTTCTGGAACGCCGCTGAGGGCGTCACTCTCACGTTGGCGGAGAATGGGTCCGGCACCCCGATCACTGTCACCCAGGGAATGGCGTCCTTTGCTCAGACCCTGCTTCCGGGCGACAGCCTGCTGTGTTCTGATATGCTTACGGTAGCTTTGGACGAGGCCTGTCCGGTGGGGCAGATACCCCTTGACCTTACGGTGCTTTCCGCTGAAGCGTCCCCTTCTCCCTACCAGAAGATTGTGCCCATTGTTGTTGAACCTTCGCTGGATCAGGCAGGCTGGCCCGTGCTAACCTCCGGGCAATTCTACGCCGGCCCCGCGTGCTTTACCTGGGACAATTCGATGCACATTGCCGTTGCAGATCGGTGGGGAGGTCTCTATCTGCTGGGGCCCGACGGGGTCACCCTCCCCGGGTGGCCGGCTCAGGTGGGAGACGCCATTAGGTCCGCCCCGGCAGTGGGCGATGTAGACGGCGACGGTCTCCCCGAGATCATTGTAGGCTCCCGCAACAACACTCTGGCCGCCTATCGGTTGAGCGGGGAGCCACTCTTGCTGCATGATGTGGATGCGGGCATTGTGGGTACCGTGATGCTTGCGGATTTCGACGATGATTCCATCCCTGAAATGGTTGCGGGCACCATCGATGGACTTCTCTGGGCCGTGAGGGGCGATGGCACGGCCGTAGACGGATGGCCTGTG
>JAFGKV010000320.1 GCA_016928395.1 Candidatus Fermentibacterota bacterium | reverse complement strand
GGACTCTGTGCCCGCCCGTGCAGCGAAGGGCGACCGATTTGCCACTGTGTAGCGTACTCTCAACCCTGAGAATTCTGAGGGAGCCCGCGTCCTCAGAGGCCAGACTGAACCCCGAACCCTGAACTCCGAGCCGGCTCGCGAAGCGAGCCATCCTTCCATCCCGTTCCATCCTTCCCTCCGTCCATCCATCCCTCCGTCCATTCATCCCTCCGTCCATTCATCCATTCGTCCATCCATTCATCCATTCGTCCCCCCTTCCATCCTTCCCTCCGTCCATTCATCCATTCATCCATTCGTCCATCCTTCTTGCCTTTCCGCCGCGCCCGCCTATGTTACTACTGTTCATTTGTATAGTACTCGCACCGGAGGTATCAGGATGTCGCGCGGAACCGGGCGGACACAAGGCCCGTCGAGGGTTGATCTCCTGGGGGAGGCGGCGACCACCACGGCGGCACGGTCGACGTCGCCATGATGTCGCGGTGGCGGATTCATGGTGTGGCGCCCGGCGCCGTAGCCGCGGCCGTCGCGTGCCGGGTGCCGTCGCTGGCGGGCAAACCTGTGGTCTTGGTGAAGGGCTGCGACGATCAGACGGTCGAGTATGCATCGCCGTCTGCTCTCTCCGCCGGCGTCGTACGCGGCATGCGGGTGGCGCAGGCGATGGCGCGCTGCCCTGAGGGCCAGGCTATCTCCTCCCCTCGTGCCACCCGTGAAGCGTTGCGGGTGATGCTGGTCGATGCCTTCGAAGATGACACTACGTTCGTGGGGCATGACGAGGTCGGCCTGGCCGTGTGGGAATCAGCGCCCGCGGCGCAGGTGAACAGAATTGAGGCGTGGTTTGAGACCACTTTGGGCGTGGAGGCTCATGCCGCGGCTGCCAGGGGCGGCCTCGCCGCCCGGGTGGCGGCCTTCTCCGGTGAGACGGTCCCCCCCGTCATCATGCCGGGGTGCGAATCGGCAGACCTCGGCCCCGCGCCTCTGACGGGTCTTCCGTGGCTACCGTGGCGCGGCGTGGAGACGTTGGCCCATGGATGGGCCGTGTTCACGGTGGGCGACCTGGCCGAGCTTCCCGGCGCGCTGTCGCTCAAGCTCTTGGGCCGCGAGGGGTTGGATCTTCACGCCCTGGCCCGGGGGCACCGCGTTGAAACCCAGGCCGATGCCCAGGCCCGGGTAGCCTTGTCGCCGCCCAGCAACGACGCGGCGGGGAGCCGCCGGGCAGTGCTCGCCGCGGCGGATCGAGCCTGGCATACGCTGTCGTGCCGGGGGCTGGGCGTTCGGCGCGTGGAGATTCGGGTCTGGCAGGCCGGGCGTGCTCCGTCGAGACGCACGGCCATCTTCGATCCGGAGGCGGAAGACCCCATGACCGTCGGCGCCGAGGCCTGCCGGCTCGTGAGCGACCTCTGGTCGCGTGCCGCGGTGAGTTCGGTCGACGTTCGCCTGTGGGGGGGTGCGCCAGCCGGCATGCAGCTGCCCCTGTTCCCCCAAAGGAAGGCGTTCAGAGTTGCGAGGTTGGGCGCAACGCTGGCCCTGCTGGGTCAGCGGTACGGCCAGGCCTGCGTTCGCCGGGGCAGCACCATCGGCCTCGTTCCGTGATCCCGCTGCTGCGCTGCTTCTCGTTCTACTCCTTCGGCAGGGGCGTGCTCTCGCTTGAAGCGCTGTGCCGCAACGCGGCGCAGCGAGGTATCACCCACGTGGCGCTTGTGGACACAGGCGGCGTCTACGGGCTGATTGACTTCATGCGGCTGGCGCGACAGCATGGCATCACCCCGGTGGCCGGGACGACGCTCATGTTTCCGGGGGGCCCTCTCACATTCCTCGCCGCGTCACGAAGGGGTTACACATCGCTGTCGCGGCTGATCTCCGGGCATCACGCTCATCCCGAATGGGGTATCCGCCTACTGGGTGAAGCATTCGATCCCACCGATCTGGTGATTCTGGGGGGTGACCCGGGGGGGCTTGGCGCGGCCATCACCTGGGCAGGGCAGGACCGGGTCTACGCCGTGTTGAATCCGGGACCAAGGGCGCCGGACGCAGCCCGATTCGCCAAAACCTGGGGGGTCCGGCTCGTAGTGGCGCCCCACATCTACTTGGCGCAGCCGGAGGATGCCTTCGTGCATCGTCTCCAGCGGGCAGTGGCGCTGCAGTCTTCCCTGAATCACGTGCGTCCCGCCGACCTCTGGCCGACAACGGGCGTGATACCGCCGGCTGAGGAAGTTCGCCGGTGGAAGGAGGCCTGGCCAGAGGCGTGGCGACATACGATGGAGTTGGGCGAACGATGTGCCGTCGGATGGGAGTTCCAGCGGCCCATCGTGCCGCGGACCTGCGAATCCCCCGTCGAAGCGATCAGAATGCTGCGCGGCTTGGCCGAACAAGGAGCCGAGCGCCGCTACCCCCGGCCGCCACCCTGCGACCTCCAGGCCCGGTTGGAGGGCGAGCTGGGGGTCATAGGCGCGCGGGGTTTGGCCGACTACTTCCTCCTGGTTCACGAGATCGTGCATACCGCCGGCGTCTACGCCACCTGTGGCCGGGGTTCCGGCGCATCCAGCGTCGTGGCGTACTGCCTGGGCATCACCGATGTGGATCCCATCGCCGCCAACCTGTACTTCGAGCGATTTCTGGGGCCGGGCCGGGCCGACATTCCCGATATCGACGTCGATTTCCCGTGGGATGAACGCCCCCGGGCCCTGCAGCGGGTGTTCGCCTCGCGGCCCCCGGGGGAGGTCGCCTTAGTGGCCAACCATGTCACGTTCCGCAGCCGCGGGGCGTTCCGCGAGGCTGGGCGCGTTCTGGGCCTGCCCGAGGCCCGGGTCTCCGAGCTGTGGCGCCAGGTACAACGCCACGGGGCGACGACGCGCGATGCCAACGCAGACGTCGGCAAAGACCCCCGCACCTCCCCCGCTGGCGAGGTGCTGCGCATGGCGGCCCTGCTGCGGGGTTTTCCGCGGCATCTCTCACGCCATTGCGGAGGCGTGGTGATCGTACCCGGCGGCGTGGATACCGTGGTCCCGTGCGAACCCTTGCCCGACGGATTGTCGGTCATCCAGTGGGAGAAAGACCAGGCGGAGGATGCGGGGCTGGTCAAGGTTGACCTCCTGGGCAACCGTTCACTGTCGGTGGTGCGCGACGCCATCCAGTCGGTGAACCGCACTGGCGTGAAACTGACGTACGGCGCGTTCAGCCCGCTCGACGATGGGGAAACCCAGGCCATGCTGGCCAGAGGTGCTACCATGGGCATCTTCTACGTGGAGTCGCCGGCCATGCGCCAGCTCCAGGCCAAGGCGGCGACAGGGTCATTCGAGAGCCTCGTGGTGCACAGCTCCCTCATACGTCCCGCAGCCAACCGGTGGATCGCCGAGTATGTGCGCCGCCTGCGGGGAGGCTCCTATGCGCGGATTCATCCGTTTCTTGATCACCTGCTGGCCCAGAGCCGGGGCATTCTGTGCTACCAGGAAGACGTCATGCGGGTCGCGGTGGAGCTCGCCGGCTTCGATCACGGCCTGGCAGACCAGTTGCGGCGGACACTCTCGGGAAAGCGAGGGATTCCTCTGCCCAACCTGGCGGTTCGGTTCAAGGAGGGCTTGCGCGCCAAGGGGCTTTCAAAGGATCAGGTCGCCACGCTGTGGTCCATGGTGGAGAGCTTCGCCGGCTATTCGTTCTGCAAGGCGCATTCGGCGAGCTATGCCCTGCTGTCGTTCAAATCGGCCTACCTGAAAGCCCACCATCCGGCCGAGTTCATGGCGGCCGTGCTGTCCAACGGAGGCGGCTACTACTCGGCCCAGGCCTATGTCTCTGAGGCCCGCCGGATGGGCCTGGCGATCCACGGCCCCGACGTGAATGCGTCCGCCGTTGCATACACTCCCTTGGAGGACGCCATTCGGATCGGCTTGGGGCAGATCAAGGCCCTGGGAGAGGACGCCGCCCGCCATCTGGTTGAAGCCCGGGCCGACGGCCCCTTCGTGTCGCTGGAAGACATGCTGGCGCGGTGCCCCATGCCGGTGCAGGCGGCCCAGGGGCTGATCCTGGCCGGAGCGTTGGACTCGCTGCACGGCCCTGGATGTCGAATCCCACTCCTGCACCGCCTGGCGGACCTGGCGGCCCGGCCGCGTTCCCGGAATCCCCTACTCATCCCTCCCCCGGCAACCTGGCATGCGACCCCCATGCCTTCGCGCTTGGCACGGATGCAGGAGATACAGACTCTGGGTTTCCCGCTAGAGGGGCATCCTTTGGACCTGGTGGAGACGCCTGCCCCCAATGTCGTGGGATCGGCGGAAATCCCAAAGCGCGTCGGAGAACCGATCCGGCTCATGGGCTGGTACGTCACGGCCAAGCCGGTGCAAACCAGAAGCCGGGAGGATATGGCATTCGTCTCCTTTGAAGACCGCGAATCGCTGTTCGAGACCGTCATCTTCCCCGAGCAGTATCGCCAGGTGCGTCACGACCTGCATCCCGATCGGGCCTATGTCATCGAAGGCGAGATCACACAGGACTGGAGTGTGTGTACCGTCGAAATTCGCCGTCTCGTACCCATGCGGCCCATCGTGTACCGGCACACGCCGCAGGCTGCGACCACCCTACGCGTGCATTCCGCACGGGCAGGACATGGAAGAATGGATGAATGGACGAGTGGATGGAATGATGGAATGATGGAATGATGGAATGATGGAATG
>JAFGKV010000319.1 GCA_016928395.1 Candidatus Fermentibacterota bacterium | reverse complement strand
CCCCCGTCATTGCCCGACTCGTTCGGGCAATCCAGGCCGACGCATATCGACCGACTTCTGGATCACCCGGTCAAGCCGGGTGATGACATCCGTGCTCCTCATTCCACCGGCTCGATCTCATGCTCTGCGTGGGAACCTCTGCTCCCCTGTGAAGTTACAGCGTAGCCCGTACTGCCGTCCATCTCCTGACTCCTCACTCCTCACTCGATAGACCTCTTCGCGTGCTTTGCGTGAGATTTCCGTGTCGGATTTCCCGCGCAGCCGGACGATGGAACCTTTTGGCCTGTTGGTCTGCTCAAGGGGGTGGAGGGAACGAACATGAACAGATCGAATCCACGAGACAACTCTGGCCACCCCGACCTCGCGGACATCGAGGCCGCCCGGGCGGGGGAGGCTTCGCCGGACATCGAGGCCCACATCAGGACCTGCCCGGAATGCACTGCGGCCTTGGCGCAGCTCGAAGTGCTTGCTCACCGCGCAGGCGCCATCCGAGCTGCGCCTCGATCCAACGCAGCGGATGCCGACGGGGCAGTGCTTTCAGCTATCGATCGCCGGGCCACTGAGATCCGGTGGGGGCGCCAAAGACGCCGAGCTCTGGCGCATCCGGTCTGGGCTGCGGCTGCAGCTGTGGTGTTGATTGGCCTCTCAGTCTTGGTCGTTTCGCCGGTACGCGAACGCATCGGCCCACGGGGCGAGATCGCTTCGGCTACCGACATGGACCGCGATGGTTCCACCGATATCGTCGATGCCTACCTGCTGGCGGTGGCCCTGCAAGGGGACAAGCCTGCGGCGAACTCATGGGATCTAACAGGAGATGCAGCGGTGGATGACGCCGACGTCAGGGCGGTTGCCCGCATGGCGGTCAGCGTGGAGAGGAGCACGACATGATGCGACAGACAGCGGGGTTTGGTGTGCTCTGCGCCCTCATCCTAACGGCCCTTGTGGCCGAGGGTTGGGCGATGACGGCACGAGAGGCGCCCGCCCTGCGATTCGAAGCCATGGATCTCTTCGTCGACAGCGGCAGGAAGCCGCTGGTAGCCTACCAGGTCGAGTTGCGATTCGACGCGGCGCACGTCGGCATCGTCGGCGTCGAGGGCGGAACGGCCGACGCCTTCCGTGATCCCCCATTCTTCGACGAAGAAGGCATGGAAGGTGGCCGGCTCGTGCTCGCCGCCTTCACCACCGATCACCGGCGTGCGCCCAAGGGCCGGTCCCACGTAGCCCGGATCCATCTTCGGATCACCGGCCCGGAAGAGCCGGCCATTGACGCCACACTCATGACCGCCGCCTCTCCCGGCGGCGCCAAGATCAAGGCCAACGTCGAGCTGGTACTGTTTGACAAGGAACAGCAGAGGGAAGCGCCAGAAGGTGAGCGATGAAGCGATACCGAGGTGAAACGGCAGCGGTGGTTCTTATTGTGATGCTGGCGGGCCTCCTGATGCCTGGTTGTGCCCGGTTTCGGCCTAGAGAAGGCGTGGACGAGCCTGGCGTGCTTTCAGAACAGCAAAAGGCCGATTCGTCCTCCGCGGAACCGCCAGCCGCATCGTCCGCGATAGACCAACCCATGGTGCAAGGAAGGCCTGCGTCCACGAAGCCCCCGGCAACGCCTCCCCCGACCTCAGGGAGTCCGTCCGCAACCGGAAAGATCGCCGGAAAGGTCCTACGACAGGATGGCTCCCCGCTCGCCTATGCGAATGTCATGGTGGAGGGCACGATGTTGGGCCAGGCGACTGATGAACTGGGGAAATTCGCCATCGCTGGGGTCCCATCTGGGAACCGGCGTGTCAGGGTTTCGATGGTCGGGTTCGCTGATACAGTCCTGGACTCGGTGACGGTGAGAGCGGATCTCGGCACCACCGTAGGACCTGTCTCCATGATGGAGAGGCAACCTCCTGTCATGGATGAAATCGTTGTCACTGCTGAACGAATGAGGGTGATTTGGTGCCCGGAGGGTACAAGCCGCATCGTCAGTCGTAGCGTCGTGCCCGCCCGCGAAGATGGCATGAACGAAGTCGCCTCTTTGGTAGCTGACACACCCGTGTGCAAGCCTGGAACCGACATGGGGCTGAACCCGGCTGTGCGGATGTTGCCCCCTGACGAGGAAAGGACACAGAAGGCGTTCCAGACGGTCGCCTCTCCCGGCGGCGCCAGGATGGAGGACGAGACGAAGCTGGTGCCGTTCGAAAAGGAACAGCAAGGAGAAGGGAAGTGAGCAATGAATTCATCACAATCAGTGACCAGCCCAGGATCGTCAGCCCTGCGTGTTGATCGAACAGGAAGCATGCTTGTGCTCATACTGTCGCGGGCAATGCGAGTTTCGGTCGCAACGCTAGTCGCAGTCGTTGCGCTCGGCTCCGTGTCATGTAGTCGTCTCAGCCGGTGGCTGTGTCAAGGATGCACAGGTGGCATCGAGGCGGTTGTTGTTTCGAATGAAGGTCCGACCTTGGCCGGTGTGCACATCCTGCTTGATGGGGAGAATACCGGCGTCGTCACGGACAGCGCGGGGCAGTTTCGGGTGAAGGGGGCGGCTCCCGGATGGCACACGGTGACCTTGTCCAGCTTCGGACACAAGGATCTCATTGTCAGAGAGGTCTACGTTGCCGCCAGCTATGTCACAGATCTGGGCTTCCTCTCGATGCACCTCTCCGTTGTGGACGGCTACGAGGCGATTGAGATCGTGGCGGATCGTCCGATCATCAGGGCCGATGTCACCGATTCGAGGCGCATGGTAGAGGGACCGATACGGCCCCCTAAGAAGGCGCCATCAGCGGTCGCGGCACCGGTGTTTACTCCGCCGCCGCTCACGAAGGTCACCCCACCGCCCAGTGAACACCCACCCCATGAGCCCCCAAGTGGGCTCCCTGGAGCCGCGCCGTTGCCGGTGCGGGGCGCGAGTACGGGTCGACTGGACAAGAGTAGCCTCGCCGCCCTCAGCCCGACCACCGAGCTGTGGATCATTGAGCGGTCGGACGGGTCGGAGCCAGCATCGGAGTATGCGGCGCCACAGCTCAAGGCGGTGATGCCCGACACTCCAGAAGAGATCCCTCTGCCGTTGCGGCACACCGACGTGAAGGGGCAAGTCGACGCCTTCATCGCCACGGTGGATGTGCGCCAGAGCTATCACAACCCGTACAACGAGAAGATCGAAGCCGTGTATGTGTTTCCGCTGCCGACCACCGCCGCGGTGACCGATTTCCAGATGATCATCGGCGACCGCAAGATCCGGGGGGTGATCCGAGAGCGAGAGGAGGCGCAACGGATCTACGACGAGGCCAAGGCCATGGGCTATCGTGCGGCCCTGCTGTCGCAGGAACGGCCCAATGTCTTCACCCAGCGTGTTGCCAACATCGAGCCGGGCAACGACATCGACGTCCAGACGACCTTCTTCATGCCGCTAGCCTATGACGACGGTGCCTACGAGTTCGTGTTCCCGACGGTGGTCGGCCCTCGATTCAATCCGCCGGGCTTCAATCAGGGCATCGGTGCGGTCGCCCGGGGCAGCTCAGGTATCTCTGGACAACCCGTGGAGGTCGAGTATCTGAAGCCGGGAGAGATGGGCGGGCATCACCTGTCGATTCAGGTGGATATCGATGCCGGCGTCACCGTTGAGGAGGTGACGAGTTCCAGCCACGCCATTCTGGTGGAGCGCCCGCGGAAGTCGCGGGCGGTGGTGCGGTTGAGCCCCAATGATCGCCTCCCTGACAAGGACTTCGTGCTCAGGTATCGCACTGCCGGCAACGCCACCAAAACCGCGCTCATGGTCGATCGCGGCGACAAGGGCGACTACTTCGCCCTATTCCTCCAGCCACCGGCTTCGCTCTCTGACCTCCCTCGCATGCCACGGGAGATGGTGTTCGTGTTGGACTGCTCGGGGAGCATGCACGGCGCGCCGCTGGCCAAGGCCAAGGAGGCTATGAGGCGCTGCCTCAAGAACCTTCATCCAGAGGATACCTTCCAGATCATCCGCTTCTCGGAACGGGCATCACGACTCGGGCCGCTGCCCGTTCCCGCCACCCCTGAGAATGTCATGCGGGCATTGCGCCACGTGGATGAACTGCATTCCGGCGGCGGCACCATGATGATCGAAGGCATCAAGGCGGCGTTGGATTTCCCCCATGATCCCGGCAGGTTCCGCATCGTGTCATTCATGACCGATGGCTACATCGGCAACGAGGCCCAGATCTTCGCCGCGGTGCATGAGAAGGTGAAGGATGCCCGGATCTTCAGCTTCGGGGTCGGGACGTCGGTGAACCGTTACCTCCTCGAGGGCTTGGCACGATTGGGCCGCGGCGCGGTGGCCTACATCGGCCTCAACGAAGCCGCCGGCGACAAGGTCGACCTGTTCTACGAGCGCATGAGCCGTCCCGCACTCACCGACATCGAGATCGACTGGGGCGGATTGGACGTTAGTGACGTTTACCCCTCCACAATCCCCGACCTGTTCGTGGGCCGGCCGGTCATACTCACCGGTCGCTTCAAGAGAATCGGCTCAGGACAGATCCACGTGCACGGGCGCATGGGGTCAACCACCTCGCGCCACACGATCCCATTGCCCCGCGATGAGGCGTTGACCGAACATGCAGGGATCCGTTCGGTGTGGGCACGCTGGAAGCTTGCGGAGCTGTCCGACAAGGAGGTGTCGTGGCCGTCGGATGAGCTCAAGGAAGAAATCACGCAGACCTCCCTGCAGCACCGCCTGCTCTGCCAGTACACTTCGTTCGTGGCGGTGGACGGCACCAAGCAGACAGACGGCAAGGCCGTGACGGTCAAGGTGCCGGTCTACGTTCCGGAGGGCGTGAGCTACGAGACAACTGTTATGGAGTGAGGACGCAAAGACGCTTCACCATGAAGTGAATGAGAAGTCTTACGCAGAGACGCAAAGGAAGCAAAGGAAGCTCGGAATTCACCGAAAAGAACATGAAGGGAATAGAGGGGCACTGTCATCGCAAAGACGCAGAGACGCAAAGGAAGGCTGAAGAGTGACGAGAGAATGGGTGGCCAGTCGGCAGTAGGCAGGCGGCAGGAGTCAGAATCCAGGATTCAGAATGCCCTTCTCACTCACCCACCCACCCACCCATCCGTCCATCCATCCATTCCCTCGACTTCGCTCAGGGTGAAGAAGTGAAGAAGGTCGACCGCTGCCCGACTTGTTCCAGAGAACATGGGAGAACTCGTGCTCGACTGCCCGGAGCGTCGAGTACGACTACGATTGCGAGTACGACAACGATAGCGATACCGACCCCGCCCCGGCGGGCGACCAGGGACGATCGCCCCTACGAGACAACGGTTCCTCGTAGCGCTGGGCGGGCCTGATAGCTGAAGGCCGATAGCTGACAGCCGATAGCCACCAGCCGGCCGTACTCTCAACCTCGAAGAATCTGAGTGCGCTCCTCGCCCTCAGAGCCCTTACTGAACCCCGAACCCTGTATCCTGAACCATGATACCTGCGCTTCTGCCAGGAGGAGCCCGGAATGCCGAAGTATCGAGTCCGTTTCAATTCGCCTACAGTGCTGACCTTCTCGCTCATCGCGGTTGTGATCTACTTCATCAACCGCATCGTGCCCGGCTTTACTCTGAAGCTCTTCGCCGCGCCTCCCAGCATCTCGTGGGGACAGCCTTTGGACTACTTCCGCCTCGTCAGCCATGTCGCCGGACACGCGAGCTGGGGGCATCTCCTGGGCAATCTCGCCTACATCCTTCTCCTGGGGCCTCTGCTGGAGGAGAAGTATGGATCGAGCACGCTGACGCTCATGATGGCGGTGACCGCGGTGGTGACGGGCCTCGTGAACGCCGCTCTGTTCTCGACCGGGCTTCTCGGAGCCAGCGGCATCGTGTTCATGTTCATCATCCTTGCGTCCATGGCCGACGCCCGCAAGGGCACGATTCCGCTGACCTTCATCTTGGTGGCCATGATCTTCATCGGCACTGAGCTGGTGAATGCCCTTCGCGCAGACAATATCTCTCAATCGGCACACCTCATCGGTGGCGGTTTGGGTGCCGCCTTCGGCTCCACGTGGACAAAGCACCGCCGCAAATCGTGACGAGTCGTGCGATCACGGGAAGGCGACGATCCGGAGCACGCCGGGGCCTCATGCCTCGGGGCGTGGGCAGGTGCATGCCCCGAGGCCTATAGTCTGACGGGTTCGTTGAACCTTCCGGGGATCCGGCGCGCTCCAAGAGCGGTTCAACCAGTAGGAAGCCGACGCCATGCACCGGACAGTACAGACGAGGAGGAACATGATGCGACTCATGGCAATCACGTATGCCGTGGTGATGGGGGCGGCCACTGTGGGGCACGCAGGGGTGTCGTCCGCCGATGATCTGGTGGCCGTGGTGGAAGGCAACGGCCGGTTTGCCTGCGATCTCTATCGGAAGATCAGCGAGCCCGGCGGTAATGTGTTCTTGTCTCCCTATAGCATCTCGACAGCGCTGGCGATGACCTATGCCGGTGCACGAACTATCACAGAGCAGGAAATGGCGACGGTGCTCTACTTCTCCCTGGGCCAGGAGAGACAGCATCAGGCTCTAGGAGGGCTTCAGAAGGCACTGGGGTCGGTGCACGGTGGCTCGGTCACCTTCCAGGTGGCGAACTCACTCTGGGCTCAGGACGGCTACCGATTCCTCCCGGCCTTTCTCGATCTGACTACCAACCGCTACGGCGCGAAGGTCTTTCTGGTCGATTTCATCCGCGCCGCGGATGTGGCCCGGGAGCGCATCAATACGTGGGCCGAAGACAAGACCAATGGTACCATCAAGGATCTCATTCCTCCCGGACTAGTAACCTCTCTGACGAGGCTGGTCCTGTGCAATGCGGTCTACTTCAAGGCGCCATGGCAGTATCGGTTCGATCCGGCCGCCACGACGGACGGCCCGTTCCACCTCACTCCAGACAGCACGGTGACCGTGCCCATGATGTCGCAGAGGGTTTCGCTAAGGCTCTTGGCGCACGATGGGTTTCGGCTCGCGGAACTGCCCTATGCCAAAGGCGGGCTCTCCATGGTGATCATCCTGCCTGATTCCGGCCTGCCGCTGGAGTCGGTCGAGCATCAGCTCACATGGGAGAACCTAGACCGCTGGCTCCGGGACCTGGCAGAGGCTACGCCACAGGAGTTGGCGCTCATGCTGCCGCGGTTTTCCATGACGGCCCGATATGAGCTGGTCGAGACCCTGGCCTCCATGGGGATGCCCCATGCGTTCGAAGGCGCAGACTTCTCAGGCATGACCGGGAGGAAGGACCTGTTCATCAGCAATGTGATCCACAAGGCCTTCGTGGATGTTACCGAGGAGGGCACCGAAGCCTCGGCCGCAACGGCGGTGGTTCTCAAGCGCGGCGGCGGCCCCGCCTCGTTCGTGGTTGATCGGCCGTTTATCTTCCTGATCCGGGAGCATCGCACAGGCTCCATTCTCTTCATCGGGAGGCTCGTCGACCCTTTGTCTGTAGCGAGGGAGTAGGCGTCTGGAGCATAGTGCGGTAGATTCGCTGGTCGCCGCGATCGCGAACACGGTGGTTTCTCAGGACGGCCGGGAAAGCTCCGGCCTCCACAGTAAGGAATCCGCTCAGGTCAGCAGAGCGAAGGTGCTTGACTCGATCGGCATTAGGGATCAAATTGCGGCCTCCGACACATGCCATTCCCCGCTGTCATCGACTCATGTGCCCATGAGTCCCTGACCTGGCGGCACTCTGCCCCCGCACAGTGAGGATTCTCTCACCCTTACGTTCCAACTGCAGCATCCCCGGAGGCCACAATGCGCCGCTTTACCGTGCTGAGTCCTATCTGCATGCTGCTCCTGGTTGCTGTCAGCAATGCAGCCGAATCTCCAGACATACGTTTGGTTGACCCCTTGGTTGGCGCTGCAGAACCCGCATTCATCGTGTTGGAAGCGACCAGCGCTTCCCTCCGCCTGGAGATGCGGCTGCCGTCTCTGCAACAGGAGCAACTCGCTATCGAAGGCGAGATATTCCAGGCGCTGACCATCCCCGGTGGCGATATCCGTGGAGAGGTCGGGCACCCTGGGCTTCCCGTGATCACCCGGCTCGTAGCGATTCCCAGCAATGTGGGAGTATCGGTCAACGTCCTGGAGCGGGAAAGCATGGTCCTCTCTGGGTTTCGGCTTCTGCCCGTGCAGCCTGACGAAGGTGAAGAGCTCGTAATCGACCGTGAGGCGTACGCACAGAGGCCAGGCCCGGCGGCTCCGGCAGCCGAGGCTGGCGCGCCCGCGCTCCTGCACAGCCTGCGAGTCGTGCCACTTACCTTCAACCCCGTGGCCTACGATCCAGTGGTCGGGGAGGTGACGATAACCACGCGGGTTGAGGTGGAAGTGCAGTTTGGCGGTCAGGATTCGCGGAACGCGGCGCCTCTGCAGCGCAAGAGGATTCCGGATTCGTTTCACCGGATGTACCAGGATGTGGTGCTCAACTACGACCTTTCCATGGGGCGCGGCGACGCGGATGTGGGGCCGGGAACCTATCTGGTAATCCACTCCTCCGCCAGCGGGGTGCTCACGGCAGTGCAGCCCCTGATCGACTGGCGCACGAGGCAGGGCTACACCGTGCTGACTGCCTCGACGACGCAGACTGGCACTACGACCACATCAATCAAGAACTACATCCAGAACATCTACAACGCCGCAGACCCCCCCTTGGAGTTCGTCACCATCGTGGGTGATGCCGACGGCACATACGGCGTTGCCACGGGCAGCTACTCCGGCGGTGAGGGGGATCATTCGTACACGATGCTGGAAGGGAGCGACTACCTGGCTGATGTGCACATCGGCCGCCTATCGCACACCGGCTTGACCAACCTCCAGGCGATCGTCACCAAGATAATGACCTATGAGACCACCCCGCCCACCGGTGATTCGGGATGGTTCACCCGAGCGTGCCTTCTGGGTGATCCATCCTCGTCGGGCATCACCTGCATCTACATTAACCAGTGGTTGAAGAAACAGCTGCTGGGGGCGGGCTACACGCAGGTCGACACCATCTTCTCGAGCCCCTGGGTTAGCCAGATGACCGCCAGCGTCAACCAGGGGCTGAGTGTGTTCGGCTACCGGGGCTATCTGGGCATGAGCGGCATCACCACGACGACAATCGGCGGCCTGACCAATGGGTATGAACTACCCTTGGCGATCATCCCCACCTGCGGCTCGGGCGATTTCGCCGGCGAGACCTGTAACTCCGAGGCGTTTCTCCGCAACGCCAATGGTGGGGGAATCGGCTCCGTGGGAACCGCGACGTGGAGCACGCATACCCGCTACAACAACTGCTACTACGCCGGAACGTGGGACGGCGCTGTCAACGGCTCCGATCACCGCCTGGGCACCGCCCACTCGCGGGGCAAGCTGAACCTCTACCTCAACTACCAGTATGACGGTGACGTAGCGCAACGCTTCTCGGTGTGGAACAACCTCATGGGCGATCCGGCAACGGACATGTGGACGGCGCATCCGGCCGTTCTGTCCGTGACCTACCCCAGCCTGCTGGCTGTGGGAGCGAACTCGGTGCCGGTCACCATCACCGCGGGCACCCTGCCGGTGGCGGGCGCCTTGGTGACCATCTACAAAGCCGATGGGATCCACGGGAGTGGCTCCCTCGTGAGCGGCTACAGCGATTTCTCGGGTCGCGTCAACCTGCCGGTATCCGCCACCGCGGGACAGGCTCTGGTCACGGTCACGAAGCACAACTGCTTCCCCCATCTGGGTCAGATAGTCTTTGGCTCGATGGAGTCTTTCGCCGGCTACGAGGGCTGCATCGTGGATGACGATGCGTCGGGCGCCAGCTCGGGCAACGGCAATGGCATCGTCAATCCGGCCGAGATCATCGAACTGCCGGTCTCCCTTCACAACCACGGCACATCCGCAGTCACGGGCGTCATCGCCACTCTGTCGACCTCCGATCCCTATGTCACCATCACCGACGCCGAGGAGACCTTCGGCACTATTGGCGCAGGGGCAACCGTGTGGAGCGCTGAAGACTTCGACTTCGGCGTGGCCCCGACGATTCCGGATGGCCATGTGCTGGCACTTGACCTGACGGCGCATAGCGGTGCATCAGTCTGGACGTCGCTGATCGAACTCACAGTGCAGAGTGCGGCGTTCGAGGTGGAGGACTTCACCTGGGGCGGGGGTGGGACAACTCTGGATCCCGGTGAATCGGGCACGCTGAGCATCAGAATCGGCAATGTGGGTAGCATTGACGGGGTCTCCGTGACCGGTGAATTGAGCACCGACAGCCCCTGGATCGACGTCACCGATGGCGCGGGCGGTTGGGGCACCATCGCCGCGGGGGGCTCCAACGAGAATACCGCAAACCCCTTCGCCCTGAGTATCGCCAGCGATTGCGTCAAGGGCCACAAGGCCCACTTCACCCTGACGCTCACCTTCAACGGCCAAGCTCAGGACGTGGTCGAGTTCACCTCTACGGTTGGCGCGGCCACCACCGTCGATCCGACAGGCCCCGACGTGTACGGTTACTATGCGTTCGACAACACCGATGTCGGCTACTTCTACGCGCCTACCTACGCATGGGTGGAGCTCGACCCGACCTACGGCGGTCCGGGAACCGATGTCGGCCTGACCGACTTCGGTTATGAGCAGGATGACACCAAGATCCGGGCCCTGCCGTTCGTCTTCCGTTTCTACGGGCAGGACTACAGCCAGATCAGTATCTGCTCCAATGGCTGGGTGGTCATGGGGCAAACGTACCAGAAACCGTACACCAACACGACCTTACCCAGCGCCGGCGCACCCGAGGCGGCAATCTGTCCGATGTGGGACGACCTCTACCAGAGCGGCACGAACAGAGTCTACTACTGGAACGACACGGCGAATCACCGGTACGGGATCCAATGGAGCCGGATGAAGAACGACTACAGCAATGCGACCCAGAACTTCCAGGTGTTCCTGTACGACCCGAGCTGCTATCCAACGCCGACGGGCGACGGGGAAATCCTATTCCAGTACCAGACGGTGAACAACACAGACAGCCGTGATGGCTACGTAACGGTTGGAATCCAGAATCAGGATCACACGGACGGGTTGCTGTACACCTACTGGAACCACTACAGCCCCGGCGCAGCGAGCCTGGGCACAGGGCGGGCGATTCGCATTCTGCCCATCGGGACGCTGCATCTGGGCACTCTCCAGGGCGACGTGACCAACGCCAGCGCCGGGGGCGCTCCGGTGCAGGAGGTAACCATCCGGCTGCTGGAGACGAATCAGACGCTGGCGAGTAACAGCAGCGGCCACTATACGGGTTCGGTGGAGGAGGGTATGTACACCGTACGGGCGGAACACCTCAGCTTCGCGCCGGAGACGGTGCCGAATGTGGTCATCACGGAAGGGGAGACCACCGAGCTTGATTTCGCGCTCACCGACATTCTCGGGCCCCAGATCTCGAACACCACGGTGTTGCTCACCACGGATGACACGGTGGGACCCTACGTGGTCGAAGCAACCATCACTGACTTTACGTCGCTGTCGGGCGCGCATCTTTACTTCAAGGTGAACGGCGGCCCGGCGGTGGACGTGCCTTTGACACTGATCAATGCGGCGACGGGTCTCCACCGCGGCCAGATCCCCGGGCAGCCGCTCAACACGTCGATCAGCTACTGGGTGGAGGCCACGGACGGTGTGGCCAACGAGAGCCGTGACCCGTCGGGTACGGATACGTATGACTTCTGGGTGCTCGCGTCGGTGGAGATCCTGCACCATGACATGGAGAGTGACCAGGGTTGGACGGTTGGCGCCGCGGGTGACAATGCCACGTCAGGCATCTGGGTGCGCGTCGATCCCAACGGTGTGTGGTCGGGAAGCATCGAGGTCCAGCCCGAAAACGACGCGACGGCGGATCCGGGCGTGATGTGCTACGTCACGGGCAATGATCCGCCTGGATCGACCCAGGGTGCCGACGATGTAGACAACGGCACCACCACCGTGCTCAGCCCCTGGCTGGACTTGTCGCCGTATGCGGGCGTGACATTGACCTACCGGCGATGGTATACCAACGATACGGGTAGCTCACCGGGCTTGGATTACTGGGTGGTGCAGGCGACGGACGACGGGGCCACATGGGTCGACCTGGAGCGCACCAACGTCAGTGACCGTAGCTGGGCGCTGCAGACCTTCGTGCTGGACACCTATGTCGAGTTGAGTAGCACGGTGCGCCTGCGCTTCATCGCTTCAGATGTGTCGCCCGGCTCGATTGTCGAGGCGGGCCTTGACGAAGTCACGCTGACGGGCTACGCGCCGACGGCGATGACTCTCTCAGGCGGGGTGGAGGAGAACCAGCTTGTGCTCACCTGGACGTCTCGCCCCGATGCTGCGAGCTACTGGGTCCACGGCGCCGACAATGACGCCTACTTCACGCCGGCTTTGGGTAATCGGCTGGCGACCGTACCCGCCACAACGACGACATGGTCAACCAGCACGGGTCTCGGAGATCCGGATCACAACTGGACATACATGGTGCGTGCCATGGATGCCTCTGAGCAGGAGCTCATACACTCCGGACGATTCGGGGAACACGAGCAGCTCATCGACCATCCTTAGGCAAGAGACTGGCGCGGCCGGCAGTCGTGAGAGGTAGGGGAAGGTCAACTCCTTGCTCCAGTGCGGAGCGTGCGGTCTTTCGGTGGGGGAGTAACGGCGAACTGTCTGGGGGCGCCCGGCGCAGATGGGCTACTTGCGAGGAGGCTCGACCGCGGACTTGAGCCGGGAGATCTCAGTCTCCAACGCGCGAATTCGCTCTTCGTAGGAGAGCGGGGGCTCGGCAAGCCCCACGCCGCCGTCTTGGATGGGCAGCTCGGCAAGGGTCACGGGGAGCTGAATGGTCTCTCCGTTGCGCAACACGGCAAATCGCAACCGTGAGCCAGCCGGCGCAGTCGCAACCGCTTCCATCAGCCCGACCGGATCTTTGATGACATCATTGCCACAGCGCAAAATGACATCGCCGAGCTCAAGGCCGGATTTGACGGCCGGCCCGTCCTTATCCACCGCGATGATGATGACGCCGGTAGAAGGCTCGACGCCGAGGATCTCCCGGAGGGCCGGAGTCATCTCCTGCACACTCACCCCGAGCCAGTTCCGCCCCACCTTTCCGTGGCGCTTCAGCTCGTCGGCGATGCGCAAGACGTCTCGAAGAGGGATAGCCAGCACTCCCGCATCGCCCGCAGTCATGAGGCCTGCCTGGCGTCCCGGCCGACCAACCACGAGGCCGGATAACTGGCCTCTGCTGTTGACGAGAACGGCTCCTGCGCTGCCGGGTACCGGCGTGGTGCTCGCCTCGATCTCTGTGGTCACCTGCCCGTTCATGCCGGCCGGCCGGACCGAAACCACCGACCCCACGCTGTAGCCGGCACGCTCCTCAAAACTGCTGGTGACAAGGCAGACCAGGTCCCCCAACGCAACGGGGTTGTCAATGCTGCGGAGTCCTGCGTCAGTAGGCGTCAGGCCATAGGTCCTGAGAAGGGCAACGCCCCCCAAGATATCGACGCCCGCCAGGGAGGCAGGCCGGGGGTCAAGGCCTGATGGGATCACCTCCACGTGGTGGCCTCGAGTTACCACGCTTGCTGCGGTGACCACGAGGGAGTCGTCGAGAGCCAGACCGGATGCAATCAACACCGAACGAACCGGGCCATCGTCACCATCTTGGGGCACGATAACGGTCACGACGTGCCGGCGTGTGGCGGCAACCAATGCATTCAGCTCAGCATCGAGCTGAGGGAGAAGATCCTGTCCCCCGGCCACGGCGGCTGGAATAGCCAGAAGGCCGGTCACGGAACTGAGGAGCCTCTTCACGCGACGCGTCATGGACAGGATGCTCACAAGGCGGTCGTCAGAACGACCGGCGCGAGCACGCGGAGACTCGCCGTACTTCCTGCCAGATCAGATCATCCCGTGTCTGCCCGGGCGTCGCGGTCACAGAGACTGCCGGGCCTTCCAGAGGAACCCCCCGCGCCAAGGCTACCCTCGCCAATTGTGGTGAGAATCTCTCAGCGCGCTCCTCGGGAAGCATGAGCTCGTGAACCTCCACCACGCCAGACTTGGTCTGCTCCTGAATGGATGCCGTCGGACCGGGAGGAACCTTGGCCGTCATCGCCGGACGCAGCACAATCACCATGACGGCTGCGGCAACCGTCATGGCAACCAACCCCAGGCGGGTCGCGCTGGGCATGGGCCATGACCGGTCTTGAGAGGTCTCCCACGGTATGCGGTCAATCCGAGACGCAAGCGTCGCTGACGGAGCGATCTGATCCAGATCGCCGAGCACGTCGCGCACGCGTCGCATCTCGCGGGCAAGCTGCCGGCACTCAGGGCACACCTTCAGATGCGCCTCCAGCTCTTCTCGATGCCGGGGGTTCAGGTAAGAATCCAGGAACTCTGACAACCTGGCTCGCACTATTCGACAATGCACCGATTCCACCTCCCTCTAGCCGTCCGAAACAGACGGCGAGTCACTCGATATACTCATGAATCCGATCCTTGATAAGATCCCTCAACCGCAGCCTTCCTCGGTTTACGCGAGATTTGACCGTACCCAGCGGACAGCGGAGGATCTTCGCGATCTGCTCGTATTCGAACCCCTCAATGTCACGGAGGATTACTGCCGATTTAAACTTCGGAGGCAACTGCGCCAGGCCCCAGTTCACCGTTCGTCGAATTTCCTCCCTCTGGCTCATCTCCAGGGGATCGGGCCCTCCATCGGCCGTGGCGAGATCCCAGTAGTGTTGGTCAACCTGATCCGCCAATCCCAAAGGCTGGCGCTTCTCGTCCCGAACTCGATTGAAGGTGAGGTTCTTGGCGATGGTGTAGAGCCAGATGGAGAAGTTGCTGCCGGGTTTGTAGGTATTGGCTCGCTTGAACACCCGCAGGAAGGTCTCCTGGGCGAGGTCCTCGGCGACCTCCTCATCGTGAATCATCTTGTAGATGAAGCGGAATACGCGAATCCGGTAGCGCTCCGCCAGTGTCCTGAATGCCTGGTGGTCTCCGCGCTTCACCCTGACCATCAGACCATCGTCTGAATCGTCCATGAGAGCCAATGCCTGATCTTCTTCCTCACGGCGGGGCTTTCGAAAGGCCAAGACCCTGCCGAGAGACCGGGTGTACGCTCCCTTGGCGGGGAGGGTCGAAATCGATGCCATAATGGCTCCTGAGCAATTCTCTCAATGAGAGAGCGCATACTATGCTGCCCGTTGAGAGCAGACGCAAGATTCGTAGTGGGTCGGCGCTGTGCACCGTCAATCACCGTACCCACCGACCCCTGCGTCGGTTCCTCCCGCGCTGGGGAAAATCACAGGGACCGGGTTGGAGCGCGAGGGAGATGGCCCCGGCATTCAAGCCCATACCGTGCTCCTGACACGGATCCGTGCATTGCCGTGGCGTTCCCCCGGGATTTCGAGAGCCCCTCCCCTGCATGATTGACCATTCTGGAGCGCTTGGACCCGCTGGAGGGAGTCGACCGCCCTTCATGGGGACGGCTGCTTGCCCAAGCGGGCTCTGGTGCTTCGGGGTGCCAGATTTTCTGTTGACAATCATGAAATCTCGCGTATATAGCTGCTCAGTCTTGTCAGTTAGTGTCCTTGATCGTTCCTCCAATGAGGATGATCAACGGAAGTTTGGACCTAAGGCAAGGAGGCAGAGATGCGTTATCTAGTCGTCGCCCTGCTTATCCTGAGCTTGGCCGCGCCCGCCGTTCTCGCCGCGAAACCGGCGAAAGGGCAGACGTTCCAGGCTGCAAAGACTCCCGAGAAGGGCAAGACCCCCCGGGAGGATGTGCAGTACAGGATCGTCACCCTGCTCGGTGGCAAGCTGTCAGCTCGCGTTCCAGTCACATCAACTCGGTAGTCGTCAGTAGACGACATCCGTTTCAGAGGAGGCAGTCATGCGCAAGGCTTATCGTAAGCCGTCGATCGTCTCCGAGCGCTCGTTCGAGACATCGGCTCTTTCCTGTGCCAAATCCACAACCGGCGAGAACATCCACATCGGCCCGGGATCGACCTATCTGACCGGTCACTCCGCCGGAAGCGTCAGCTACAGCCATACCCCGGGTACGTCCGGCCCCTGGCTGCACTTCAACTCTGGCTATTCCAGCGTCAGTACTGCGATCTGCCAACTGGCCTATTTGGCCAGCTAGCCGATTCAGGATCTTGTGGAGGGCCAGGCCGCAAGGCCTGGCCCTTTCCTTTTCCCACCTTCCTGCTGTCACATAGCCTTCTCCGTCGGATGGCCTCGATGGTGCTGCTCCACAGGCCTTCATGGCACACGCCCGACGCTGGGAGTGTAGAGAGATTCCGTG
This sequence comes from Candidatus Fermentibacterota bacterium, assembly GCA_016928395.1. Classification (GTDB taxonomy): domain Bacteria; phylum JAFGKV01; class JAFGKV01; order JAFGKV01; family JAFGKV01; genus JAFGKV01. Next base: position 16,619 of record JAFGKV010000319.1, on the reverse strand, counting down.
GTGATCTCAGATGGGCACATCGCACGGGAGGCGTTCACGCTTCTTCGTCTCTCCCCACTCCTGGAACCTCGTCGGGATGAGTTTGCCGAGGCAGTCTCTGCAGCCTACGCCACGATTGAGGGTTTCGCGGCGGCCCACGGATGGACGCACCGCATGGGAGTCTTCTTCGACAGGGGAGTAGAGGTATTCGAGAGCCAGGCTGCATTGTGGGAAAGGATCAAGACACTCCATTCTCTGCCCCGCGATTTGCCGGTGCCCACCCCGGGGCTTGCCGCTGCTCTTGAGTGTCGGATACTGGTGGCGGTTACGCCCGAGGAGTATGCGTCCGTTGCTCCCGAATATGGGTCGACGCCAGACGCGTACCCGCGACTCTTAGCCCACGAGATCGCGCACCGCCTCCACATCGCCATCGTGGGCGGTGACGAGGATGCCATGGGGCCCGAGTGGCTCTATGAAGGATTCGCCGTCGTTGCCTCGGGAGATCTCCTGGAACCGCCCCGATGCGAACCCACATGGGAGGCACTGTCGGCAGGTGGCCGGGGAGCATACCGGCGCTACGCTGCCCTTGTACGACGGCTCATGAGCCTGGCCCCGCTATCGGAGCTGGTGGAGAGGGCAGGGCGCCCCGGTTTCGAGGACTGGGCGCGCGGATTCCTCACGTCTGGCAGGAGCAGGTAAGGGATGATGCCTGCTGACAAAGACCGGCCCCATGCGTGGCGGCTGCCTGGGTCGCACGGGGAGGGGAGAACCCTCGAATCGTGAGTCGTCGCGAACTGCGGCCGTGAATCGAATACTGTGGCCTTCTGACACCGCGAGGGTGACAGAAGGCGCTAGGCTGGCGGCAGGGCGCTGTCCACTGCCTCCCACACCCCAGGTTCTGGGCGGAAGTAGAGATCGAAGGCGCTGACATGGTCGAGGAAGTCCATACACCGCTGCATGGCAGCGTCGACCATGGTGCGATCCCGTGAGAAGAAGAGAGTCGTCTGCAGAAGGCGCGGCAAGGCCTTGGCGGAACTCAGCGGCGTGCTACGGTTGAAGGGCGCCTTGTTCAGGAAGAATACGGTCTTCACGTCGCCCGACGCGGTGATGGTACCCTTGCCGAATTCCCCCCAGAAGGGTGTTCCCCACACCCTGTAGCCTCCATTGACCTTCCTCACCATGGGAAGCTCATCGCACAGTACGAGGTTGTCGGTGCCGAGCCGGCTGATAGTGCTCTTTCCGGCTTCGCTCTTACCGGTAAAGATGCAGCCGATGCCGTTTCGAAGCTGGGCGCTGGCATGAACGAGGAAGCCCTCGTGTTCGAGAAGCCGCAATGTGTAGAGAACCCTGAGGCACGAATCAAAGGTGTACTCGTTGGCGATCATCCTCGCGTGCCAGGTCTTGCCGCGATTCCGCGAGGTTGCACTCAAATCGTGGCGAGTCACGGTGATGGTATCGCCATCGCTGACAATGGTAGGAGCTCTGTAGCCCTGCTCCAGGGATCCAGTCAGCAGCTCGACACGGATGATCGACTCGTCCGTAGTTTCCGGGATCAAGAACGCCGCATACCTATCCAGCAGAACCTCAGCGATGGGTTCCTCTGGTACGACAATTGTGGTGGACAGCCCACCAATCTCGAGAGTCAGTTCCTTCATCAGTCTCCTGCTTGTTCAGGCATGACAACCACGTACGCTGCTCGACGGAAGCCCCCCAACCGTTCGGCAGCGGGCACTACATCGGCAACCTCTATGAAACCACTCGTGTGTGACGGCGCCATGATTCGCTCATCGACGGATACGATTCCATTCGAAAACCGCCGAGAAGCGGGTATTCCCCCTTCTTGCACCGACGCCCAGCCGTGACGGGCCCCTGTTGCCTATCGTGGCACCTCCACGACCCAAGAGTAAGGATCCGGATACTTCTTGCGTTGAATCCCTACCAGCCTATCACGGAGGGCCATGGTCTTCTCACCGGGCTTCCCGTCCGATAACGCGTGGCGCGCGCCTCGGTAGGTAATACTGCCGATAGGCGTGACCACCGCGGCGGTGCCGGTACTGAAACACTCCGCGGCTTCGCCAAGTACCTCGTGAATCTCGATATCCCGTTCCTCAACCTGCCACGAGAAATGCTCCATGGAGAGCCGGATGATCGAGTCCCTGGTGATGCCGGGGAGAATGGAACCATGACGGGGCGTCACGATGACACCAGACTTGAGCACGGCAAAGAAGTTGGCGGCCCCAACCTCTTCGACAAAGATGTCTTCCCGGGCATCCAAATACAGAACCTCGTCATAGCCGGCGCTCTTGGCGCCGGTCAACGGCTTCAGGCTCGCGGCATAGTTGCCTGCGGCTTTCACATTGCCGGTTCCGTTGGGAGCGGCGCGGTGGTAATCCGTTACCAGCAGATCGATGGGACGGATGCCGCCCTTGAAGTATGGCCCCACGGGAGAGACGAAGACATAGAAGATATACGAGCTGGCCGGCCCGACACCGAGCACCGGCCCACTGCCAGACAGAACCGGACGGATGTAGAGGCTTCCCTTGTCTCCGGGAGGTATGAACTCCCGGTTCTCATTCACCACGGATAGTACGGCTGCCACGAAGTCATCCACGGGGTAGGGAGGCATGCAAAGGCGCTCGGCAAGCTGCTGCATCCTTCGGGCATTATCGTGCGGCCGGAACAAGACCACCGAGCGACCGGCCGCATCGAAGGCTTTCATGCCCTCGAAACCGCTCTGGCCGTAGTTGAGGGCTCCGGATGCGGGATGGATCTCCAGGGGGCCGTACGGCACGCAGGCGCCAGGTTGCCACTGGAGGTTCTCATCTGTACGCGCCACGTACAGCGTCTTGGTGGGAACGACTTTGAACCCGAGGTTGTCCCAGTCCATACAGGTGCCTCCATGATGATGAACCCGCGCAGGCGCGGTCGTGGTGTCAGTGAAATGAGCGTGACCCGCCAAGGTAGAGAGGGTTCATGTGGGAGGCAAGGCCGCGAGGCGCCTCGGCATGGACGCCCCGGGAAGCAACGGGTGAAGATCTGGGAATGCCTGACGCATCCCATCGCGGATGGCTTGACCGCGCCGCCTCTTGTCTCTAGCTTGTCTCGTTCATTCATTTACTGTATTCTCACCCGGCAGATAAGCATCTCTGGAGGGTGTGTTCTTCTGTCGAAGAATGCGGGGAGTGGATGGGGAGTCGTCCAACGGCAGGACACATGGCTCTGGACCATGGTATTGGGGTTCGAATCCCTGCTCCCCAGCCAGTTCGACTACTCGTGGCGCCATCGTCTAGGGGTTAGGACGGGTGGTTCTCAGCCATCAAACCGGGGTTCGATTCCCCGTGGCGCTACCAGACGGGGAAGGCGAAGCTCGCCTTCCCCCGTTCATTCGTCCCACGGAAGCGGGTAGGTGATGGCCTTTCCCGGCGACACTTCGCGCCAGCCGTCCACCAAAGGGATGCTGGCACGGGAAATCGAACGCAAGTCGGTTCACGTGGCCGCCATGGCCATACCGCTGGGCTGCCGCTTCCTGCCTCGCTACATCATGATGCCGATCCTGCTTGGGGCGAGCGTCGTGATGCTCTGCATCGAGTATGCGCGTTTGGAGAACAGGCGTTTTGCCAACGTCTTCAGCCGCTTCTTCGGCTCGGTGGTCCGCGAACACGAGTCGTTCACGTTCACCGGCTCCACATTTGTCCTCACCGGATCCCTGTGCACCTACTACCTGTATGACCGGCATATCGCCGCGGCGGCGCTGAGCTTCCTCATCCTGGGCGATTCCGCCGCGGCCATCGTCGGCAAAGCCTTTGGCAGCTACCGGCTGTTCGGCAAGAGCTTCGAAGGGTTCACCGCAAATGTCGTCGTGTCATGGCTGATCGGAATCGCCTTCGTCTCGCCCTGGCTTGCCGCGTACGGCGCGGTCACCGCGGCCATCGTAGAATTCCTGCCGATTCCCCTGGATGACAACCTTCGCATCCCTTTGGTTGCCGGGGCAGTCATGACTCTGCTCAGTTGACCCGGTGACGAGTGCGCCGAACCCAGGAAGGTCTTCGGCCCAACTGAACCGGAGGCTGCGGCTGAGGCCACTGGTCTATCCGACACGGCTGCACGGTAGCCGATTGCCCTCCCTCGATAGGGGCAGAGATGACAACCCCCGTGTGCTGAGAGTCCCCCTCGGAGTGGACACACCGTCAACTTCGAACCCGAACGGAGCATTCTCCGCCATTTGTCATTGACGCGGGCTGCCAGGCCAGGTTTCGTCCCCGCCATTCCTGAGCACGCACCTGGCTTCCATCGACACGTTGCCCCGTGAAAGAGAGAGCATGCGCATGATCACCAGGAGACGATTCCTCGCCGGCAGTATCGCCACCGCAGTCGGCAGCGTCATTCCGCACGAGCTGTTCGCCGGATCTGCCCGAAACACCAGGGTGGTCATCGTCACCGATGAAAACGCGGTATCGGGATCGACTGTATATGCCGATATCGTTCGTCAGATGGTCAATGCAGGCATCAAGCAGCTCACGGGCCAGCCCACCATAGGTTCTGCGTGGTATTCCCTGCTCCCGGGGATCACATCGTCCAGCAAGGTGAGCCTCAAGGAGAACAACTCCAACGGGGAGCGGTGGGAGCCCAGGAAGGCGGTCGTGCACCCCTGCGTGACCGATGCAGTGGTCCAGGGGCTGCGGCAGATGCCTCTCGGCGCCATGCCCATCCCCCTGGAGAGCATCATGGTCTGGGATCTCGATAAGGCTCCCATTGTCGGCAGCGGCTACACCATCAATCTCGGCGGCCCCGGCGTCCAGGTCTACTATGCCGTGGAAGACTACAGAGTATGGACGAACGACTACTCTGGTCCGGGAATCGGGAATGATCTCGTTGGGGACGGCCTTGGCTTCAGCATGTCTTCCATTTGTACCATCGACCATCCGTTTCCGACGCCAGACAGCAGTCACCACCCAGCAACCATTATCACTGACTACACGGACTACATGATAAATGTCGGAGTGCTTGGCTACCACAGTGACGCCCAGATCACTGGCGTACTCAAGAACCATTACGGGTCCTTTGACAATATCCGGATAGGCTCGATGCACGGCTCCGGCATTTCTCGAGGTATCCCAGGACTCAGCGCATACCTCCGTGACTCCTTCGATAACATCCAGCGGGTCTTCATGATCGACGGGCTCTTCGGCTGCTGCCAGTACGGCCCCCAGGCGGCTGTGGACTGCGTGCCCAAGACCATCATCCTGGGCACCGATCCCGTGGCGGTGGACTACCAGATGACCCAGGTGCTGAACTATTACCGGTCCTTAGTGGGGGCCCCGCCTTTGAACCCCGCGCATGTCAATGCCGCCGCCGGCGCGCCTTTCAACCTGGGCACGAACAACCCCGCCAACATCGACCTGGTTCAGATCACGAATCCGTCGGTTCCTCCCGCCCAGGTGCAGAACGTGCGCAGCACCACAGTGGGAAGCGATGTGGTACTAGACTGGGATGCAGTGGCAGGTGTCTCCAACTACAACGTGTACCGCCACAGCATTGCCTATCCCCAGGCCCCGGGAACTTTGATCGGGTCAACGGTGGGAGCGACATTCACCCACGTGGGCGTGGCCGGCGAACCCTTCGGTTTCTACACGGTTACTGCGGAATACTGACCCCCCGTCAGGCGCGGCCCCTCTTTGGCAGGGGTGTGCCGGAATCGGGTCCACAGTGCAGGGCCTCCGGCACGACTTCTGCATAAGAACGGCTTCCTGTCAATAAGGCATGCCGTGAGACATGATACCGGGATCCTTGCAGGAGCGTTCGACCGGCGCACATCGCCCTGCACATGCGAGATTGCCAGCCCTCCCGGAGCGCCACTGCTCGTCTGGAGGCTTCTTGCGGAACTCCCCGGGCTCAACGAGGGTTCCATTCACGGCAACGGGAGCCCTACCATCTGGTGGGCACATAGAGAGGAAGACGAACATGGGAATTGCCGACCTTCTTAGGAAACCTGCCGACGAGGAACACAGTGCGGACAGCTTGGTGAAACATCTATCCGACGAAGAGCTGGATGTGCTGCTTCCAACTGCCACCGGCCCAGTAGTGGTTGACTTCTGGGCTCCGTGGTGCGCGCCATGCGTCATGCTCGCGCCGACCATTGAAAAGCTGGCGAAGGAATACGATGGCAAGGCCATCTTCGCCAAGATCAATGTTGACGATCATCAGGCATGGGCAGGCAAGCTCGGCGTACGCGGGATTCCCACGGTCGCCATCTTTTCAGATGGCAAGGCGGTCACGCAGCTTGTCGGTGTTCGGCCTGACACGGAGTTCAGGAAGACGCTCGACGGCATGCTCGCCTCACCTCCTGTCTAGGACTTCCGTACCAGCATCCTCCTCCCCGCACGGGGCCGTCTTTGGCGGCCCCGTACTGGTTCTGTCTATGGCGTGTGACTGATCAGGGCGCAGGGTCCGGGACGATGGCACTCTGACTTTGTTGGGGCGACCGTCCCTGGTCGCCCGGCGGGAAGAGGGTCTGGGGTTGACAGCGCCATCGATATCGCAGCCGAGATGTGACCCGCTGATTCGACTAGGATTGCTAGTGCGGTGGCGTTGAGGATCCATTGACGCGCAGAACAGAGGCCCGGGAACACAACTGGTGGCGGCCGACTGGCTGAGGTGGCAGGTTCGCGGCGGTCACCTCCTCATCGCGGATGAGTGACACGGGCCTCCGCTCCCACGAGAGACGAATCCGTGGGAGCCCCACCCGCGGCCGACTGGAGCACGCCGGCCCAGTGTTTCCCAATCGCATTCCATGAGAATCGTTGAGCCAGCTCCTTTCCACGTCGGCCCAACTCGGCTGCCAACTCTGGTGTACCGCGAACCCGTGCGAGTGCAGCCGCGAACTCCTCGCCGGTCTCGGCGCGGAGGTAGTGGATCTCCGGCGCCATGCCCAACCCCTCAACCGCCACCTCCGTGGCGATCACCGGCCTTCCCGCTGCCAGATAGGTCAGTACCTTGAGGCGGGTGCCGCTCCCGGATATGAGTGGCGCGACGCACACATCGGCTGCGTTGATCCAGGGCCACACAGCATCCACATAGCCGCTGAAGACCAGATCACCCTGCCAGGCAGGCGCCCTGGGCCCACCAACCACGACCGCGGTGACGGGAATGCCCAGACTGCGGGCGGCCGGAAGCCAACTGTGCTGCAGTTCCCGGATTGCCTCGGCATTGGGTGGATAGTCGGTTTTGCCCAGGAACATGACATTGGGATGGGGGACATCAGCCTGCACTCCCAGTTCAGAAGGGGGCTCCACTCCATTGGGCACCACCTCGACTCGCGGGCAGGATCTCCCCAGCACGCATTTCAGACGCCTCGCATCCTCCGTGGACATTGCGATGAGCAGGTCGGCCCTGGCATACCAGGAGCGCTCGATGAACCGAACGGCCGTCGCCCATGCCAGCTTCCTGCGTTGGAGCAAAACGACATGTTCGATGTTGTTGACAGTGACGGCCAGCGGGCGCCCCGTGAGTCGAGCCGTCTGAGAACCGGCAGGCACGGCCCAGAGCCCTTCCGACAGCACGATATCCGGGTGTAAGGCAGCTGCGGCACGGGCCATCCTCCTGATGGCCCGCGGGGGAAGAAAGCCAAGCAGGTCAGGATTGAACCACGGGGGACGCCAGATCGGCCTCCATGGCTTGACGGTCACCACCGGTAGACCGGTGGCATCGGGAAACGGACCAGGGCCGATCAAGTGCGCCCTTACTCCGGGGCCGCACGCCGCCAAGGAGAGGATACGTTGGCGATTGCCGGCGCCTGCCGGAACCAGGGGATGCCAGATGAGATCGGCTAAGACCAACGTGCTCATGGCAGCCATTCCCGGGGCGCGAGACAGATCGACGGATGGGTAGACTCGCCGCCGGTACACACCACCCCCTGCTTTCCCATGAGGAGTGAATAGCCCGCGCCGGTCTCCGGTGACACCGTCAGAGGGTTTGCGCTGAAGAACCGGATGTGTTGTACGGCCCACCAAAGCCCGGAGGCCTTCAGGGAATCAGATGGCTGTCCATCAGTCACGATCTCGATTGGCGCCTGGGGATCATGGGCCGCAAGCCAGCGGGCCGGGGCAGCCAGGCCGTCAGCTACGCTGTGTTGGCGATGAAACCTGAGAACCGACGCCAGGAGCGAGATGCCTACGAATGCCGTGATGAGGAGCCTGCGCTTCGACGCGCGGCCGAGCATGAGCCTGGCCACCAGGAACAGCACGATGCCGGCGATGACGTTCATGCCTATGCGCGCCAGCGGTTGTGCGGATAGCAGTGTCGAGCGAAGCGGATAGAGGAAATCCGCGGCTCGGTTCTGAGATGCAGTGAGGGAAGCAATGCCCGCAAGACAACAGGCGGGGAGCGCCCAGGCCGTGATTTGAATGCCGCTTCTGGTCGCCAAGGCGCCCAAGGCCGCGGCAAACCAGAGCGGCAGCAACGGCTCGATGTATCGCCCCCGGACAAACTGATTCGCTTGCTCCCCCGCCAAGTTGTGATTGGCGGAAATCACGATACATGCTGCGCTCAAAACCAAGAGGGGCAATATCGCGTGCCGGCCGGGTGACTCGCGGCGAATTCGCCCATCCAGAAAGACCAGAGCGAGCCCCCCCGTTCCGAGGGCAAGGTACAGGGTGTACTGCAGGCACCACAATCCCCCCCACACGATCGTGAACAGGTATGGCCAGGGCAGACGTGCCGCCACCGGCTCCAGCAGGGTCCCTTGGGTGAGATCACCCAAGTCCGGCGACAAAGCTCTGGTGATTTCGTGGGGATGCACCACCGCCAAGGGGTCATTGAATGGCTGCGGAGGATTCTCCTGGCGCAAGGCCAGGTAGAAGGCGACCGGTGCTAACGCCAGCATGATGGTCGCCGCACGACCGATCGAGTTTCTCCGGAGCATCACCATCACCAGCGTGGCCAGCATCACCGCGCCGCCCGCGGCTCGCGTCAGCGCCGCGGCAGACGCCGAGAGCCCCATCACCAGCCCGGAGGCATGGGACGGCTTCCCGTTCCATCGCATGGCGCCCAGCAGCCACACAGCGAGCAGCGGTGCGAACAGATTCTCGCTCAAGAGAAGGCCGCTGGTGATCATGCCCGCCGGGAGCAGGGCCACGAGGCACCCGCCAAGCAACCCTGCCGGACCCCACAGGGGTTGTGAGAGCGGGACGATGGCGGAGGAGACCACCGCGCTCAGAAGGCGGCACAGGAGATAGCCGGTCTGGCTGCTGCCAATTCCGGCAACTGCTGCCAGGATGGCAGGATACAGCGGCGGATAGGCGATGGAGAGCAGTCCCGCGTGTCCGGGGGGTTGACGGGCGGCCAGGAAATACTCGACCTCGTCGCCGAGCACCGTCGGCGTTCGCACCGTCAGCGCCACGGCCACCCGTAGCGTCAGGGCCATGGCCCAAGGGATCCACACACTAGCTCGCCCAGTTTTCATCCTTGCCAGTACTCCTACCCATGAGCCCCATCACCCGGTGCCAATCGCGCCGTTCCAATCCGCGTATCACGAGCAAGACTAGCAGGTACCCCACCAAAGCGAGCGGCACGGAGGCGACAAGCCACGGCCCCTGGGGGCCTATGACCCGGATACTCTGGCAGACCAGGATCGCAGCGATGATCGGTTTGACCACGGAGACCAGAAGTGTCGTGCCGGAGACCCCTGTGCCCGAGTGGAAGGCCATGAGGGCGAAGCCGACGACGGAACTGAGGCTGAATGCCAGGGCGATCGCCTCACTGGTCATCGGAGGCCGCACGAGCCACCACCCGCCAACCATGACCACGAAGGCAATCAGAGCTCCCCCGTGCGCCACCAGTAGCCGGAACGACTTCTCCTGGGCGAAGAGGGCAATTCTCACGCAGAGTGTGAGGGTCATCGCTGCGAAGGCGGGCACCAGCAGCCTTATCAGCACCGCGGTCTTGGCGAAGACCGGGCCAACGATGGCGAGAACGAGCGCTTCCGCATAGCAGATGATGAGCGCTGCCGCCGCGAAGACAACGATTGTGGTATAGCGCCATACGTGGTGCATAGTACGGGCAAACTGCGTTCGCTCGCCCGAGGCATGATAGTGCACCAAAGAGGGGATCGATGTCTCGCCGATGAAGAAGGCGAGCTGGCGGGCAAGCAGATACACCATGAACGCCACCCCCAAGTACCCAAGTTCGGCCATGTCGTCCATCATGTGCCTCCCGAGGATGAGGGCGACACGGTTGCTCAAGACGAACGCCAGATCGGCGCCGTAGGAGACGAGACCGAATCTGAGGAATCGCCAGTAGCTCTGGGAGAGACGCTCACGAGACGGCGGCAGCACACGCACCGCCGGCATGATGAACACGGCGATGGTGATCGCCGCCGACATGACCAGCGCCAACGAAATGCCAATTCGTTGGAAACGGGGTGCCAGGAGGAGGACCAGCAGAATCCGCAACGCCGTTACTACCGCACTCACCGCGGCGTAGCTCCCCAGCGCTCCTCCCGCGTACAGCAGCGTCTGCACCGATTCCACCATAGAAGAGCAGGCCGCAGCGATTAGCACGAGCCCAAACATGCCGGGGTCTGACACCAGGGGAGTCACGACCGCGAAGACCATCAACACCAGCAGTTTGGCCCGCAGTGATGCCAGGAATAGGGGGCGCACCTCGGCTCTGCGATGCGTCAAGAACTCCGGCACGTAGCGCCGGAGCAACATGGAGCCGCCGACATCGAGTATGCAGACGATGGTGAACACCGACGAATAGAAATAGCTGTAGAACCCCATTCCGCGCGGGCCGAGCTGCCGTGGAATGAGGGCCGCGGCGACAAGCGACAGCACGATGGCTGCGGTCTTCCCGATGAACATGACCAGCGCCCGCCGCGCCATCTTGGGGCCTACCGCAACCTGCTGTGACATCGGCATACTCGGGTGGTTTGAGAACGGACCGCAAAACGGCGCGAGAGACGGCGCAGTCTCGATCCCAGCCGGCTCGCCCCGGGACTCGTGGAGGCGAACGTGCGACTGCACGATATTGGCTTTCCTCCCATGCCCCCGCAACGTTATTCTCGTCTCACCGACCCTCAGGCGATCAACGCCAATGCCGCGAACGAGTACGCGTACGGGAACGCCGAGGTGGAGGGACCCGCTTCGTCGGGTCCGCTTCGTCGGTTCACCCGTGGACGCGAGGAATCGCGTGCCTCCAGGGAGCATGACATCGGCTGAGAGATGACCTCGCCGCGTCCGAAGAGGCTCCCAAGCCGTCCGGTGAGACGCAGCCCAGGTCTCCTCGGGGTGCCCCACAGGAGTTCCGGAAGAGCCTCCTGAAGCTTTGACCTTGGTCCTTCGATGTATTCCCGAGACCCGACGGCGTGATGCCGGCGTGGTTACGAGTTGCACAGATCCCTCTCGAGGGTCTTATTTCCTCACCAAGAACCCTGAGCCCTGCTGTCTTCGCAGTTACGACTGCCTATCAGGGGCCCTTTCCTCGCAGCCTTGGAGGTCGCTGGTGTCGTACCGTATCGCATTGGTCCTGCTCTTTTTGGTGGCGCCGGTGGCATCGGAGCCTTCTTCCACCGAAATCGTCCTCATGGCAACCAGCGACGTGCACTGCCGCCTCTGTCCTGACTCATCAGGTGCGGGACTGGCCGCGATCGCTACGGTCGTGGGCGAACTGCGGGCACACATGCCGGCAAGCGCCCTTCTTGATGTCGGCGACGCGTTCGAAGGCTGCCCGGAGGCCGACTACTATGCCACCGTCGACACGGTCTCGCCCCATCCTTTGGCCAAGATGATGAACCGTCTCGGATACGAGGCCATGGCCCTGGGCAATCATGAGTTCACCTATGGAATGACCCTTCTGAAGCGGGTGGCGGGCCAGGTCTCCTTCCCCATGCTGGCCGCCAATGTCACGGCTCCATCCCCTGTGTGGCGCTCCCATACCGTGCTCCAAGTCGGGCCGGCCCGGGTCTTGGTTGTCGGTGTCACCACGCCGTGGACCGCGCTGGCGGAAGGCCCTTGGCTTGAGGATGTGCGGTTTGAGGATCCGGTGGAAACGTTGCGCCGGCTGCTCCCCGTGCTGCGGAAGCAGGAGAAGCCCGACCTGGTGTGCGTGCTGGCCCACACCGGGCTTGGCGATGGGTCTACTCCGGGCGCCGAGAACGCGGGCAGGGCCATCGCCGAAAGAGTCGCCGGCATCGATGTGCTGTTCCTGGGGCATACCCACACCACCGTACACGAGACGGTGGGATCGACGCTTGTGCTCCAGCCCGGTGTGCGGGGATCGGCCGTGGCGGTCGCCACGTTTACGTTGGCACGCAAGGGCTCGGGGTATGCAGTCACGGGTCGGGAGGGTTCCGTGCTGGCTACAGCCCAACCCGATTCGTCGTTGCTCCTCCTGTGCCGGCAGGCTGAGGAGCCCGTCCGGCAGTGGCTCGACGAGCCCGTGGGGACCCTCGATACGGCCCTAACGGCCGGTCATGGGACCCACCGTCTAGACGAGATCACACGCCTCATAGGCGAGGTCATGATCGCACAAGGCAGGGGCCACGCAGCGTTTGTCCCTCTTGCGTCGCAACGTCTGGTTCTGCCTGCGGGCCCGGTGTATCGTCGTGATCTCTACCGCCTGCAGCCGTATCTGAACAGGCTGGTGACCGTGCGGCTCTCGGCTGGAGACATCCGCGCATGCTTGGAGGAAGCGGCGGCAACATGGGCGCCCTATCCCTTCGACGGGTCGACCAGAGTAGCGGTCGCAGAGGGTAAGCGGTATGACCTGTTCCTCGCCGGAACCGGCCTTTCCTATGCGCTCGACTACACGGAGCCGGCAGGAAGCCGTCTGCGCTGGGTTCGCCGCCAAGGCAGGCCGCTGCCCGACTCGCTGGACGTGGTGGTTACCAGCTATCATCGAACCGGCCCCGGGGGATACGCAGACCTTTTGACTGCGCCAGAGATCCGACGAACCGACAGGTATCTTCGAGATCTTCTGGCCGATCGATTCGCTGCCGAAGCATCGAGCCCTTCGCGGCAGGAGACATGGTGGAGCCTGCCGTCGTATCGGGGGCATTGGGCCCATTCCGCTTTGGACATGTTCTTGGCCCGGTCGGGCCACAAAGGTCTTGCCGGGATAGACTGGCTCGGCTACCCCTCGCCCGAGGCTGCCCTGGCATTGGTGGGCGCCGCGTGGGGCGGCGACGTTCCTCCTTCCCTGGCCACACTGCTGAGCACGCACCCCATCACCCGAGGGGATTTGCTTGTGCCTTTGGTTCGGGAGCTACCGGTTCCCTTGTGTACCTTCGGCTCCGCCTCTGATCGTTTTGCCGACATTGCCCCGCGTACCGAAGCCTCACTGTGGGATTCAGTGGTCTCCAGCGGGCTCGTTGCGGGGCTCCCGGGCGACAGTCTTCTCCCGGATGCTGCGGTTTCCACTGCGGATCTCGTCGCGTTCTGTCTGAACGCCCGGTACCGTGCCCTGACTGTCGTATCCAGCAATGACTTTCATGGTCATCTTGAGCGAAACCCCACGCGGGGGCACGCCGGCATGGAGGGCATGGCGGCATGGGTTGCCAGAGCACGCAAGGCAAACCCCGAAGGGGTGATTCTCCTGGATGCCGGCGACGCAATGCAGGGCACTCCGATCTCCAACCTGTTCTTTGGGTCCTCTACGATTCGCCTGTATCGCCGGCTTGGCTACGATGCCCTGGCGGTGGGCAATCACGAATTCGATTGGGGCCAGAGCGTTCTCCAGGATCGGATCGCGGAGGCGGGATTTCCCTTTCTGGGCGCCAATGTGCTGGTTGAGGGCACCGAATCCCCACCCGAGTGGCTGCAGCCCTTCACGGTCGTGGAGCGGGGTGGTGCCCGCGTCGCGATCATGGGGTTCGGCACACCCGAGACTCCGTGGGCAACGTTGCCGGATCATGTGGCGGGGCTTCACTTCGAGGATCCGGCAATGGTGTTCGACCGCCTCCTGCCGGCTGTGCACGCCACGGATCCCGACCTCATCGTGGTGTTGGCGCATCTGGGTCTCGAGGAGATCGAGCATGAGCTAGTCGGCGGCGCGGCAGTGCTCACCGACGCCGCGGCGGGCAAGGCCCATGTGCTTTTCAACGGTCATACCCACCAGACCTATGCCCGGCGGATACACGGGCTTCCCCATTTGCAGGGTGGCAGCCACGGTCGCGCCTGCTGTGTGGCCCGGGCATGGCTTGACCGGTTGGGGCCGGACGAGCCGTGGGTCGTCCCTTCGGTGGAGCGTCTCGACCTCCCCGGGCTGCGTGATCCCGAGTGTGCCGAGGCTGTGGAAACCTATCGACTTGAGCTGGCGCCCAGAACCGAAGTGGTGGTGACCCAACTGGCGCATCCGATCTCCAGGGAGCGCAATGAAGCCGGGGAGTCAGCCATGGGCCGCCTTATCGCCGAGTCCCAGCGGTGGATGACAGGTACCCAGATCGCCATCATGAACACCGGAGGCGTGCGCAGCGATGTCGATGCCGGGCCCGTGACCTGGCAGGCCTTGTTCACCGTGCAGCCTTTCGGGAATACGCTGGTCAAGACGACTCTCACCGGGAAGGAACTGCTCACCACCTTGGAGCAGGGCATTCACCCCGACGGGACACGCCTGCAGCTCGCCGGCATCGAGGCATGGATCACCCTCGCGCGATCCTTCGGCCAGCGGGTCGTGCGAGCCCACCTGGAGGATGGCACTCCCATCAACCCGGAGGCTGACTACACCGTGGTGGTGAACAACTTCATGGCCAGCGGCGGCGACGGATTCACGGTCTTGCGCGATGCGTCTCGAAAGTATGACACAGGTATCGTGGATGTCGACGCCATGATCGCCTACCTCAAGACGATGCCACAACCCGTTACCGTTGAACTTCCCCCCAGGCTGCGTCTGGCGAAATAGCTGACGGGCGGCCGGCGCGGGGCTCCTCGTCCCCTGAACTCGGCGGTAGTCGGCTTTGGAGAAGGGCGATTCCTCGGGCCGGCAGGGTAATGGGGTGATGAGGATGGCCACGGCGTAACGTCGTGCCGGGATTGCCGTTTCACATACTGACCGCGTTGCCGGCGTCGGCGAAGGTCGTATCCTCCGCATTGCGCGCGGCTACCCTGCAGATGTGCTTTAGAACAAGGAGTGAAACTCATGACACTCTGTTTCATGGGGCTTCGACCACGAGGCCGGGCCGTCGCCTCTCTGTCTGTCTTCTGCGCGCTTGGCTTCATCATGGCTCCTGCCCCCGTCCTTGCTGCCGATAATGCCGTGTCTGAGGGGGCTGCCCACGTCAAGAACGGCCCCGAACCGGTCAAGGGAACTCACACACTGCGCCTTGAAGAGCTATGGCGGGCTGGGGACGACGAGGACATGGTCTTTGGCTGCATCGTCTCGGCAACCCGGGATGCTCAGGGGAACATCTTTCTCCTCGATGCCCAGCTTTCTCAGGTGCAGGCGTTCAGCCCCGAAGGAGAGTACCTGAAGACATTGAGCCGCGAGGGAGAGGGGCCGGGTGAGATCCGCCGGGCCGATGGCCTGCTGTTCATGCCCGACAGCACCCTGGGTGCCGTACACTTCATGACGGGTTCGGTGGTGTGTTTCGACCGGGACAATGTGCCTGGCCGCACTATCGCGTTTGGCGGCGAACGAACCAGCGGAGGCATGCACAGCCTTCGCAGCCTCAGAAATCGTGGCGGCGTTTTGGTGGGGTGCGCGGGGCTTCTCGAGATCAGTGACGGAGGAACGGCGCGTCGTACCGAGTACCTCGGCAGGTTCACGCCGGAGGGCAAGGAGATCGCGCGGTACCTGGAACATACGACTGAGAACCCGCTGGGAAGGCCTTCGTTCAACGAAAAGGCTTCGTACTTCCCCAGTAGGGGAGGATGGGCCGTAGGGCCGGACGGAACGGTGTACGCAGCGGCGGCGCGGGACAAGTATGAGGTTTGTGTCTTCGACCCAGACGGGAAGCTGGTTCGCATCATCGAGCGGGAGTTCAGCCCGCGGAAGCGAACACACGAGGAAAAGGATCAAGTGGTCGAGGGGGTCGTCATGCTCATCAACGGTGAACGTGTCCGGCCCGAAGCGACGGTAGAAGATTATCCTCCCTGCATCCTCGACCTCTGGGTTGACGATCGCGGTATGCTCTACGTACGACACGCCAACTCGGCCGAGGCGCAGCCTGACGGTGTCATGTACACGCTGGATGTCTTTGATCCCAAGGGCAACTACGTGGCCGAGGCTGCCATCGCCTGTGAGGGTGATCCCACGGACGACGAGCTGTTCTATCTCGGCGATGATATCATGGTACTGTCGCGGGGCCGTCGATCATCCTGGATTGGCATGTTCGGCGGTGCAGACAAGGAAGGTGGCTCGCCCTCGTCCGAGGCGGTCTGCTACCGTATCCCCCCGCTGCCCTGGTAGCGGGGCTCGCTTTGCGAGCAGGTTCGAGGGTTCAGCTCGCTTTGCGAGCAGGTTCGAGGGTTCAGGGTTCAGTGCGGCCTCTGAGGACGCCGGGCTCCCTCAGAATTCTCAGGGTTGAGAGTACAGCCGGCAGTTGGCTATCGGCTGTCGGGCCACTCCTTTCTCCTCACTTCTCACCCAAGGGCGCAATCGCAATCGCAATCGCTATCGCTATCGGAGCCGCAGCTCCGAGTACGAGT
>JAFGKV010000318.1 GCA_016928395.1 Candidatus Fermentibacterota bacterium | reverse complement strand
TCTGGATCCTTGAGTTCGTGTCTATCTCAAGATAACCAGAGGCGGGGAGGCCGCCTCAATTCTCAACTAAGTATGGCACACCCTCCAGAGGTCTCCCAGATGAACACATCGTGTTCAAGCGTCCCATCGCCCATATTCTCGATACCGTGCCAGCGCCAGTAGTCCATTCGTGCTGTCTGCCAACTCACCTCCCGCCGGTCATTCAGGAGGAACACCTCCCGCAGAAACTGTCGAATCCGCCAGTAGTAGTCTTCGCTTTCGCAATGCCTGATGGTGGTCTTCATGGTAACACTTCTTCGCCACGGCTCCGTCGGCACTCGCGTCTGCCGGTTCATCCACCTCTGATAAGAACCCGATCCCTGTTTCATGCTGCAAGTGCAAGAGGAAGACCCTCTTCGCGCGTGATTTTGATCCCTACCGCTGAGATCTCTGAAGGGACACGCTCCACCGTGTCCGCGCCTCGTCGCCCAACCTGGCGTCGGAGCGCGTGCCGATGGGTGTCGCAAGGCCGGATCCACCATACTTCCTCACGTTGACGAGGCTCTTTAAGCAGAATGGCTATGGTCGATGCGTGGGATGCTTGTTTCCACTAGAAATGAGAGATAGCTTCGCGCGACAGAAGCTGTGACGGATAATGCCAAACGGGCATAGATCCATGCTTCAGGCTAGGGATGCCCCAACCCACAGGAGTGCTACCATGCCTCTGCCGCGCAGTGTTCTCATCTCGCTCTTGGTTCTGCTCGCAGTCACCCCGACCGTGAGTCGTGCCGACATCCCGACAGTGATCACCTACCAGGGCAAGGTGACCGACAGCGCAGGAGCACCCGTTGCCGACGGGAACTATGACATGACCTTCGCCATCTATGGTGCCGCCTCCGGCGGCTCGTCGCTGTGGACGAGTGGCACCGTGGCGACCACGGTCAGCGGGGGCATCTTCTCTGTGCTGCTCGGGGAATCGCCTCAACCTGCGCTCAATCTCCCTTTTGATGCTGACTACTGGGTGGAGACCAGCATCGAGGGGGATGTCCAGAGCCCACGCGCCAGAATGGGATCGGTCGGCTATGCCTACATGGCCAGCGGCTTAGTGGCGGGGACCGAGGTGAGTGGCGCCATTTCCACCGGGAACCTGGCTACATTCAGCGCGACCAATACGTCGACGGCCACGGCGCGCGGGTTGTTCGGCAGCGCCTCGGCAAACACGGGCCGGGGAGTCGAGGGTTGGGCCACATCGACCACCGGATACACCTTCGGTGGCCGGTTCGAGAGTCAGTCGATCGATGGACGAGGCGTCCTGGGGAATGCATCGTCATCCACGGGGATGAACTTCGGGGTTCGGGGGACCACCAGCTCGGTCTCGGGCACCGCCGTGTATGGGGAGGCCATGGCCGCCACGGGAACAACGTACGGGGTGTACGGGAAGACGAATTCGACAGCCGGCTGGGCTGGCTACTTCGTGGGAAGAACACGTGTCACGGGGGACCTGACGGTCGATGGAACCCTCAATGCCACAGGTTTCGGCGACATCACGGCAGTGGTCGCGGGAGAGGGATTGACCGGGGGAGGAGAATCGGGCGATGTGCAACTCTCGGTCGCCATCCCCTGTGAGCTGATTGGATCAAGCGGCAACCCCATCATGCTCCTGTCCAACAACGGGGCAGGCCAGGGCGTATACGGCGTGACCGCAGGGGAGTATGCTGCGGCGGTTCACGGCAGCCACACCGCCACCGGTGGCAATACCATGGGGGTCTATGGTGTGACCGACTCCCCGGAAGGCGCCGGTGTCTTCGGCTTGGGAGCGGGAACCAGCAGCACCGGGTATGGCGGGCGGTTCGTGAATTGGTCTCCGACCGGCAAAGGCGCCCAAGGGTGGACTACCTCGACGACGGGCGTTACCGTCGGAGTGCTCGGCGTGGCATACTCAGCCTCGGGAGATGCGGTGTACGCCCAGGGCAATCTCGCCTGCAGCGGTACTAAGAGCTGTGTCGTCAAGACATCGGAGGGGCCGAGACTTCTTTACTGCCAGGAAAGCCCTGAGAACTGGTTCGAAGACTTCGGCGAGGGGAGGCTGGTGGAGGGCCGATGCCACGTCGATTTCGACCCGCTCTTCCTTGAGACCGTGACCATCGATGGCGCCAACCCGATGAAGGTCTTCATCCAGCTTCTCGATGAGTGCGCAGGGACCCGTGTCATCAGAGGTGAAACCGGCTTCGATGTGGTGGAACTCGCTGGAGGCCAGAGCGACGCAGCGTTCATGTACCGCGTCGTCGCCAAGCGCAAGGGTTATGAGGAGAAGCGCCTCGACCGCTCCGCAACGGCGGAGCGTGACTCGTTTCTCTACCCCGAGCTCCGGGAACGAGAACTCCAGAAGATCCAGCATCTCACAAGAGAGAGCCCTCGGTAGTTTCGACCGGCTGTCAACACCTCAGCACCTCCGTCTTGAGCATATAGGACGTGTCTCACATAGGACAAGTCCTATATGAGAATGCTCTGCCGATGCGGAGCTTGCCTTTTGCAGCTTCCCGCGCGGGGCTGCACCCTCCGTGGCAAGACGTTCTTCAGAGATTGGCGGATCGCCACCTCGGGCACGTTGGTGCAGGGGAACCAGCCCACAGGGTCTGCTGGTAGGCCGCCGGGGCATCGAGCCGGATGCCGTCCCCGGCATGGCCAAAGGGATGAAATCGTAATGCTGCTTGACCATTTCGATGACGTTCCTTTCTTCCCGCGCCGGCAGTATCTCATTGTCGATCACCCGGGGTCTACGCGTTGAGCAAAGACGCCACACGCGCCCTTCGGATCGACCCGCTTGTCCCCCCCCTCAGCGGGAGAACTGCTCCTGGTGCGGAGCAGGCTCGATCAGCGAGGGTCACGCGCCTCGGCGTCTTCCCAAGGGCCTGGTGCCGCCCAGATGTGAACAGCTCATGGCACGCATTTCCGGATGAGAACTCCCCAGAGGAGTGGGGGGCAGGCGCATCATCATCTGGTCTTCTCGCTATCGCCGTGTAGCGGGCTAGGGACGTAGGTAAAATGTCAAGTTACGGGGAGCCACGGGCGCCGATTCCGAGGTTGCCGAACGAGAGTCTGCGCTGCGGAGGGGGCACGTGGCCACTGCGCGGCAGCTCTCAGCTTTCTGCTCTCTACCAGCCGACAGCCTACTGCCGGCAGTTCTCCGCTTGACGGTAGGGAGCGGCGGGGCTTCTTTCGACCCATTAGGCAACCACGCAGCCACCGCTCAGTCACACCATGAGATTCCGGAGCCTGCATGAGAGCTGTTGAGATCCTGAAGGTGCTGGGCTCAATTGTCGCGGCGCTCGGCTTTACTTCCATTGCCCTGGAGAGGCGGTTCGTGAAGTTGCTTGTCCGGCATAGAGCCAACTCGCCTGAGGGCGCGATCTACGTCTCGGTTCGCAATCCCCTGCTCCTGTGGCGACTATCTCGCCTGTCTTCTGCGGGTGCCATCGGCCTCACCGAAGGAGGCCGCTACTTTCTTCGGCCGGACGAATACGCCGGGCTTCGACGGTCAAGGCGCAAGCGGGCGCTCGCTATTGTCGGCTTCTTCCTTGTTGCCTCCTGCGTCTACCTGTTGCTCTCTCGGCTCTGGGTGTAGCGGTGGTCCACTCCACGATCCAAACGTCCTCAGAGTCGCAGAGAGGGGCCGTAGATGAAACTATGACTCTCGGAAGCGCCCGCACCTGACGCAGGGAGAGCACCGGATAATCGGCGAGGTGGAGCGAAGGGAAGAGTCGTACGGTGAAGGAGCAGAGGGCCTGCCAACTTGCTTCTTGCCCGCGAGGCATTTGAGCGCATTTCCGTTGACGCGAAACGCATGATCGAATCGAACACGAAGCCGAAGAAATGAGCAGAGCGAATGCCGACGCATGAAGAAAAGGACATCGCCCGCTGGGCCGCCGCCGAGGAAGGACAGTTCTTCGAGCGGAAATCGGCGTAGGACCGGTCCGGCTCCCGACCGAAGCAGCGCAAGGCGGCAGATATTGCTCGGGACGTGGCCGAGACGCTGGCGGCCATGGCCAATGCCGACGGCGGGGAACTGGTGATTGGCATGGAGGATGACGGCACGCTCTCGGGAGTGCCGCACGCGCAGGACAAGCTCCGCCTGCTGCTAGGTGTGCCGAAGGATCGCAACTACGTGAATCCCGCCCTGCCGTGCCAGGCGTGCAAAGTCGAAGCGCCTGATGGAAAGAAGCTGCTCCATTTCGAGGTGGATTGGAGCCCGGATGTTCACCTGTTGGCCGACAGCCGATGCTTGCTCCGGGTGAACGATACGAGTTTGCCTTTCGCATCAGACAAGGTGGCGGCGCTGAAGGCCGCAAAAGCGCAGGGCCTGCTGGAGCGATCCTTCCCGCCTGGCGCGCGGTTGGACGACTTGAACCTGGAACTGGTGGCCGACGAGCTCGGCAAAGTCTGGCCAGGTTTGTCGCCGGAGGACGCCTTGCGTCGCTACGGACTGATTTCGGGGCGTAATGGTCAGTCCGTTCCGACGTTGGCGGCCCTTCTGCTGTTCGGGCTGGAGCCTACGCGCTGGCATCCGCGTTGCGGCCTGGATTTCATCCGCTGGGAAGGCACGGCAAGCAAGACCGGCGCGGAGTTGAATATCGCCAAACGTTTCCGTATCGAAGAGCCGCTGTCAGTGCTGATCCGCGAGGCACGCGAGGCGATCCAGCCGTTCATTCGGGAGCGACAGCAGCTTCATGACCTGTTCTTTGTCGAAAAGCTGGAGTACCCGACATTCGCGTGGCAGGAGGCCATCGTGAACGCGGTCGCTCATCGGGACTACAGCCTGCAGGGCGCGCCCATCGAGGTCTGGATGTACGATGACCGCATGGAGATTCGCAGTCCGGGCTTGCCGCCCGCGCCGGTGACGATCGAAGCGCTGAACCGGCGAAAGCGGGTGCATTTCTCGCGCAACCCCATGCTCGTCCGCGTGCTGTCGGACCTGCAATACATGCGCGATGTCGGCGAAGGCGTGCCTCGGATTTTCGACGAGATGGATCGCGCCGGTTGCTACCCTCCGCGCTTTGAAATGGTCGGGGGCTTCGTTTTCCAGGTGACGTTGCGAAACGAGCCCATCTACGACCGTAAAACGCTGGAGTGGCTGAAGCAATTCGCGGAGGTCGAGCTGTCCGGCGACCAGAAACGCATACTGGCCTATGCCCACGCCCATGGCGACCGTTTCACCAGCCGGGAGTTTCAGAAGGTCATCGGGACTGACATCTACGGCGCTTCGAACGCGATCAAGGACATGATTCGCAAGGGGGTGGCCGTTCTCCCGGTGAAGCGAGGCAAAGTTTACGAGGTCCGCGAGCCGCTACGCGCCGGTCCTGAGATGCCCGAAACGTTGATTCGCTTGCTTCCCCGGTTGCAGAAGGTCGGCAAACTGCGCAATGGGGACGCACGCAAGATCCTTTGTACGAACCGAATATCGGCGGGGCGTGCGCTCAAGGAACTCGTTGAAGCGGAATGGCTTGCGGGAACAGGACGACGGGGTGCGGGGGCCTATTACCTGCCTGGACGACGCCTATTGAATCAGTCTCCCATTGCATCAAAGACTCAGGAGACTGATTCAATGGACCAGGAGACTGATTCAATGGATGAACAGGAATAGCGTAGGTAGCTGCCTGGGGTCAGGCCCCCGCATCCGGAGGTGCGGGGCCAAGCTTTGACTTGTGACAGAACTGGCAGGTGGTGGCAATGTGGCCGTCGGGAGAACCGAATGGGGGCAAAGTCTCACAGCGGGCACGTAGCCACTGCGCGGCAGCTCTCAGCTATCAGCTATCAGCTCTCTACCAGCCGACGGGTCAAGTCAGAACATGGGTAACGTTTCAGGTTCAGAACATAGGTAACACTTCGTCATTGCGCGGATGGCGATGGACTGGGACAAAGGTGTGCGTCAACGCTTGGAGAAGGTGAAAGCTGACCTTCAAAACACAAAAAGCAATACCTGACCCCGAAATCCCCCCAGCTCCCACCATCCAAAGCGCACGCGGCAGTCCAGCACCTTGGGTCGGAATCCGGCACGCTTCCCATCGAATCCCCCACTCTTGCCGACAGCCACGGCGCTGTGGCAAGCCTGCGCACTCCAAGAGAGCGTTCCGCGTGGCCGGGCCCGCGTACCGCACGGATTCGGAGGCAATCCGCTCACCGGCGATTCTGGGACATTTCGCGCCGGCGTCGACATACATCCTCTGGGTGCAGTTCTGGCCCCTCATTCCCACTATCGCTTGATCAGAAGAATGCCCCTGGTCCCAGATCCATCGTCCGGATGAACTCGCACCGGATACACCCCCGCGGGCAGGTCGCTGACGTCGAACCCCACCGTGTCCGAGCCTGATTCCGGAATCGACACAGACGCGACGACGCGCCCACACAGGTCCAGCAGCCTGACTCTCGCAATCGGGCTGTGCCCCCTCAGCGCTTCGATAGTGAACCTGCCGCGTGTTGGGTTCGGCGAGATTCGAAGCAGAGCCTCTGGAACCGGCACACCGTCATCCGCATCGAGAATGATCATGGGCATGAACACCACCCTCGCTCTGCTGGGGTCGTCAGTCGCGTCGTAGATGTCTTGTCGGGCCACCGCGGCCTCCGAGTCATGCGTCCACGCATTGTTCTGCGCCCATACAGTGTCGACGAAGGTGGCCGGGGTCTCCACATAGAGGTCGTATCCGCCGTTGGTCTTCAGGATGTTGAAGCCCGTGCTCGGATCATCCACACTGCCCATGGAGAGGCCGCCTTTGGTCCAGATCCCGTGTCCCCCGTTGTTCCGAATCGTGTTGTGGTTGACCCTGATCGAGTTGGTGTCGCCGTAGTCGGGCTGGTAGCTCAAAATCACGCCATCGGCCACGCAGTTCTCCACCAGGTTGCTGTCGACCCACGCCGATACCGCGGCAAGGTAGACCCCATGGTGGGAACTTCTGACGGTGTTGCCTGAGATGTGGCCCGAGGAGGTGGACCACGTGTACACGCCGTAGGTACCGCCCTGGATGGTGTTCCCTCGCGTTCCCGTGTACGATACCGCCCTGACGCGGACGCCGCAGATCCCGCTGGTATCCGACTCGAACGGTTCACCGGTTGGTGGCACATAGGGAAGCGTGATGGTGTTATCGACGATCTCGCCTCCCGCGGTGGTGTGCAGGCGTACCCCGTTCACGGTACCATCAGTACAGATACGGTTCCCCTCCGCGACGAAGTCGGCGGAGACGGCGCGGAGGTCGATGCCCCCGTTGAGGAAATCGTTGGTGGTCACGTCACTGCTCGAGAGGGCGGTGAACTGCATCGAGAGCGACCCGCTCAGGATCAAATTGCCCCGCAACTGGAACCCGTCGCTGGCAACGGCCTCCATCCGTGCCCCATGGCCGATGGTGTTGGCCGTCACGATGTTCGGCTCACTGGAGGCAGTGGCGGTCACCACGAGGCTGTCGCCGACGGTGTTGTTGGTAACGTAGATCGTGTCGCTCTTGGACACGGCGGTCACCTCGATGCTCCCCTGCACCTGGTTGCCGTGGATGCGGATGATGTCCCCGTGCGAGCTGGTCGCGTGTACCTTCAGCCCGCCGCTCGACTGGCAGTTGGTGATCTCCCGGGGGGCGCTGCATGCGGCGTTCCACACGCGAATGCTGTCAGTCACGGTGCAATTCTTGAGGAGCACACTCCCCGGCATCGAGACCGATGCCGTCGAGTCGTTGAACACCTGCAATCCGCAGTCCTCTACCGCCAGGGGCGTCATGGTTACGCCGCTGTCGCTGTGCATCACGTTCTGACACCACAACCGGGTGATTGACACGGGAAGGCTGTCGAGATGGGTAGACAGGACAAACATCCCATCGACGATCGTCGAGCCCCGGTCGTGCCCGGCAATGGCAACACACGCCTCGATCAGGAGCCGACCTTCGGCATACGTCCCGGGGGCGATCGAGAGGGAATCTCCATTCTGCGCCGGGCTCAATGCTTCCTGAATGGTGTTGAAGGGATGCTCGACCGTCCCATCTTCGATCCCCGATGTATTCGCAATGTCCACATGGATCGTCTGTGCTGCCACCATAGTCGCGCATCCGATCAGGCAGAGGAGCGGAATGCGGAATGTTGTGACGGATGATCTGAGTCTACGCACCGGACACAACGTGGATCCTGCGGTCATGGTCACATCCCCGCATGTTGGAGCATGAAAGGGCGCACGGCACGATACCGCACCGCTCTGGTCGATGTTGGAAGGCCGGCGAGGTCGTGTCAAGGGTCCAAAGGCGCGGAGGAGGAAGGACACCCGCCGTCATGCCCAGACGCTCGACGGGCCCGCGATGAGGCCCCCCGCACCACCCTTGACGAATCCCGAACCCTGATGCTACACTCACGGGGAACTCCCTATGATCTGCGGCCAGAATAGGCAGAACCCATAGACTGGGGGCTCAGAAACCAGCATCCACGCTTGGAGCGGGAGGAGGTGACGTCCCAAGCCTCAGACTCCACTTTCTCGCAGCCATCATCGCCGCCGTGAGAATCGGCCGGGGCTCTCGATCTGGGACCGGGCCTACAGGATCCGATGCGCGATGATGAACTCATCAAAGTGTTCGGACGCGCGCAATCAGGAGGGAGGTCTTGAATGGACAAGATACTAAGGATTGACATGGGCGCCGATGGAGGGCCCAAAGCCACGGTCTCACCGGTTGGCGATTACGCCGGCCTGGGCGGACGAGCCATGACGACCGCCGTCGTGTCGCGCGAGGTCCCTCCCCTGTGCCATCCCCTGGGCGAAGAAAACAAGCTGGTCATCGCGCCCGGCCTCTTGAGCGGGACGATCGCGTCTATGTCGGGCAGAATCTCAGTCGGCTGCAAGAGCCCTCTCACCGGCGGGATCAAGGAGGCGAACTCGGGAGGCCAGGCTGCGCAAGTCATCGCACGGCTCGGCTACGCGGCAATCATTCTCGAAGGTAACCCCAAGACCGACGATATCTACAAGATCCTCATCAACAAAGATGGCGCAGCGATCACCATCGACAACAGCCTCAGAATGCTCACGAACTACGACCTTATCCCCAGGATAACGGCTGAATTCGGTGACAACGTCGCCTG
Organism: Candidatus Fermentibacterota bacterium; assembly: GCA_016928395.1. Lineage (GTDB taxonomy): Bacteria > JAFGKV01 > JAFGKV01 > JAFGKV01 > JAFGKV01 > JAFGKV01. Next base: position 5,314 of record JAFGKV010000318.1, on the reverse strand, counting down.
TATGTCGATCGGGACTGCCGGCGAGATGAAGATGAATGTTGCCTCAATCGCCTGCACCGACATGGAGCTTCACCCTTCCCGGCATGCAGGCCGTGGCGGCGTTGGAGCGGTCATGGGCTCAAAGGGGGTCAAGGTGATCGTGCTCGACGACACGGGCATGCCCATGCGTGAAGCCAAGGATCCCGAGGGGTTCAAGGATGCCAACAAGCGATTCACCGCGGGGCTTCTGAAGCACCCGGTCACCGGCCAGGCCCTCCCCGCGTACGGCACGAATGTCTTGGCGAATATCATCAACGAGGCGGGAGCCTATCCGACCAGAAACTTCAAGGAGGGCCGCTTTGAGGGCACCGCCAAGATCAGCGGCGAGACCGAAGCCGAGATCGAGGTGAAACGGGGTGGCCTTGCAACGCATGGCTGTCATGAAGGCTGCGTCATCCGCTGCTCGGGTATCTATCACGACAAAGACGGGCACTACCTGACCAAGCAGCCTGAATACGAAACGGTCTGGGCACACGGAGCCAACTGCGGCATCGACGATCTTGATGCCATCGCCATGCTCGACTTCCTCGATGACACGTACGGAATCGACACCATTGAAATGGGCGCCACGATTGGTGTTGCGATGGAAGCAGGTCTTGCCACGTTCGGCGATGCCGAGGCGGCCATCAATCTCGTGAAGGAAGTGGGCAAAGGCTCGCATCTTGGCCGCATCCTCGGCGGCGGCGCGGCGGTCACCGGCAAAGTCTACGGTGTCGAACGCGTTCCCGTGGTCAAGGGCCAGGCGATGCCTGCCTACGATCCGCGGGCGGTACAAGGAATCGGGGTCACCTATGCCACGTCGACCATGGGAGCTGACCATACCGCCGGATACGCCATCGCAACCAACATCCTCAAGGTCGGCGGCTATGTCGATCCGCTCAAGACGGAGGGACAGATTGAGCTTTCGCGCAATCTCCAGATCGCGACCGCGGCGGTCGACTCCACCGGCATGTGCCTCTTCATCGCATTCGCGATCCTCGATCAGCCAGACACATTCCAGGCCCTTCTGGACCTGCTCAATGCCTTCTACGGCCTGAGTCTCACCGGCGACGGCGTCGTTGAGCTGGGCAAGAAGGTGCTCAGCATGGAGCGGGATTTCAACGCGCGGGCCGGTTTCACCGCGCTGCACGACCGGCTGCCCCGGTATTTCTCAACCGAGCCTGTTGCACCGCACAACGTGACATTCACCGTCAAGGACGAGGATCTCGACAAGGTCTTCAACTGGTGACCCTTCGTGGACTGGAAGAGGGAGAGGCGCCAGGCCTCTCCCTCTTCATGACAGGGGCATGTCGACGAAGCGCACCCCTTTCCTCATTGCCGTTGGCACGAGGTTCCTCTGAGCACTAACAGCACGGCGCCGCAGAGAGAGCCGCCTCCCCTCGGTCTTAGGCTTTCCATGGAGGAATATCCTTCCTCGCTGGTTTCCCAGGTCGTTCAAGATGGCGTCATTCTGACGTCGCGGGCCGGGTGCTCACTGAGGGAGTTCCTCACCGAGGAATGCAGAATACCTCCCGAGTATATAGACACACGGATCAGCACCATCTTCCTCGACGGGAGCCCGATTGACGATATCGATTCCGCGCTGATCCGGGATGGCTCGATTGTCGCTCTTTCCGCTGCCATGCCAGGATTGGTGGGAGCGACAATGAGACGCGGAGGCTTCTATTCCTCCTTCAGGAGTTCCATCACTCATGCCGAGAGTGGGGAGTCCTGGCGTGCGGGAATGGTGCCCGTCAGATTGAAACTCTTCAATCTGATCATGGATGAGCTCGGGCCCGGCTTCCTCAAGAGAGGCGTTCTCGTGAAATGCCGTGATCTCGCCCGCGCTCTCGCGCGGCAACCGGATGACTTCTGGGAGAAGTGCAGGAATCTCACCGTCAACGGTGAACGAATCGAATGCCAGAGATTGCGGAGGGACCATGCTCTCTTTTCCGGCGAAATGGCGCTGTTGACGATAGCGGTTACGGGCGCCGCCTCTTGATCACAGTCCCCAGTTTCTGGGTCACCGGTGCGTGTCTTGAGACAGGCTCTCAGGTAATGGGCGGCGTATGCAGGTGACGATCAAGCTGTTCGCGATGCTGAAACACGGGCGGTTCGACACCGCACAACGGGAATGCCTCGAGAACACGACGATCCAGAACATACTGGATGATCTCGCCATTCCCCCCGGTGAAGCTGCCATCATCTTTCGTAATGGACGTCATGCGGCCCCTAAGGATGTTCTTCAGGACAATGACGCGGTCTCGATCTTTCCTCCCATAGGAGGGGGGTAGCGTGGAAAGCCTGCGGCATTTGGCGTGGCGCACGGGACGTTGGGAGTTGTCAAGTTACGTCACCACAGCGAACCTGAGACCTTCCGCGCTCACCAACTTCTCTCCCAGCAATTTACCATTTTGCCAACGTCGCTGGGCCGTTATACCGCCGCTGTGCATGGTGAAGAGGCATATAGGACAAGTCCAAGCTAGGACAGATCCTATATGAGGTGATCGGCGTGTGGGAAGGGAGCTCGCGGTTGGTTGAGCGAATCCGTCAGATTCCGGGCCTTGAAGAGGCCCGCGACAACCTCCGATCGTGCCAGTAGGTTTCCATCCTGCCGACATCCCTACGCCCTTTCTTGAAGAGGTGCCCTTTCAACAAGGTCTGGGGTGTAAGGCGACCTGAAGGCTCCCCCTGGGGGGTCGAGTACGGTCGGTATCCAGGGCGATGCTGTCCACGAGGGGGAGGAGGAGGTGCTGGGCTGCCGGGAGCGTGGGGACATCGAAAGGGTCGTTGAGCAAGGTATGGCGGCACCATTTGACTCTGGAGGCATGGAATGTCCCCAAAGTGCCCAACTCTCGATCTTGGTGCGTGTGTTGTTCCAGGCTCTGGCATTCCACCGCCTGCCCGGGGGATCGCCTGGAGGAGGAATTGGTGAGCAGACCAGAAGATGATGAGTTATCTCCCCTCATATGCGGAGCGCTCAGGTTCCCAAATCGAGCTCGGAGAAAGCAACATGAACCTACACTGCATCACACGGACGCATGCATCCCGAAGACATAGGCACGCGTGGATCCCCTGTCTCTCGTGCTTCGGGATGTCTTTCTTTCCCCTCGCTCCATGCGACGCTCAAATCCCTGGGGTTGATTCATGGGCATATCAACTGCAGGAAGCTGACCTCGCCGCCATCGCTGCGGACACGACGTTCCACCTTATCGTGATGGATTATTCCTCTGACGGCACCGGAAGCGGCGAATACTCCTATCCCGAAATCGAAGGAATACGGGAGAGTGGGGTCGTGTATTGCATTGTGGGATTCGAGGAACGGGGATGAGAACCGGATCGGGGTTCCGGTGGTGAGACGGCGGAGAGAACTCAAGTTCCGAGGTTGACGGACGAGCCTTGGCGGCCCCTACTGCCCACGGATGAGTCTGAAAGCTGCCCGGGGGGCACTATTCTCACATTGTAATAGTGCCCCTCCGATGCCCTCGGGGCTCAGTCGCCCGCCATCCTGCCCACATGGCTGATTCTACCAGATGCCCAAAGACCAAGAAGCAAGTCCTAATCCCCCAGCGGCCCCCAAGCCCCTGTCCGCTTCGGGGTCAAATCCTCATTCCATGATCTTGATCTCTTAGGTGTCTGGACAACCCGAGTCTCTCCAGAGTCCATTGACCGCAGACCTCCTCTACCTGCTCCATCCCCCTCCAGAGAGTTCACATTGTACAAACGGCCGTGCGCCCGACCCGTGGCATGCTCGTAGTTCATGTCGCACTCGGGTCCTGAGTGTTCAGCATGTGTGCCCTCAGCATGTCCAGGGTGTACATGCGCTCGAGTTTGACGCCCTTGGCCTTTGCCTGCAACTCGTAGACTTGGGCTGCCTGGGCCAAGTCGAAGGTTGGGTCAAGGCAGCGAGCCGCCCCTTCCACAATCTCGGGTATGCGCGACTCAAGCGCGGTGTCCATGCAGTAGACCGGTTCCCCCCTCCCTTTGCGGGACTGACATTCGGGAAGCATCCCTGTGTAGCACGGGTACTCGGGACATGTGGGCAGAACGCTATAGAAGGGATTTCTGGCATAGGCCGGATCTGGCCAGTGTGCTCCTGAAACTGCCAACCAAGGAGTTCCCACGCAGGGCGCAAGAAACGCAAACCCAGTGTGTGCCGAAACGAACAGGTCAGACGCCTCCAGCAGCGCGAGCTGGCTGTCGATTCCGATATCGTAGCAGTCGATGGCATTCCCGAGCTTGTCAACTATCTCTCCCACGTCTTGCTTGGAGTACTTGAGGGTGGTGTTCCGACGTGCGGAAGAGTCGGTTGAACCAGTGATCGCGAAGCAGACAGCTGGGAAGCGTTGTCGCAAAGCCTTCAGGATGCTGATCCATGTCTCCACTCTCGGGTATAGGAAAGCGCCTGAGGCCCCGCCAAGCATCACCGTGAAGATGGGCTTGCGATTCGCGTGGGCGGCAACCCATCTCTTGGCTGCGTCGTGTGGCACCATTCTGAACTTGGCGAAGGGAACGCAGTCGGGAATGGGGCCGATGCCTTCGCCTACCTGGCCACGGATCCCCTTCCACATTCTGGCGGTAGCGAACTCATCGATCACCTCCTGGCACCGAGCCATCGAGCCAGTGTACACATGGGGAGTCAGGAACCGACGTTCGGATGTAACCACGTAGTCCCAGACGCGAGGAATGGCCTCTAGGCATTGGGCACCAGTGCCCTTCTCCGCAACGTCATCGACATTGACCGGGTACGCGGCATGGATCCACGGGCAGTTGGCGGCAAGTTCGAAGGGCGTCTCCGAATTGAGCAACACCGACACCCGAAGGTTCTTGTCTGGTGCGTAGTAGTCAGCTGCCGCAGCGAAGCTCTCGACCGCGTGGCCAACCGGCCTGTAGTAGAGCCAGTTTAGCAGCATCGTGCGTTTGTCTTGCATAGGCCTGCGACTCTTCCCGTCAGTAGTGGTTTGAGGCCTAACCTTGGCGCTCAACAACGAGCGGAGCGAGTCCGCTGCAACGTTGGGTTCAAGCAAGCCCCACCTGACAACTACTTCAAGCTCGTCGTCAGCATGGACCCCGCTTTTGGAGACGACATCGACGGCATCCGTCGCCTCAACCTGGCTGACTTCCTTCTCGAAGCATCGTGAGTGGCGCAGGGGCAACTGCAAATCGTTCCAATGCTCTCATCCGTCAGGGCCAAAGGGCGGCACAGTCAGCCGGCGCCGATGGTCTTCACCCTGAATCCTTATCACGGGCGTACGGGACGTTGGTGTTGAAAGTGTATTACTGAGACCACTAGCCT